>CAIQYP010000043.1 GCA_903876045.1 uncultured beta proteobacterium | reverse complement strand
TTAAGGCTGACAGCCCATTTGACTATTTCGCGCCGAATAGGGAAATAAACGCGGGATGCTGCCACCGCTTTTGCACGCTCAGGTGGCGCGCTAATTCCGATCTTCGTGAATGTAATGGGAACAAGGTTAGAAATCGAAGCCAAAAAAAATGAATTTATACGCCGCTCCCGTAATTCCCTGGCCGACGCGAAGCAACCAAATCGGCTGTCCGCCTTAAGCTCCCCTTATCCCGACGGGGGGTAAGGGGTTGGGGGATGGGGGAGTAAAAAATGGGGGAGTAAAAAATGGGGAAGTAAAAAACCACCTTAACGCCCGAATGCGCAATTCAAGGCAGCGATACCGCCGCCAACATCGCCCTAACTTGTTCCTCAGCCCCCCGCGCCGCGCTGTCCACCGGAATTAACCGGTGCGCAATGGTCTGCGCCAAAATGGCCTGCACATCATCCGGCGCCACGTAATCGCGCCCGCTCAACAACGCCTGCGCCTGCGCTGCGCGCAGCACCGCAATTCCGGCACGCGGGCTTAATCCCTGCACAAACCATTGGCCGGAGCGGCTTGCGGCAATTAAGTCTTGCACGTAATCCAACAACGGTGCGGCTGCGTGCACGGCTTGTACTTGTGCTTGCAATTGCTTCAGTTCGCCGGGTTGCATCACGGTTTGCAGCGCATCGACCATGCCGCGCCGGTCTTTTCCACTGAGTAGTTCCCGCTCGGCGGCACGGTCCGGGTAGCCCAGCGAGATGCGCATCAAGAAACGGTCGAGTTGCGACTCAGGCAAGGGATAGGTGCCCACCTGATCGAGCGGGTTTTGTGTCGCGATGACAAAAAATGGCTCGGGCAGGGGCCGGGTTTCGCCCTCTACCGAGACCTGCTTTTCTTCCATGGCCTCCAGCAACGCACTCTGCGTCTTGGGGCTGGCACGGTTTATTTCGTCGGCTAGCAATACCTGGGCAAAGATCGGCCCTGGGTGAAACACAAAGGCCTCTTTGCCACGCTCATAAACAGACACGCCAGACAAATCGCTGGGCATCAGGTCGGAGGTGAATTGCACCCTGGAGAACTGCAGGCCGAAACTGCGGGCCAGTGCATGCGCCAGGGTTGTTTTGCCCACCCCCGGAACGTCGTCAATCAGCAGGTGGCCACCGGCCAGCAGGCAGGCTACGCAGTCCTGAATCTGGCCGGGTTTGCCCACTATCACCGTGTTAAGCTGATCCAGTAGGTTTTTGAGTGTACGTTGAGCGTCCATAACGGGACGTTACCTGAATTTTCTGAAATGTGAGTTCTCCCGTGAGCAAGACCGGCTACTTTTTTCACAGCGATTGCAGCAAACATGACATGGGCAGTGGGCATCCAGAATGCCCGGAGCGTTTGGCTGCGATAGACAAGCGCCTGCGCAGTCAGGGTGTTGCCGATCAGTTGGACCGGCGCGAAGCCCCGCTGGCCCCCATTGCCGATCTGGAGTTGGCGCATGGCCGCATGCATGTGGCAGCGCTGCGCGGTCTGACCGATGGTCTGCGCGACGAGGTGCAGGCCGGTGGCCCGACCCATGCCCAGATAGACCCTGATACCAGCATCAACGTCCACACGTGGGATGCGGCACTGCGTTCGGCAGGTGCCGCCATTGCTGCCACCGACGCGGTCATGGCGGGTGAAATGGACAACGCCTTTTGTGCGGTTCGCCCACCTGGCCACCACGCTTGCCGCGACAAGGCCATGGGCTTTTGCTTTTTCAACAATGTGGCCGTGGCGGCGCACTACGCGCTGGATCGGCACGGCTTGAAGCGGGTGGCCATCATCGACTTTGATGTGCACCATGGCAATGGCACGGAAGATATCGTTTCAGGTGACGAGCGCATCCTGATGGCGAGTTTTTTCCAGCACCCCTTCTATCCTTATGGCGGTGCCGCTTCCACTGCGAGCAACTTGTTGAACGTGCCGGTACCGGCCTACACCAAGGGCGATGCCGTGCGTGAGTTGGTCGCCTCCCAATGGATGCCGCGTCTGGATGCGTTCAAGCCCGAGCTGATATTGATCAGCGCTGGCTTTGATGCCCACCGCGAAGACGATCTGGGGCAGATGGGGCTGGTGGAAGATGACTACGCCTGGATCACGCAGCAACTCAAAGACGTGGCCGCGCGCCATGCCCAAGGCCGCATCGTGTCCTGCCTGGAAGGTGGCTATAACCTGGATGCCCTGGCCCGCAGTGTGGAAGCCCATGTGCGGGTGCTGGCAGGTATCTGAAAATTGTGACCCAGGGTCTTTAATTTATGCTCCTTGCGCAAAAAAGTTCCGCACCTGAACCGATTGATGATTTCGAAGGTTGGCTCAACGCCTTTACCCAGACCTCGGTACTAATTGAGTTTGCCGCCCTGGTGGTTTGTGCCCTGCTGGCCTGGGCATTGGTACGCGGCTTGCGCCGCGCCCTTGGTCAGGATGACATACGCTCCATTTGGTTTGGCAGGCGCAATGTGGATGGGGTGTTGTTCCCCTTGATGTTGCTGTGTCTGGCTTTTGTGGCGCGTGACGTGCTCTCCAAGTTCGTGTCGGTGGCGCTATTGAAGGTCGCCATTCCTGTTCTGGTTTCCTTGTTGGTTATACGTGTGGGCGTCAAGGTACTGCAGGCGGCGTTTCCCCAGTCGAAATGGGTGCGGCCGCTGGAGCAAACGATTTCCTGGCTGGTTTGGCTGATCATGGTGCTGTGGGTCAGTGGCCTGTTGCCGGTGGTCCTGCTCGAGTTGGAACAGATCGGCTGGAAGGTGGGCAATAGCCACTTGACGCTGCGCAATATGCTGGAAGGTGCGGTTACGGCCGGTGCCGTGCTGATCTTTACGCTGTGGCTGTCGGCAGGCATCGAAGCGCGCGTCCTGCGTGACGCCACCGGTAGCGAGTTGTCGTTGCGTAAGGCCATCAGCAATGCAGCACGTGCTGCGCTGATGTTCGTCGGGCTGATCATTGCGCTCTCTGCTGTAGGCATTGACCTGACGGCCCTGTCGGTGTTGGGTGGAGCGGTTGGTGTGGGCATCGGCCTGGGTTTGCAGAAACTGGCGGCGAACTATGTGTCAGGCTTTGTGATTCTTACCGAGCGCAGCATGCGCATTGGGGACAACGTGCGGGTAGATGGCTTTGAGGGCCTGATCACCCAGATCAATGCGCGCTACACGGTGATCCGCTCGCTGACCGGGCGGGAGTCCATCGTGCCCAATGAGATGCTGATCATTAACCGCGTAGAAAATCTGTCGCTGGCCGATTCGCTGGTTTACCAGTCGACTATGGTGTCGGTGGGCTATGACAGCGATGTGGCCCAAGTGCAGGCGCTGCTGTTGGAGGCAGCGCTAAATCAGCCGCGCGTGCTGCGAGACCCCGGGCCTATTGTTCAATTATCCAATTTCGGCGCGGATGGCCTGGAGTTCACTGTGGGCTATTGGATCAACGACCCCGAGGTCGGGCAGGGCGGGCTGAAGTCGGATATCAACCTGGCCATATTGGCGGCATTGCGCACGAACCATATCGAAATACCCTTTCCGCAGCGTGTGGTTCACCAGCGCTAAAGCTGGGTACAATTAAAAAAGCACGATCGTACTATTTTATTTTTGTATTGGCCCTTGTCTCTGAAAGTTCATGACAGGGCAGCCCGCATACAATCAAAAGAGTTGACGTGTACGTCAATTAGAAACACCCACATACAACCCTCTGGAGCAGCAAGCATGAAAGCATTGGTCGCGGTAAAGCGCGTGGTGGATTACAACGTCAAGGTCCGCGTCAAGTCGGACGGCAGCGGTGTGGATATTGCCAACGTCAAGATGAGCATGAACCCGTTTGACGAAATTGCCATTGAAGAAGCGGTGCGCCTGAAGGAAAAGGGTGTGGTCACCGAGATCATTGCGGTGTCATGTGGTGTGGCGCAATGTGCCGAGACCCTGCGTACCGCCATGGCGATTGGTGCAGACCGCGCCATTCTGGTGGAAACCGCCGCTGATCTGCAGCCCCTGGCCGTGGCCAAACTCCTGAAGGCTTTGGTTGATAAAGAGCAACCCGGCCTGGTGATTTTGGGCAAGCAGGCCATTGATGACGATTGCAACCAGACCGGTCAGATGCTGGCCGCGTTGGGCGACTGGCCGCAGGCCACGTTTGCCAGCAAGGTTGCTGTGGTGGACGGCAAGTTGCAGGCCACGCGCGAAGTGGATGGCGGTTCGGAAAACCTGTCTCTCTCGCTGCCCGCCATCATCACGACCGATTTGCGTTTGAACGAGCCGCGTTATGTGACGCTGCCCAACATCATGAAGGCCAAGAAGAAACCGATGGAGACATTCAAACCAGAAGATCTGGGTGTGGATGTGGCTCCGCGTATCAAGACGCTGAAGGTGGTGGAGCCGCCGATGCGCAGTGCGGGTATCAAGGTGGCGGATGTGGCTGCGCTGGTCGACAAACTGAAGAACGAAGCTAAGGTGATCTAGAGATTTAGTGAGCGGAACGCAGGACGGCGTGGCACTCAACTCCGCGGCTGTCACCCGCCCGCTCGAGCGGGCTCCTCCTTTATGCCGCTGCGCTGAGCGCCACGCCGCCCTGCGACGGACAGTTTGTAACCACTCTTTTTGAAAGTCCTATCTATGACCTCTCTTGTTATTGCTGAACATGACAACGTCTCTATTAAGGCTGCCACGCTGAATACCATTGCGGCGGCTGCCCAGTGTGGTGGCGATGTGCATGTGCTGGTGGCGGGATTCAATGCGGGCTCTGCTGCAGCGGCTGCTGCGCAAATTGCGGGTGTTGCCAAAGTCATTCATACGGATGATGCTGGGCTGGAACATGGTCTGGCTGAAAACGTCACGGCTCAGGTGCTGGCTATTGCAGCCAACTACAGCCACCTTGTTTTTCCCGCGACCGCGTCGGGCAAGAACGTTGCCCCGCGCGTGGCGGCCAAGCTGGATGTCGGCCAGGTTTCTGACATCACCAAGGTGATCAGCGCCGATACGTTTGAGCGCCCGATTTATGCCGGCAATGCGATGGCCACAGTGCAAGCGACGGACGCTACCAAGGTGCTGACCGTGCGCACCACCGGTTTTGATCCGGTGGCGGCTACCGGTGGCAGCGCCGCTGTGGAAACTTTGGCAGCTGTTGCAGCATCGACAAGTGTGAGCTTTCTGGGCTCTGAAATCGCCAGAAACGACCGCCCCGAATTGACCTCCGCCAAGGTCATCGTCAGCGGTGGCCGCGCCTTGGGTTCGAGCGAGA
>CAIQYP010000042.1 GCA_903876045.1 uncultured beta proteobacterium | reverse complement strand
TTGGCAGCCGGTGCGGCCTTGGCAGCAGGAGCTGCCTTGGCTGCGGGCTTGCCGCCCTTGGCCGGTGCGGCGGCAGCAGCGGCTGCGTCGGCAGCAGGAGCCTCGACCACGGCGCCGGCTATCAGCACCACGGAAACCACCACGGGGTTGTTGCTGCCGTGCTTCACTGCGGTCACACCCTTTGGCAGGACCAGGTCCGACAAATGCAGGGACTTGCCCTTCTTCAGACCGCTCAGGTCCACCTTGATGAACTCGGGCAGATCGGTAGGCAGACACAGTACTTCGATTTCGGTCAGCACGTGATTGGCGATGCAACCGTCGGTCTTGACAGCAGGCGACAGGTCGTCACCGAAGAAGTGCAGTGGCACCTTCATGTGGAGCTTGGTGGTAGCGTCCACGCGCTGGAAGTCGATGTGCAGAATCAACTGCTTGTAGGGGTGCATTTGCACGTCACGCAACAGAACCTTGTGTTCTGTACCGGCCAGTTCCATGTCCAGAACGGACGCGTGGAAGGCTTCTTTTTTGATGGTGTGCCACAGAGCGTTGTGGTCCAGCTCAATCAACAAAGGCTCGCCAGTGCCACCGTAAACGATGCCAGGTGTGCGACCGGAATTGCGGAGACGGCGGCTCGCACCCGTACCCTGCTTAGCGCGCTCAAAAGCGACAAATTTCATAACTTACTCCTGAAGGAATCCACCGCGACCAGTGAGACTCCGGTTTAACAAAAAACGCCATCTGCACCATGCAGTGGCGTTGGCTTTTGCCTAGGTCAGAACAGGTTTTCCTGATCAGAAAACAGGCTCATGACCGACTCACCCTTGGCAATACGCTGGATCGTTTCGGCGATCAGCGGAGCCACGGTAAGTTGGCGAATCTTCTGGCACTGCGCTGCCGCATTGCTCAGAGGAATGGTGTTGGTCACCACCACTTCATCGAGTGCGCTGCCGTTGGCAATACGCTCGATGGCGGGACCGGAAAAAATGGGGTGCGTGCAATAGGCGTATACCTTCTTGGCGCCGCGTGCTTTCAGCACTTCGGCGGCCTTGACCAGGGTGCCAGCGGTGTCAATCATGTCGTCCATGATGACGCAGTTGCGGCCATCGATCTCACCGATGACATGCATCACTTCAGACACATTGGCACGCGGACGGCGCTTGTCGATGATGGCCAGATCGCAGTTCAGTTGCTTGGCCAGCGCACGGGCACGCACCACACCACCCACGTCGGGCGAGACCACGATCAGGTCTTCGTAGTTCTTCTGGCGCAAATCGCCGAGCAACACGGGCGATGCATAAATGTTGTCCACGGGGATATCAAAAAAGCCCTGAATCTGGTCGGCGTGCAAGTCCATCGTCAGCACGCGGGCCACACCGACAGCTTGCAACATATTGGCAACCACCTTGGCCGTGATTGGCACGCGGGTGGAGCGTGGGCGTCGGTCTTGACGGGCATAGCCAAAATAAGGAATCACGGCGCTGATGCGCTCGGCAGACGCACGCTTGAGCGCATCAACCATGATCAGCAATTCCATCAGGTTTTCATTGGTCGGAGCGCAAGTACTTTGCACCACGAAAACATCACGCGCACGCACGTTCTGGTTGATTTCGACCGTGACCTCGCCATCGGAGAAACGACCAACCGTTGCAGCCCCTAAGGAAATGCCCAGGTGCTCAGCAATGGATGCAGCCATGCCAGGGTTGGCATTGCCGGTGAAGACCATGAAATCGGGAGGAGTGGGTGCCTGCATTCGGGTTCCAGCGAAAAGGTGTAGGTTTACGTCGTAACTTTGCGCATTCTGTTGTGGACCAGTGTCCAGCAACAGATTTGGCAGGGGAGGAAGGATTCGAACCTTCGCATGCTGGAATCAAAATCCAGTGCCTTAACCAACTTGGCGACTCCCCTACACGGGTTCCTAGCGAACGCTAGCAACCGTTAAACCATCAATTTCCATCGCTGTTTGCCCATCCTAAAAGCGGATGAACATCCAAGCTACTGCACACCTTGATTTGCATCGCATCGGGTGCACTTTGCAAATCGACCGCATGCAACAAGTGCGCAAATACTGCGCTACCCGAGCCGGTCATCCGTCCGGAAAGCCCTTGTGTTGCAAGCCACGCAAGGGCTTGATTCACACCGGGGCACAACTTCTGGGCTACGGCTTGCAAGTCATTTCGACCAAAGGTCAATGTGTTTGCAGCGAAGCCTGAAATTATAGCAGGCTGAGAATCGCGTTTTAGCTCGGGATCAGAAAAAATCAATTTCGTATCCAAACCTGCATTCGGCTTCACCACGACAAACCGCGCGGAGGGTAATTCTATTGGCGTAATTCTTTCGCCAATGCCTTCAACCCAGCCATGGCGTCCGCTAAGAAAAAACGGAACATCGGCACCTAACTTCAATCCTATGGCCATTAGTTTTTCTAGCGGCAACTGCAGATCCCACAGACGATTTAACGCCAGCAGTGTGCTGGCCGCGTCCGACGAACCGCCGCCCATGCCGGCTTGTGCTGGAACCGATTTCACAATGCCAATGTGCACACCCAATGAACAGCTGGTTACGTCCTGCAAGGCTTTGGCAGCGCGTGTGCACAAATCGTCTGCAGGCAGTGCCCAACTCAAGTCTTCGCGGCTGATGATGCCGTCGCTGCGGATTTCAAAATGCAGCGTGTCACACCAGTCAATCAGCATGAAGGCCGATTGCAGCAAATGGTAGCCATCGTCCCGTCGACCGGTAATGTGCAGGAAGAGGTTGAGTTTGGCCGGAGCCGGAATGTCGTAAAGCGACTGCATGGCGGCATTATCCGCGCCGTGCCGCACGGGCTCAGCGGTCCAAAATGATTTTTAGTTCGGCCCGCACTTCTTCCAGATGGCGCGCCATGATGCGGCCATCCGGAAGCTCGCTCAGATCTGCCTTCCAACCAGCGGCTTCTTCGGCTTGACCTTGCAACCAGGCAAACAGACTGGTCACAGGTAAATCAGTGCCGGTGGTGGAGCGCGCGAGGGCCTCTAAGGAATCAAAGTGTTCCTTCTTGCTGCCGGTAATCAGCGTTGCTGAATCAGGAGTCCAAAGCATGTGCGCCAAAGTAGTGCCCAAGGGGGAAATGAGCACCAACTCGCCCTGTGTCGGGCGTCCTTGCAACTCGAAGGTGGCTGAAAACGCCTGGACTGGCGTGCTGAATACCTTGACTGCCAGGCGGCCTTGCCAATGTGTGTCTTTGCCTTCCAGGGGCTTTTGGAGCATCGGTTGATTTGCACAACCGGCCAGCAGCAAAAGCGCGCACAAAACCCGGATTGGCTGCCACCAGCGACTGAGAGCCGTCACTGTTTTTCCAGGCGCCGCATGGTTTCCCGCAGGGTCTCGTTGTCAGGATTTTGGGTTGCTCCCTGTTTCCAGATGGTGCGGGCTTGCGACTGTTGGCCCATGTGCCAGAGAACCTCACCCAGGTGGGCCGCGATCTCTGGATCGGGCCGGCTTTGGTAAGCGGCCTGCAGAATTTGCTCTGCCTTGTTCAAGTTGCCGCTGCGAAATTCGACCCAGCCCAGACTGTCCTGAATGAATGGGTCGGTGGGCGCAAACTCCAGTGCCTTCAGGATGAGTTCGCGCGCCTCGGTCAGGCGAATCTTGCGATCGGCCAGCGAATAGCCGAGCGCGTTATAGGCTTGGTGGTAGTCGGGCTTGTCGGCAATGACCTGGCGCAGCAACTTTTCCATCTCATCGACTTTGTCTAACTTCTCGGCGGCCATGGCCAAGTCGTAACCCAAGTCGGCATCTCCAGGGTTGGTCTTGAGCGCTTCCTGCAGCACCTCGTAGGCCAAGGTGTACTGCTTGTTGTCACGCAGCAATTGCACCTCGGCATTGATTTTGTTGCGTGCATCTTCGGGCTGGTCCTCGGGCACGGCCTGGATCAGGGTTCGCGCAGCTTCCAATTTGCCTTGGCGCGCCAGAATCGCGGCGCGGTGGCTTTGCACGCGCAAGGCGTCTTGCGGGTTGACGATCAGAGAAAGGTAATGTTCGGCCTCATCCAGGCGCTGATCTTGTTCCGCTATTTGTGCCAGCAGTAAATAAGCTTGCGTCAATCCGCGGTCAATCAGAGTGTCGCCATTGCCCGTGGTGGTGGCCTTGAGCTCCACATATTTCTCAAGTGCTAATTGCGCTTTCGGCGCCTGTTTGTCCTGCAAAAGCAGTGAGCCTTGCACCAGCCAGCCGTCGGCAAATTCGGGCGTCTCGGCAGTAAGCAGCAGGGCCTGGGCTTGTGCGTCAGCATAGCGCTGCGCATCCAGCAGTTTGCGCAGGTAGGCCATGCGTAGTTCGGGGCTCGCACCCAAACTCAGGCGCTGGAGGATCAAGGCCTCAGCCTCTGGCAAGCGGGATTCCATCAGTGCCAGAGCGAGTTCTGTAGGCTCTTCTGCTTTGGGGTTTAGTGCGGCCCCCTTTTTTACGGCTTCCAGTGCACCCGCGCCATCACCCGCAAGCACTCGCATGGTGCCGATGACTGCATAGGCTGCGGGGCCCGTCGCGCTGCGTGACAGCTCTGGGGTCAGCGCCTGCTCGACAACCTTGGCAGCCTGTGCCTTGTCGCTCGCCCGCATGAAATAGCGCGGTACCTGCTTGATCGCCTCTAGCCGTTCTTTGGGCTGCATGCTGGCCAAGTCGCGCTTGATGGGCTCCACGGTGTCTGTAAGCTTGTTCAGACCAATAAGGATTTGCAGCAAATAGCGACGCGCGTCTTTGGAGGAAGGGGTGGCACGCGTCCAGGCTTGCGCAGCTTGTAGTGCCGATTCGCCTGCACGGGCCCGCAGGGCAATCTCTACAGCACGCTCGAAAAGCTGTTCCGAACGGCTCTTCTGCGCCGCGTCCAGCATCAATTGAAATGCCGAACTGGCGTCTCCATTTACGGCACTGATTTCCGATAGCAACAATTCGTACATCAGACTGCTGTTGAGGTCGGAATTGACGGGGGTGTCCGTCTGCGCCCAGGAAAATGGAGCAGACAAGGTCATTGCCAGCAAAAGCGTGGGAAATTTCAAGCGCTTGAAAGGTGTCATCGGGCCATAATAATCCAACACGAAAAGCCTTCGTTTACCTGTGACCACCCCATGCCCGAACTGCCGGAAGTTGAAGTTACCCGCCTGAGTTTTGCGCCAGGCATTCGTGGGGCCACAGTTCTTTCTGCGAGCCTGGGCAAACCTCTACGCTGGCCATTGGGTGTAGCGCCGCAGCGGTTGGTTGGGCAGCAGGTGCTGGGCGTTCGTCGGCGGGGAAAGTACCTGCTGATTGATCTGAGCGAGGGGCTGCTGCTATTGCATCTTGGCATGTCGGGCAGCGTTACCTTTGCGTCCGGCCAGGCCGATCCGGGTAAGCATGATCACTTTGATTTGCGCACGACCCAGGGCACGTTGCGCCTGAACGACCCGAGACGTTTCGGCGCGGTGGTGTTCGCCACCAGCGAGGACGATCCGGTAGCCCAAAAGCTGCTCGGCCGACTGGGCGTGGAACCCTTGGGCGATGATTTCGATGGGGCGGCTTTTTACCTGGGGCTGAAGCAACGCAAGGCAGCGATCAAACAAGTTTTACTGGCCGGTGATGTTGTGGTGGGGGTGGGCAATATCTATGCATCAGAGGCTTTGTTTATGGCGGGCATTCGGCCGACCACGTGCGCAAACCGGTTGAGTCGCCCTCGGGTATTGCGACTTCAGTCTGCCATCCGTACTGTTTTGGCACGTGCTGTGGAAAGAGGGGGCAGTACCCTGCGCGATTTTTCCAATGCGCAGGGGGAATCGGGTCATTTCCAACTTGAAGCCATGGTTTATGCGCGACAGGGTGAGCCTTGCCGCCAGTGTGGGGCGGTCATCAAAGCAATCAAGCAGGGTCAGCGGTCTACTTTTTTCTGCCCCCAATGCCAGAAACCTTGAGTGGAACCCCAGTTCACAATGCTATATTGAGTCTTCGGAGGGGGACACTTGGCTACTTCATTCAATGAACAACTAGACCAGCATGGCATTTGGCGCCGCGAGTTCGCGCTGCGCTTGAAGTTATTGGCCGAATGGATGAACGACCACGACCTGCTCGACGCGGCCGTACAGGAACGGCTCAAACGCCTTGAGACGCAAGTGCGTTCCGACAAGATCATGGTGGCTTTTGTGGCGGAATTTTCCCGCGGCAAGTCCGAGATGATTAATGCCATTTTCTTCGCCGGCTACGGCCGGCGCATCATGCCCGCAAGCGCAGGGCGCACCACCATGTGCCCGACCGAGATGGGCTACGACGTCGAAGTGCCGCCCTGTTTGCGCCTCTTGCCAATAGAGACGCGACTGCAGCCCCAGGCCTTGATGGAGTGGCGCATGGTTCCAGAAAAATGGAACCGTGTGGACCTGGATGTGCATAACCCCCAACAGTTGGCTGCGGCGTTTGAGATGGTTTCGCAAACGCGCAAGGTAACGCAAGACGAAGCACGCGCGCTGGGCTTCTGGCACAGCCAGGCTCCTGAAGACAATCCGCTGGTGGATGCGGACGGACGGGTTGAAGTGCCCATGTGGCGTCACGCGCTCATCAATATTGCCCACCCACTGCTGAAGCAGGGCTTGGTGATTCTTGATACACCCGGACTCAACGCCATCGGTGCCGAGCCGGAACTGACCGTGAGCCTGATTCCGCAAGCACAGGCGGTAGTTTTTATCTTGGGGGCAGATACCGGCGTGACCAAGTCGGATCTGGCGATCTGGCGCGAGCACCTGATCTCGGAAAGTTCCGGAACCGAGGCGCGTCTGGTGGTTTTGAACAAGATCGATACCCTGTGGGATGAACTCAGTACACCCGAGCAGATTGCGGCGCAAATCGAACGCCAGAAGGCCAGCACCGCTGAAATTCTGGGGTTGCGTAGTGACCAAGTGATTGCGGTGTCGGCACAAAAGGGTTTGGTTGCCAAGGTGACGCAAGACGAGGACTTGTTGCAAAGAAGTTGCTTGGGGCTGCTTGAAGATGCCTTGGGCGATGGCATGCTGGTTGAGCGCCAGCGCATTCTGCGTGAGGCTATGAACAAGGGCATTTCAGATTTGCGTGCGGAGACGGGTCGCGTCATCAACATTCGTAAACGCGATCTGACTGAGCAGACCATGGAGCTTCAGGGTTTGCAGGGTAAAAACGCCTCGGTCATCAAGCACATGCGGATACGCATCTCGCAGGAACAGGCTGACTTCGATCTGGGTGGGGCCAAGATACATGCGGTGCGTTCGGTGCACCTGAAGTTGCTCAAGGAAGTGTTTGGCATTCTGGGCTCCAAGAAACTCAAGTCGGAGATGGCCCAACTCAACGAAGCACTGACGCAAAAAGGCTTGAAGCTGGGTGTAAAGAAGGCCTATGGCGAAACTTTTGCTCGCCTGCGAGCGAACTTTGCTACCGTGTTGAGCCTGACCGCTGAGATGCACACCATGCTGTCCACCATGTTCAAGCAGATCAACACCGAATATGGTTTTTCGCTACAGGCGATTGCCGCACCCGATCTGGATTTCTTCCTCAAAGAGCTCGACATGGCGCAGCGCAGCCACCTACAGTATTTAGGTATCAGCAATGTGTTCAAACTAGCGCAACCGGAGTTTGCTGACCGTCTGGTGCGAGCCCTGTTTTCGCGTATCCGTGCAGTGCATGAATCGGCATTGGGCGAGGTGGAGTTCTGGAGCAAATCAGCCGCAGCGCAACTCGACGCCCAACTGCGCGAGCGCAGAAAGACCTTTGCCCGGCGCATCGAGGCTATTGACCGAATTCAGCAAGCCGCTGGCGGTTTGGATGAGCGAATCAAAGAGATCACCCAACAGGAGCTTGCGATCACTCAGATGGAGTCCAAGTTGACCGAGTTGACCGCCCACCTGCTGCATCTGCCGCAGCAGGCAAAGACCCCGCTGGATCTCGAGATTGCCTGAGCGTGGGTAAGCCGATGGGCGACTTCGCCACCCGGGTGGTGCAGTGGCAGCAGACGCATGGCCGCAATGATCTGCCCTGGCAAAACACCCGCGACCCCTACCGTGTCTGGTTGTCGGAGATCATGCTGCAGCAAACGCAGGTGGCCACCGTCAAAGATTACTTCGCTCGTTTTTTGGCCCAATGCCCCGATGTCAACTCACTGGCGGCAGCCAGCCTGGATGAGGTGCTGGGCTTGTGGAGTGGTCTGGGTTATTACAGCCGTGCCCGCAATCTGCACCGCTGCGCACAGGATGTGATGCACCTGCATGGGGGCCGCTTCCCCGAAGACGCCCAAACGCTTCAGACTTTGCCTGGCATTGGTCGCTCAACTGCGGCGGCGATTGCCTCGCTTTGCTTTTCGGAACGCGTGGCGATATTGGATGCCAATGTCAAACGCGTGGTGACACGGGTGCAAGGTTTTGACGCCGATGTGGCCGTGGCAGCCAACGCGCGCGCATTGTGGGAGGTGGCGACTGCACTTTTGCCGGCGACCAAGCAGGCCTCGCAGGATATGGCGCGCTACACACAGGGCATGATGGACCTGGGCGCCACGGTGTGCACAGCCAGGAAGCCCCTGTGTGCGCAATGCCCGGTGCAGCAACTGTGTGCGGCCGCCAAGTCGGACGACCCGACGCGTTACCCGGTGCGCAGCCGCAAACTCAAGCGGAGCAGTCAGGCAATCTGGATGCTCTGGGCACAATCACCTACAGGAGAAGTCTGGCTAGCGCGCCGTCCCACGCCAGGCGTTTGGGCGGGCTTGTATTGCCTTGCGTTGTTTGACAGTGAGTTGGCGCTGCGCAAAGCCCTGCCACCCTCAGCGTTGGAGCATCTGCAGTGCGAGCCAGCGTTCATCCACGTGCTGACCCATAAAGACTTGCACCTGCACGCGTGCCGGGTGTTGCTGACGTCAAAGTCGCTGTTGGGTGACGGGCGCTGGGTTAGTGCTGAAGAGTGGCCGGGACTGGGGCTGCCAGCACCCATTCGCAAGCTGCTGGGACGGACGGAAAACTAATTCAGTGCTCTGGCGTCCATCTCACGATGGCGTTTGAGCGTGGCCCAATGCGTACTGAAGCGCTGTGCCAATTGCTCCACCAGATAGACCGAGCGGTGTTGCCCCCCCGTGCAGCCTATGGCCACCGTGACATAGCTACGGTTGTCCCGCGCCAAATCAGGCAGCCAGCTATCCAGAAAGCGGCTGATCTGGCGCAACATGCGCTGCACGTCGGCCTGTTCGCTCAGGAAATCGATGACCGGCTGATCCTGGCCTGTCAGGCTTTTTAGCGCGGGCGCGTAGTGCGGGTTGGGCAGCATGCGCACGTCAAACATGAAGTCGGCATCGGTGGGAACGCCGCGCTTGAAGGCAAAGGACTCGAACACCAGAGTCAACTGCTCGCCAGGCGTGGACACCAGACCTTTGACATAGCTTTGCAACTGGGCCGCACGGATCATGCTGGAGTCGATCACATAGGCTTGCTCGCGCAGTGCCTCCAATAGTTTTCGCTCCAGCTCGATGGCCTCAACCAGGGCGCGGCGCTCGTCCTGGTCCACATCGCCCGTGACCGCGGCCAGTGAACGCGTCGCCGCTTGGGATAAAGGGTGTTTACGGCGGGTTTCGGAATAGCGACGCACCAACGTGTCCGTGGTGGCGTCTAAAAACAAAGGTTTGACCACAATGCCGCGCGCCCTCAATACGTCAAGTTGCTGCGGCACCTGGGGCAGTGATGTGGCGCTGCGTACGTCCATGGCAATGGCGATCTGGTTGGCATGGTGCTGGATTTCAAGTTCTACAAAAGGCAACAGCAATTCAGGCGGCAGGTTGTCTACACAATAAAAACCGGCGTCTTCAAGGGCATGCAGGGCCACCGATTTGCCAGAGCCAGACATGCCGGTGATCAGCACAATTTCCATCGACCTTTCAGTCGGCTTCTCAGTCATGCGCCGGCCTGCAGCATTTCTTTGGCGTGGGCCAAGGTGGTGTTGGAGAGCTTTTCTCCGCCGAGCATGCGGGCAATCTCGCCCACGCGTTGCTCGCCGTGCACAGCCGCTACGGTGCTGAGCGTGAGTTTGCCTTGCAGCTGTTTGGATACCAGCATATGGTGGTCGGCACACGCCGCCACTTGGGGCAAGTGGGTCACCGCCAGTACTTGGCGATCGATACCGAGTTGGCGCATCAAACGCCCTACGGTCTCGGCCACGGCACCGCCCACGCCTGAGTCCACCTCATCAAATATCAGGGTTTGTGCGGTACCCAATTGGCTGGTAGTGACGGCAATTGCCAGGGCCATGCGCGAGAGCTCACCACCCGATGCCACCTTGCCAACCAACCGGGGTGTGCTGCCCGCATGCGCCGCTACTAGAAATTGCACTTCTTCCAGGCCGCTTTGCTGCGCTTGTGCCAATGGCTCCAGCGCCACCACAAACTGTCCCCCTTGCATCCCCAGCCCTTGCATGGCCTGGCTTATCGCCTGGGCTAAACGGGGTGCAGCTTTGGTGCGTTGAGCGGATATGGATTTGGCTTCCGCCAAAAAAGCTGCTTGGGCTTTGCGCTCAGCCGATTGCAGGCCTTGCAGGTCGGCCGCTGCGTCGAGTTGTGTCATTTCGTCCCTCCAACTCGCCAACAATGTGGGCAGTTCGTCGGGCGTGCGCTTATAGCGTCGTGCTAGCGATACCCACAAGGTCATGCGAGCATCCAACTCCGCTAGGCGCTCGGGGTCCAGTTCGGTGCGCCGGGCATACACGCGCATGGTATGGGCCACATCTTCAACCTGCGCAATGCTGGAGACCAGAATCGCAATTGGATCAGCGAAATCCGGCTCTAGATGCGACTGGCTTTGCAGTTGTTGCAGCGCGTTGTGCAAAGCCTGTAAGGCATTGCTATCGGCATCTTCCAGAAGATCGACGCCGGCCTGCGCTGCATCCATCAGCGCTTGGCCGTTGGCCAGGCGGCTATGGCTGGTATTGAGTTCCGGCCACTCCTCGGGCATGGGGTTGAGTTTTTCTAATTCGCCTATTTGCCATGCCAGGCGCTCGCGTTCACGCTGTAACGAGTCCTGGGCTTGCGTGGCCTTCAGCAAA
This sequence comes from uncultured beta proteobacterium, assembly GCA_903876045.1. Taxonomy (GTDB): domain Bacteria; phylum Pseudomonadota; class Gammaproteobacteria; order Burkholderiales; family Burkholderiaceae_C; genus Allorhodoferax. The sequence continues at coordinate 3,301 of CAIQYP010000042.1, read as the reverse complement.
GCCGCCTGCGCTTCACGCCAGGTAGTCCAAAAATTGCTCAGGGTTTGGGTGGACAGTTGCGCGTAGGCGTCCAGCAGACCCCGTATCGCTTCCGGTCGGGTCAGGCTTTGCCAGGCATGCTGACCATGAATATCAATCAGTTGTTCACCAATGCTGCGCAATTGCTGCGCTGTGGCCGGGCTGCCGTTGACCCATGCGCGGCTTTTGCCTTGGGTGTCCACGGTTCGCCGCAGCAGCAGGCTGTCACCGGTATCAAATCCTGCTTCCTCCAGCAGCGCCTGCATATGGGGCGCGTTGTCAAACTCGGCGCTGACATCGGTGCGTGCAGCGCCTTCGCGGATGACGCCCACGTCGGCGCGGGCGCCTGTGACCAGTTGCAAGGCATCCACCAGAATCGACTTGCCGGCACCGGTCTCACCGGTCAGCACGGTAAAGCCGCGCTCCAAATCCAGTTCCAGCTCGCTGATGATGACAAAGTCCCGTAGAACGATTCGCTTCAAGGCCATGGTTCAGACGACTCCTTCATTCCAGTGCATCTTTTGCCGCAAGGTATCGAAATAGGACCATCCTTTGGGATGCAAAAAACGTACCTTGTGCTCGGAGCGTGTCACCACGATTCGGTCACCATGCATAAGTGAAGCCAGGCTTTGGGTATCAAAACTGGCACTTGCGTCGCGTCCCGCCACGATTTCAACCGCAATCTCTCCGGCACTGGTGAGCACCAGGGGTCGGTTGGATAGTGTGTGGGGCGCAATGGGCACGATCACCCAACCATCAATGGCCGGGTGCAGCAGCGGCCCGCCGGCCGACAGGGAGTAGGCGGTAGAGCCCGTCGGCGACGCGATGATCAGACCATCGGCGCGCTGGTTGGCCACAAAGTGCCCGTCCACCTCAACTCTCAACTCCACCATGCCGGAACTAGCGCCGCGGTTGACTACCACGTCGTTCATGGCAAGCGCGTTGAACACACAGTGGCCGTCGCGTATCACGCGGCCCAACATCAGGCTGCGCTGGTCTTCCTCATATTCGCCGGCCAGCATGGGCTCCAGTACGGTCTGGTACTGGCCCAAAGGAATGTCGGTAATAAAACCCAGGCGGCCCTGGTTGATGCCGATCATTGGCACCTTGTATTTCGCCATTTGGCGGCAAATGCCCAGCATCGTGCCATCGCCGCCCACTACCAGACACAAATCTGATTGCGCGCCGATGCTATCCACATCCAGGGTGTTGAAGCGGCTCATGCCCATATTGGAGGCGGTATCGGCTTCCAAAACTACGTCGCAGCCCCTGTCCATGAGAAAGTAGGCGATCTCTTCGAGCGCTTGACGCGAATGTGCTCCGGCGGGGCCAGAGATGGTGCTCTGGTATTTGCCGATGAGTGCGACTTGCTTAAATTGAGACTGCGTCTTCATTGGCAAATTAAATCACTAAAATGTGAAGATGCTAGACGACCGTTCCAAGATGTTGCTCAAAGCGCTGGTAGAGCGCTACATTGCCGATGGGCAACCGGTCGGTAGCAGAACCTTGTCCAAGGCTTCCGGACTCGAACTATCGCCGGCAACCATACGCAATGTAATGTCTGATCTGGAAGATATGGGTCTGATCGTCAGTCCTCATACCTCTGCCGGTCGTATACCGACGGCGCGCGGCTACCGTCTGTTTGTAGACACCATGCTGACGGTGCAGCCAACGCAGTACTCCAGCCATAGCCTCGCTCCGGATCAGCCGCAAAAGGTGATTACCAGCGCGGCCAATTTGCTGTCCAGCCTGTCGCAGTTTGTAGGTGTCGTGATAACGCCCCGGCGTTCATCCGCGTTTCGCCACATGGAGTTTTTGCGACTTTCTGAAAGGCGCTTGCTGGTCATCATTGTTTCGCCCGAAGGCGACGTGCAAAACCGCGTTATCTACACCGAAGTGGACTACACCCAGGCTCAATTGATCGAGGCAGCCAATTTCCTCAACACCAATTTTGTGGGGCTGGACATTGACCAGGTGCGCGAACGCTTACAAGGCGAGGTGGAAAGCCTGCGTTCTGAAATAGCGGCGCTGATGCAGGCTGCGGTCAATGTAAGTTCCGAGGCCATCAGCGACACCGAGGACGAGGTGGTGATTGCTGGTGAGCGCAACTTGCTGTCGGTATCCGACTTTTCCAGCGACATGGGCCATTTGCGCCGGGCGTTTGATTTGTTTGAGCAAAAAGCCCAACTCATGCGCTTGCTCGATATTGCCGGTCAGGCCGAAGGCGTGCGCATCTTCATCGGCGGCGAAAGTCAGGTAGTACCCTTTGAAGACCTATCCATTGTCAGCAGTCCCTACGAGGTGGACGGCAAAATTGTCGGGACCCTTGGTGTGATTGGCCCAACGCGCATGGCTTACGATCGCATGATTCAAATTGTCGACATCACCTCCAAACTGATGAGCAACGCGCTAAGCCATCACAAGTAGCGCAAATTCGGTCCATCCTCCCAAAATACATACCAGGCAGAAGCACAGCATGATCACCAACAACCCCGACTTTCTCTTGGTAAAGACCGCGTTTCCCATGTTTGGTGCCAACATCCAGCGCCTTTGGGGCAGCAAGGAATTTGTTACCTATATGAAAGATCTGGTGAGCGCCGCGCAAAGCGGTGCCAAAACCGGATTTCCACAGGAGGTAGTGGAGGCCCTGTTGAGACTAGAGGCTCAGCATGACCAGGAATTCAGCACCATGCAACCGCACATGGACAACAACGAAGACTTCAAGACAGTGTGCCAAAACTTCCCGGCGATCGGCGAAAAACTCAGTGCGTTCTGGGGCCGCAAGGAGTTCGGCCCCTTCATGACGGATCTGCTGCACGATAGCCGTGGTGACAACCGCAAGGGCTTCCCGTTTGACACCCTGATGGCCTTGCATGCACTCGCAGAGCAGCACAATAAGGAATACGGCCACCTGTTCCCGGCAGTCGATATGTGGAACCAGGCTGCGACCTGAACCATCGAAGGATGCTGCGGCGCAAATCCGTACCGACAAGCCCGTACAATCTCGCCTTCGGTTGGGCCGTTAGCTCAGTTGGTTAGAGCAGAGGACTCATAATCCTTTGGTCGAGTGTTCAAGTCACTCACGGCCTACCATTTTCTTCAAGCGCAGCAACGCTTTCGTGCTACAAAAAAGGACGTTGCGCGAAGCGCTTACGCACGCGCAATTTATTTCTTGCTAAAAACAAAAAGCCCACTGTAGGTGGACTTTTTTCTGTCTAACAACTGCAGGGCGATGTCCCGAACTCAGTTGCAGGTTTGGGTCGGTGGTCATGAATATTATGCG
>CAIQYP010000041.1 GCA_903876045.1 uncultured beta proteobacterium | reverse complement strand
TATCGCTCTCCGATAACCTTATCGTTATTGACGACAAGCGACGCTCGGGCTCCATTGATCTGGTCAATCTGGGTGAAGACCCCATGGAGTTTTCGGTCACGCCCGTCAAGGATGCCAGCAGTGTGGTCAAGAGTGCAGAGCCGATGCTGCGCTGGTCGCCCCAACGCACGGTGGCGCCGGCGCACCGTTCGGTTTCTCTGCGCGTGCTGGCCCGCCCCGCACCCGATCTTCCGGCCGGCGAGTACGCGTTTCAGTTCAACGTTACAGCCACCGTGCAGCGCTCGCAGAGTAATACCAGGGTGCTTGAAGAAGGCAAGGCTTCGAAGGATCAGTTGATTGCCGTCAGCTCTCCGGTGGTGCCGGTGCTGCCGGTCACGGTGTATGTGCGCCACGGCATGGCGACCCCGCTGGTGGATATCGAGCCGCTCACGCTCACCCCGGATGACAAAGACAGCCTGGGCTATTTCCGGGTGGTAAAACGCACGCCGAATACCGGCTTCGTGGGGCAGATTCAGGTGGTGGAGCGCGACAGCGGCAAGGTGTTGAGCAGCGGTCGCCTGCATGTGGGTCAGAAGGGTGCTGATGCAAAGGTCACCATGCCCCGGTTGTTCTTTCCGGTGGAGAGGGCGTCGCTGTTTTGCCTGAAGCTGTGGAGCCAATTTCCAGGCGAAGGGGAGCCGTACGCACAGTTGTGCGACTAGGCTTTGCTGCCGCCATGGCGGTGGCATGCATGGCGCTGCCGTTGGATGTGGGATTTGCCAGGGCGCAGCCGCTGCCGGATACGCCGACGACCCAACCCGCGCAGATTCAGTCGCGCCTGGTGGAGGTCCGGGTCAATGGCGCACCCCTGCCGGAGTTTCAGGAAATTGTTCTGGCCGATGACGGCCGTTTGTGGGTACAAATCAACAACATCGTGGAGTTTGCCGAAGGCCGTGTGGAGCCTGCCGGTGCTGCCACGGTTTATGAGCTGGGCAGCGCCGTTCAGGGCCTGCGGATAGAGCCGGCCAGCCGCAAGGCGCGTGTAGGTGCTACGGAGCAGGAACTGGGCGATCTGCTGATGGTGGCGGCGGATTCGTTGATGCTGGAGCGCAGTGCCCTGCAGTCCCTGTTTGGTTTGACAGTCAATTTGCGTGCCGTGGAGGGCTATATGGATGTGCTTAGTGAACGGCCCCTGCCGCGCGACTTGCGCATTCTGCGTGAGGGTCGCTGGGGGCGCATGGGACAGGGGCAGCAGCAAGACGGCACCCAAGCGCGTGTGGTGGACGTGCCTTATGTGGCAGGTCAAGCACTGCAGGCCGACGTGAACCTGGGTGCCAATCAATCAGAAACCGGCCAATCGACGGCGGGTTATGACGTGTCCGTTGCCGCAGAGGCTTTGTATTTGACGCACCGCCTGTTCGTGGCAGGCAACAACGAGCAGAAGATTGCCAATGCGCGTTGGTGGGCGGGCCGCGCAGACCCGCGCGGTGGAATTTTGGGGCTGGACTCCTTGTATGGCCTGTCCGTTGGGGATGTTCCGGGCATGTCGTCCCCCATGGTGGGCAGTCTGGGCTCGGGGCGCGGCGTGCGCATACAGGCCGCCCCCGTGGCGCTAACCGACAGTTTTTCCCGTACCGCAGTGCAGGGCGACGCCACGCCGGGCTGGGATGCAGAGCTGTATGTGGATGACATGTTGCGCGACTACCAGCGGGTGGGGCCGACCGGGCGCTTTCTTTTTTCGGACATCGGCATCAAATACGGCAGCAACCGTTTGCGTGTGGTGCTGTATGGTCCGGGCGGACTGACACGCACCCAGGTGTTCGACCAATCGGTATCGGCCGGCATGGTGCCGCCGGGGCAGGCCTATGGATGGGCTTCGTGGGTGCAACCGGACCATTCGGTGTTTGGACTGCACGACAACAGCAACACCGCCAACCCCGGCAACGCGGTGTCCCTGCGTGGCGACTGGGGCGTGAGCGATTACCTCACCCTGAGCGCCCAGTGGGCACAGCGCTCCGGAGTGCAGCCGCCGGATGGAACTGACGCAGCGCCGGTACCGACCATGGCGCAGGACTACCGGGGGCTGGAAGTCCGGACCCAGCTGCGCAGCCTCGGCGCCACCGTCGGGCTGGTGGACAGTGCCAGCGGCCGCCACGCCTGGTATGGCAATACCTATTTGCCGTTGGGGCGCACCGGTCTGGGCCTTGGCCTTGAGTCGGCAGAGGAGGGGTTTGAATCGCCCTATGTCGGGTCCGGCACGTCGGCGATGAAGCGGCACACCCGCATCACAACGTCGGTGCCTCTGGGCAGCGCCAGCAGCAAGTGGGGCAGCATTGCACTTTCGGGGGAGCGGGTGGAGCGCCAGGATGCCTCGGCTACCGATGTCGGGCAGGCGATTTACGGGCACTCTATGGATGACGTGCCGGTCACCCATATTCTGGAACTCACGCGCTCGCTCGGTGGTGGGGGCACAGCGGACTGGAGCCAACCCAAGGGCTATTACCGGCTGCTCAGCTCTTATATAGGAGAGCAGTACCTGCTGCGCGGTGAACTGGTGAGCGAGTTGCAGCCGGAATGGCGCTTTTCCCAGGCCAATGTGCAAGCCACCTTCCAGCGCACCGATCGCGATTTTTTTACTGCCGGCGCCAACCTTTCGGCCGATGGGCAAATCGGTGTGGCAGGTGCTTACAGCAAAGACTTTGGTCAATTCACGTGGACTATGGCGGCCTCCAGTTCGGGCACGGGCTACAGCCTGGGAACCACGCTGACCTTCAGCATCGGTTTTGCGGCGGGACGCGGCTGGCGCATGGCCAGCGCCAAGCAGGCCGATGCCGGTGCGCTGGAGTTGCAAACTTTTCGCGACCATGACCTTAATGGCGTGCAGGATGCGGCGGAGCCTGGAATACAGGGTCTGCAATTTGAACTCAACGGCGTACCGGTCGAAGAGCGCAGCGATGCATTGGGCCGCATTGTGTTCCACCATCTGGACCCTTCCGGCCCGGTGCGGGTGAGCGTGACGCGTCGCTACATGGAAGACGATTTCCTGACCACGCCCATGCACGATATGCTGATCTGGCCCAGGGTGGGCCGGCTGATGCAGGTCAGCATCCCTTTGGTAGATGCGGTGAACGTGGAAGGGAGTGTGGGCTACACCGATGCCAAGGGTCTGGTGAAGGGGCTGGGGCTTGCAACCGTCAGCGCCTTTGACGCGCAGGGCAATCTGGTGGCTGAAGCAAAAGCGCTGTCGGATGGCTATTTCAATTTCGATGGCCTGTATGCCGGACGCTGGCTGCTCAAGGCGACCACGCGCCGCCTGCGGGCCAAGGGAGCGGAGGTGACCCTTACGCAGGAGTTGGACATCGGCAACAAGGTGGACCGGGTGGGTGATGTGAAGTTGGTGTTTCCCTATGTTGCGGAAGTTTCGGGCGACGAAGCCGAAGCGGCGGCCCCAGCAGCGGCGAAGAAATAGATGACGTCCTTCCCTTTTGCTTTGAAGTCTGGCGCACAGGCCCGGCGGCTTTCCAGCGTGGGGCTTGTGTTGCTGTGTGCGCTGGGGCAAGCCCTTGCCGCAGAGACCTGTCCCGGTGTGTTTGTCGAGGTCACCCGCCCGATTGATTTTGGCGAGATCCGGTTTGAGCCCAGAGCGCTTGGGGGCTGGATCAGCCTGCAGCCCGACGGTGTCTATCTGCTGTCTACGGGGTTGGCCGTTTCTGCGCGCTCTCAGATTTACGCAGGCGAGGTGCGCCTGCGCGCCCCGCCCCGCGTGACGGTGGTGCTGTCGGTGGATGTGCAGCAAGCCACTGAGGCGAACCGGAGTTTTGAAATGACGGCCTTCAAGGTCAAGGCGCCGGGCATTTTGGTAGAGCGGCAAGGTGAGTTGCTGGTGCTGCGGACGCCGGATACCACCGGTGCGGCGCAGATCGATGTGCGTATTGCCATTGGTGCAGATCTGCTGATAAAACACATACCCACGGGCAAAATGCGTTACGCCGCTGTGCTGGGTTTACGCTGCCTGCAGGCCGGCTGAAGGACATGCATGGCAGTCAGACTTCCAACCGGTTTTTGTAGCCGGGTCACCATCCCGCTATGCAACTGCTGCAGCGGGTGCGTGTTGCTGCTGTTCTGTGGTGGGGCCGGTGCGCAGAGTCCCGGCGCGGCCAATGTGAATGCGCTGGCCGGCCTGATGCCGGTCTTGCAACTGGTCTGCACGGACGTAGATTTTGGTGTCTGGCGCGTGCAAATCCGCGACAGTGCGCAAACCAGCACCGTGGAATTGGATGACCGGGACGGCACCACGCTGGTGGGCCAGGCGGTGGGTTTGTCCAAGGCAAATACAACACGCCAGCCGGTTGCAGGCACCTGCACCGTCAGTGGCTCTCAGGCTGGCGACGGCCAAAAAATAGGGGTCTCTCTGCTGAGCGTCGCTGCTATCGATTTTGGTGGCTCAAGTGATCATGAATTGGGCCGACCGGTTGCGGCTGCGACGATACGGGCCAACTTCGCTGTGCCTAACAAGGTCGCGGTGATCGCCGGATCGGCAAGCTTCAAGGTATGGGGGACGCTCAGCATCCCGGCCAGAATCATCAGTGAAAACTACGGTGCTTATGTTTCTGTGGCACCGGTTCAGGTGCAGGTGATTGACGCTGCGGCACCCTGAAAAGGGTCAGGCCATTGCAGGAAAGTGCAGGTCGGCGGCGAAGACATAGCCTCTGGCGCGCACGGCCTTGAGTGGTGAATGGTCGCCTAGCTTGCGCCGCAGTCGGCTAAGCATGACTTCCAGCGCGCGGGGGTCATAGCAGTCCGGGATCTTCCCCATCGATTTGATTAAGGCGTCCCGGTTTGCAAAGTGGTCTGTGCGCAGGGCCAGAGCCCGCAACAGTTCAACTTCTGAAAGTGTGAGCCCTATTTTCGTGCCCACGGGTGAGGTTAGTGTCATGCACACGTCATTGAGCAACCAGTTGGTGCCCACTGGAAGCGCTGGCTCTGCCCGGAGCACCAGCATGTTGAGCACCGCTTCCAGTTCCTCCGTGTCCACAGGCTTGCCCAGGTAGTTGTCGGCACCTTCTTTTTGGGCCAGTAACCGGTCGCTGGCGTTGTTTCTGTACCCGAGCATCACGATGCCAATCGACTTGCTAACCTGGCGCAGGTGGCGGGAAAGTAGCATGCCGTCTTTGCCGGGCAAAGCCAGATCAATGACCGCCACGGCCCAGGGCGGGTTGCTTGTGATGCCAGCGTCAAAGGCTGAGCCATCGGCAAAAGCCATGGTGGTATATCCAAGCGCGGATATCTTGAAATCCAGTTCGTCGCGCAAGAAGGTGTTGCTTTCGACGATTGCGATACAGGGCGTATTCATTATTGATTCCTCTCTATTGCCGATCAGATACCAGGCACGCTGCTGGCTTGCCGCGCGCCTGGACTTCAGAGGCGTTAACCCATTTCCGAATGCTGTACACCACAACATCCGGTACCTTTTATTTCAATGCAATCCTGCCCTTTCATTAGCTACTTGCGGTTCAGGCATGCGGGGATTGAATCTGACTCCCTTGGAACTCATTTATGTATGGATAAAAGCACAATTGTTCGAATGAGAACACATTTATCCATATAAATGCGAAAAATCAGCAAATTTCTGCAATAAATGCTGCGTTAGATCAATCTGCGTGTCGACGCCGTGCCGAAAGTCGGCGTGATTTGTCAGTTTTCACCAATTTTCGGAAATTACGGCGCTTGGTGTCGAACTCCGGGGTGCAGCGGTTTTCTGCGGTGTGGCAAGACCAGTCATCGCAGGCCACAGGGTTTTGGATTGCGCTGCTTAGGGGGTGGCCAACTGCAGTGCCATCCGGTTGTGCCGCTCCAGCAGCGGCCCCAACTCCAGCGTGGTGAGACTGCCCTTGCGGACCACCACTTTGCCATTGACGATGGTGGTGTCAGTCTGCGGGCTGCCGCACAGGAGCAGGGCGCCCACTGCGTCATGCACGGCGCCCCCGGCAAAGGACAGGGTGTTCAGGTCAAACAGCACCAGGTCGGCACACATGCCCACGCTCAGGTGGCCTATGTCTTTGCGCCCCAACACCTGCGCGCCACCGCGCGTGGCCATGTGCAGCACATCGCGTGCTGTCATCTCTGCCGGACCCAGGTCGCAGCCGAAAAATGTCTTGCGTTCGCCCGAGGGCAGGCGGCGTTCTTCCGGGGGAAGCATTGCGCGGCCCACGCGGGCCAGCAGCAGGGCCTGGCGCGCTTCGTTCACCATGTGGGCTGCGTCGTTGCTGGCGCTGCCGTCTACGCCCAGGCCGACCGGCACACCAGCATCCAGCATGCGGCGAATGGGCGCGATGCCACTGGCCAGGCGCATATTGCTGCAAGGGCAATGGGCGACGCCGGTTTTGCTGGCGGCAAACAGGCTGATGCCTTCGTCATCCAGCTTGACGCAGTGGGCGTGCCATACATCAGGCCCCAGCCAGCCCAGGTCTTGCGCGTATTGCGTGGGCGTGCAACCAAACTTCTCGCGCGAGTAGGCCAGATCGTGGTCGTTCTCGGCCAGGTGTGTGTGCAGGCGCACACCATGGGCTCGCGCCAACTCGGCTGACAGGCGCATCAGGTCACGGCTGACGCTGAAGGGCGAGCAGGGTGCCACCGCGACTTGCGTCATCGAGCCAAAGCTTGCGTCATGGTGCGCCTCGATGACGCGTTGCGTGTCCTTCAGGATGAAGTCTTCGTTTTCCACCACACGGTCGGGCGGCAGGCCGCCTTGACTCTGACCTACGCTCATGCTGCCGCGCGTGGCCGTGAAGCGCATGCCGATTTGTTGTGCGGCACCAATGCTGTCGTCCAGGCGCACGCCGTTGGGGTAAATATACAAATGGTCGCTGCTGGTGGTGCAGCCTGACAGCAAGAGCTCAGCCATCGCTACCTGCGTGGAGACCTGGACCATGTCGGGGGAGAGTCCGGCCCAGATCGGATACAGGCCACGCAGCCAGCCAAATAACTCGGCGTTTTGCACTGACGGAATTGCCCTTGTGAGGCTTTGGTACATGTGGTGGTGGGTGTTCACCAGACCCGGCGTCACCAAGTGGTGGCTGGCATCTATCACCTCATCCGCGTGCAAGGCATCGGGCGGTAGATCGGCGGCCGGGCCGATGAAGGTGATGGTGTTGTTGCGAATCAGGATGGAGGCGTGGCGCAACTCGGTGCGGGCATCATCCTGGGTCGCGATGGTATGGGCGTTGTGAATCAGCAAGGTGGCCATGCGGGTGCTCGCAATCGTTTGAGTTAACAAATTATCGAGGCCGAATCCCGCTGGAACCAGCTATTTCCAGAGGCGAGCGCCGCGTTGCCGTGCGTACCGGGCTGTGCGTTGTCATCATAACGCGACGCAATGCCTTTAGTAACGATGTTTGATCTTCCTCAAAGTGATACACACTGCAACACGGCAAAGTTGACCCATATGTTAGCTAGCCAATACGCATTCATCTCTGATTACCCGACCCAGTCGGTGCTTGCCGGCACAGCGCTGTTGCGACGATCGGTGCCAGCCGGCGTTGCGATGTTTATAGAGTCCGGGCGCGTGGTCTTGGGCGTTGCCACTGCGGCCGATTTGGCCTTGACTGCCGGTGACTCCCACGCTGCGCAGGCCATGGAGCATCAGTTCGGTGTGGTGGAAGGCCCAGCCTGGCTGGAGGCCAATGCCGCTGTGCTCGACTTGCCAAGCGCGGTGGACGCTGTAGCGGAGACCGAGGTCTTCTTGCGTCGCGTGCCACTGGACGATTTCCGTGCTTCCCTTACCGGTGGCAGCTTGGCTGCACAAGCGATATTGAACGACGTGGCCCGCGCGCACCGACAGCAAATTGAGTTGGCTGTCAGCCGACTTTCCAAAGACGCCGAGGCGCGTTGTGCCGAATGGCTCTTGCGTCATGCAGAGTCCACTGAAAAAGGTGTGTGCTCGGTCAAACTGCAGCAGCGTAAGCGCTTGATTGCGGCGCAACTTGGCATTGCACCCGAGACTTTGTCGCGCGTGTTGCGCCACTTGCGTGAACGCAGCTTGATCAGCGGCTCGGGCCGCATTGTCAATCTGGTGGACCCAGGCGGACTGCGCTCCCTCGCGGGCGTTTAACTTCCCTTGGCTCGCTGGGAGCCTCTAATTTTTCAACGCCTTCAACACGTTTTCTGCGGTGGCGGGGGCTGTTAGTTGCACGACTGATCCATCCGTGCGGGCTTGTTCAACCGCATGGCGCAGCGCTTCATAAACGCTGATGGCCAGCATGAATGGCGGCTCGCCCACGGCCTTGCTGCCATGCACGTTGTCTTCACGATTGGGTTCAGGCCACAGCGCCACCTTGAGGTGCTGCGGCACATCACCCGCGGTGGGAATTTTGTAGGTACTGGGCGCGTGGGTGCTTAAGTATCCCTTGTCATTCCAGACCAGTTGTTCGGTCGTCAGCCAGCCCATACCCTGCACAAAGCCACCCTCAATCTGGCCCACATCGATGGCTGGATTAATGGACCGACCGACGTCATGCAGGATGTCGACCTTCAACACTTTGCTTTCGCCGGTTAGCGTATCAATGGCTACCTCGGTGCAGGCCGCGCCATAGGCAAAGTAGTAGAAGGGGCGCCCGCTCAGCGTGGTCTTGTCGTAATGGATTTTGGGCGTGCGGTAAAAACCGTCGCTCCAGAGCTGAATGCGGTTGGCGTAGGCCATGCCCACCACCGATTCAAAGCTGCGGGTGGTTTTTGGGGAGTGCACCTGGCCGCCCACAAAGCGAATAGCCCCGGCACCGCAACCGTCCAGCCCACCCACAAAAGCCGCCAGGTTGTCGCGCACATGTCGGGCGGCGTATTGGGCGGCGCGGCCGTTCAGGTCGGTACCCGCTGAAGCGGCGGTAGCGGAGGCATTGGCCACCTTGCTGGTGTCGCTGGCCGTGGCCATCACGCGCTCAAAGGGAATGCCCAACTCGTCGGCCACGATTTGCGAGACCTTGGTGTGCAGGCCCTGGCCCATCTCGGTGCCACCATGGTTCACCTGCACACTGCCGTCGGTGTAGACATGCACCAGCGCACCGGCCTGGTTGAACAGGGTGGCGGTAAAGCTGATGCCGAACTTCACCGGGGTGAGGGCGATGCCACGCTTAAGCACCGTGCTCTGGGCGTTCCAGTGTTCGATTTCTGCGCGGCGCTTGCGGTAATCACTGCTTGCTTCGAGCGTGCTGATCAACGGCTGCAGGATGTTGTCTTCCACCTGCATCTGGTAGTGCGTGGTGTCGCGTTTGCCCGTGCCATCTGCCAGCGCTTCGTCGCTGTAGAGGTTGCGCAGGCGTACATCCAGCGGGTCCATCTTCAAGCGGTGCGCAATGTCGCCCATGATGGCCTCAATCACGATCACGCCTTGCGGGCCGCCAAAGCCGCGAAACGCGGTGTGGCTTTGCATATTCGTCTTGCAGCGGTAGGACGCAATGTCCACATGCTCCAGGTAATAGGCGTTGTCGCTGTGGAAGATGGCACGGTCGGCCACCGGTCCGGACAGGTCGGCGCTCCAGCCGCAGTCGGCCGCCATCATCAGTTGCAAGGCGGTCAGGCGGCCGGTGTCGTCAAAGCCTGCGGTGTAGGCGTATTCAAACGGATGGCGCTTGCCGGTGACCATGAAATCGTCATCGCGGTCAAAGCGCAGCTTGATGGCCTGGCCGACTTTCTTGGCCGCAACGGCGGCCCACACCGCCAGATGTCCGGCCTGGGTTTCCTTGCCGCCAAAACCGCCACCCATGCGGCGGCACTCCACGCGCACGGCGTGGTTGTCGATTCCCAACGCGTGTGCCACCCAGTGCTGCACCTCGCCGGGATGCTGGGTGCTGCTGTACACCGTCCACTGGTTTTGCTCCATGGGCAGCACGTAGGCGATTTGGCCTTCCAGATAGAAGTGCTCCTGGCCGCCAACTTCCAGCGTGCCATTGAGCGTATGGCTGGCGCCTTGCATCGCGGCAGCGGCGTCACCCCGGCGCACATGCACCGGTGGCAGCACATAGCTCTTGGCGGCCAAGGCGTCTTTCACGCTCAGGATGGCGGGCAGGGCTTCGATGTCGAGCTTTATCTTGCGCGCAGCACGGCGCGCCTGCAGGGTGGTTTTGGCGATGACCACACCGATGACGTGACCGACGAACTGCACCGTCTCAGAAGCAAACACCGGCTCGTCGCCAGCAAAGGCGGCCAGTGTCGGGTCGCCGGGAATGTCCCGCGCCAGAATCACATCGACCACACCCGGCATGGCCAAGGCGGCGCTGGCATCCACGCCTTTCAGCTTGCCGTGGGCGACTGTGGAAAGAATCGGCGCGGCGTGCAAGGTGCCGCGCACTTCGGGCAGGTCGTCGATGTAGTGCACAGCACCGGCCACTTGCGCGGCAGCACTTTCATGGTGCACAGAGACACCGGCGGCGGGGGAGGTGGCTGGTGCCAAAGTGCGAGCACCATGGTGTGGCGAGGTGCTAGCAGGCGTGCTCGCCAGCGGTTTTGCGTTTGGTTTCTTGCTCATGCCGCTTCTCCTTCCAGCACCAGCGATTCCAGCGAGGTACCTGGCATACCTTGGCTTTCCAGCCAGAACCGCTGCAATAGATTGCCCAGCACTTCGGTGCGGTAGGCGGCACTGGCGCGCATGTCGCTAATGGGCGTGAACTCAGCGCGCAGCACCTTTGTTGCGGCCTGCACGGTGGCCAGGTTCCAGGGTTGGCCCAGGAGTTCCGCCTGGGTTTTGAGCGCCCGCACCGGCGTAGCGGCCACACCGCCGACGCCGATCGATACCTTTGCCACCACGCCATCCGTGATGTGCAGGTTCAACGCCAGGCACACCGCCGATATGTCGTCTTCAAAGCGCTTGGAGATCTTGTAGACCCGGCTGAATTCGGTCTTCACGGCCTTGGGCACCTTGATCCAGGCCAGCACCTCGTCCTTCGCCATCACATTTTTGCGGTAGCCGGTGTACAGGTCTTCCAGCCGCAGCTCGCGACTGCCCCGGGCGCTCATCAACACCACATTGGCCCCCAGCGCAATCAACAGCGGCATCGAGTCGCCAATCGGTGAGCCGTTGGCCACGTTGCCACCCAACGTGCCGGAGTTGCGCACTGGCAGACCGGCAAAGCGGTGGGCAAAGCTGGCAAGTTGCGGCCGGTCTGCCACCAGCGCGGCAAAAGCGTCGGTCAGCGGCACGGCGGCGCCAATGGCGATGTGGTGCTTGTATGGCTCGACGCGGCGCAACTCCTTTACCCGTGTGACGTCCAGAATGCGCGGGAACTGCATGTGCATCTTGGTCACCCACAGGCCGACGTCAGTGCAACCTGCCACCAATTGGGCCTCCGGGAAGTTGGCACGCAGGGCCAGCAATTCCTTCAGCCGGGTGGGCAGCAGGTAGGGCACTTCCGAAGCGGGTAGCGCCTGTACAGCCGGTGCAGGCTGAACTTTGCTGGCCATCGTGGCTGCCTTGGCAGAGGCTTTCGCCTGCTCGGTCGCCATCTTTTTCAGGCCGCCGAGCACGGCCACTTCGTCCACCCGGACCGCGGGCAAATCCTGCATGGCCTGGGCCGCGTCGAGGATGGGGCGGTAGCCGGTACAGCGGCACAGGTTGCCCGACAGCGCACCTTGGGCCTGCGTGCGAGTAATGGGCGCACCGGCCTTGCTTTCGTACAGGGCAAACAGACTCATGACAAAGCCGGGGGTGCAAAAGCCGCATTGCGAACCGTTGCACTCCAACATAGCTTGCTGCGCGGGATGAAGTGTGGCCCCCACGCTCGTCGCTTCGCGTACTTCGCTGCCCCCCGAGGGGGCCTTCGCGCCTTGGGGCGGCCCGGCGGCGCTCAAGCCCCCCACGCCTGCCAGATCTTCCACTGTCCACAGCGCCATGCCGTCGATGGAGTGCGCCAGGCGTATGCAGCTGTTGATGGCGCGCAACTCCAGCTTGCCGCTCTTTTCCTCGCATAGGACCACGGTGCAGGCGCCGCAGTCGCCTTCGCCGCAGCCCTCTTTGGTGCCGGTGCAATGCAAGTCCTCGCGCAGCAAGTCGAGCAGAGTGCGGTTGGTTTCCACGCCGTCCAAGGTGACGATTTGGCCACGCCGTAAAAAACGCAGGGGTTTTGTATTCATGAAAGGGTTCCTCGTGCGGGAGGGTAAATCGGGATTCAGCCAGCTGCCATACGCATTAGCATATGGCACACATCAAGCCCCCTGTATGAGAGACCAAAACCTTTTCGACAAGATAGACCTTCATCTGATAAGGGTTCTTCATACCGTGTTGACTGAGCGCAGTGTTTCAAGAGCAGCTATCCGACTGGGCATGCACCAGCCGGCGGTGAGTAGCGCGCTCAAACGTCTGCGCGACTTCGCGGGAGACCCACTTTTGGTGCGGTCAGGCTCCGGCATGGTGCCTACCGTGGCGGGTCAGCGCATGATCGAGCCAAGTGCCAGCATTTTGCGTGCCGCGCAGATGTTGTTTGCCGATGCCCGCGGTTTTGAGCCAACCAAGGCGCGCGATGTTTTCCGGGTGGCCGCTGCCGATTACCTGGATCCGCTCTTTCTGCCGCACTTGGTGGCCGAAATTAAAAGCCAGGCCCCGTTGTGCGAGATTGAGATCCACCCCCTTTCCCCGGTCACCGACTACCGCAACCAGTTGGCGCAGGGCGAGGTGGATGTGGTGATCGGCAACTGGCTTTCGCCACCGCTGGACCTGCACCAGGGGGGGCTTTTCGATGACGAGGTGGTTTGCCTGGTTTCCAATAAGCATCCCGCTGTGCGGCGCGGTTGGGACCAGCAATCCTGGCTGGAGGTGGAGCACATTGCGCCGGGCGCAACCCATCCCGGTGCCAAGGGATTCATTGATGCGCATCTGGCCACGCTGGGCTTGCAGCGGCATATCACCGCGCGCTGCCCCTATTTCGGGCTGATTCCGGGCATGGTGGCATCAACCTTGCTGGTGCTGACCACGAGCCGCCAGTATTGCGAACGCTTTGCGAATACGCTGCCGGTGACGATATTGCCTTGTCCCGTCGCGTTTCCAAAAATGACCTATTACCAGTTATGGCACGAACGCACCCACAGCTCGGAGTCGATTCGCTGGCTGCGCGAGCGTGTAAAGTCGGCCGCCGCTTCGTTGAAAAAATAGATAGGGACCAACACACGATGACACACCCCAGACTTCAACTGACCGGCATCACCAAGGCCTATCCTGGCGTGGTGGCCAATAGCGAAGTGTCGCTGACCGTCATGCCGGGCGAAACCCATGCCGTGCTTGGCGAAAACGGTGCCGGCAAGTCCACGCTGATGAAGATCATCTACGGCTCCATCAAGCCCGACGCCGGTGAGATGCGCCTGAACGGCCAGCCCATCGTCATCCACAACCCGAAAGAAGCGCGCGCCAATGGCATCAGCATGGTGTTCCAGCACTTCAACCTGTTTGACACCATGACCGTGGCCGAAAACGTCTGGTTGGGGTTGTCGCGCGAATCGCTGGAGCAGGTGACGGCCAGCATCATTGCCAAGGCCAACGAATATGGCCTGGACATTGACCCGGCCCGGCCCGTGCACACCCTGAGCGTGGGTGAGATGCAACGCGTTGAAATCATCCGTGCCTTGCTGACGCGCCCGGAATTACTGATTCTGGATGAGCCCACTTCGGTGCTCACACCTCAGGCGGTGGAAAAGTTGTTTGTCGTGTTGAAGAAGCTGGCCTCTGAGGGCTGCAGCATCCTCTACATCTCGCACAATCTGCATGAAATTCGCGAACTTTGCACCGCTTGCACCGTGCTGCGTGGCGGCAAGGTCACCGGCGTTTGCAACCCGCAGGAAGAATCGAACGCCTCGCTGTCACGTCTGATGATCGGTGCCGAACCACCGCAGCTGGAGCACCGGCCGCAGCAACCCGGTGAGAGCCGCCTGACGGTGACAAATTTGAGCCTGGAGCGCGAAGACCAGTTTGGCGTGGACCTGGACGGCATCAATCTGGATGTGCGAGCCGGGGAGGTGGTCGGCATAGCCGGTGTCTCTGGTAACGGCCAGAAGGAACTGCTGTATGCACTCTCGGGTGAAGACTGCCGCGCCGTCGCCGGCTCGATTCGCATGAAGGACAAAGATGTATCCGCCCTGCACCCGGGTTCGCGCCGCAAGCTTGGCCTGCACTTTGTGCCGGAAGAACGCCTGGGGCGCGGTGCCGTGCCGTCGCTGAGCCTGGCGCACAACTTGTTGCTCACGCGCACGGGCTCTATTTCTAACCCGAAGTTTGCCGGGGGCTGGATACAGGTGAAGAAGCTGGAAGACCATGCCGCCGCCATCATCAAGGCCTTCAACGTCAAAGCGGGTGGCCCTAACGCGGTGGCCAAATCGCTGTCAGGCGGAAATTTGCAAAAGTTCATTGTCGGCCGTGAGATCGATGCCAAGCCCACGCTGTTCATCGTCTCGCAACCGACCTGGGGTGTGGACGTCGGCGCCGCCGCTCAGATCCGTGGTGAGATCCTGGCCCTGCGCGATGCCGGTTGCGCCGTGCTGGTGGTCAGCGAAGAACTGGAAGAACTGTTTGAGGTGAGCGACCGCCTGCATGTGATTGCGCGCGGCAAGCTCTCGCCCTCAGTGCCGATCGCTGAGGCCACGGTCGAAAAGATTGGTGAGTGGATGAGCGGACTTTGGGAGCAAGAATCATCAGCAAAGGAGGTGGCCCATGCTTAAGCTTGAAGCCCGCCAGCAACCGTCGAGTTTCTGGAGCTATGGCTCGCCTCTGCTAGCTTTGCTCTGCACGGTGGTGGTTGGCGTAATCCTGTTCATGCTGCTGGGCAAGGACCCGGTACGCGGCCTGCTGATTTTCTTCTGGGAGCCACTGAAAAGCGGTTACGCCCAGGGTGAAATTGCGGTCAAGGCAACGCCCTTGCTGTTGATCGCGCTAGGTTTGGCGGTGTGCTTTCGCTCCAACGTGTGGAACATTGGTGCCGAAGGCCAATACCTGCTGGGTGCGATTGCAGCCAGCGGCGTGGCGCTGATGGCCGAGAAGAACGGCAGCACGCTGATCGTCATCCCGATTCTGCTGGCCGGCATTTTGGGCGGCATGTTCTGGGCTGGCATTGCGGCGTTCCTGAAGGACCGCTTCAACACCAACGAAATTCTGGTCAGCCTGATGCTGGTCTATGTGGCCGTTCAGGTGCTGGGCTATATGGTCTACGGCCCTTGGAAGGACCCCAATGGCTATAACTTCCCGCAGACCAAGAATTTTGAACTCGTCACCCGGATCCCGCGGCTATTCACCGGCTCGCGCCTGTCGATTGGCGTGCTGTTTGCGCTGGTGGGCGTGGGCGGCATGTGGATTTTCCTGTTCCGTACCCGGGCTGGTTTTGCGCAGCAGGTCGGTGGACTGGCACCGGCAGCGGCGCGTTACGCCGGCTTCTCATCGCGTGGCGCGTTGTGGACGGCGTTTTTGATTTCCGGCGGACTGGCAGGATTGGCCGGTGCTTTGGAGGTGGCCGGCCCGATTGGCCAACTCACCCCCTATGTGCCCGCGGGCTATGGTTTTGCAGCCATCATCGTGGCCTATGTGGGGCGTCTGCATCCGGTGGGCATGATGTTCTCGGCCATTCTGATGAGCATGTTTTATATCGGCGGTGAACTGGCGCAGTCGCGCCTGGGCCTGCCCAAGTCTTTGACCGGTGTATTCCAGGGTCTGCTGCTCTTCACATTGCTGGCTTGCGACACGCTGGTGAACTACCGACTGGTGTGGAAGCACACCGCAGGAGCCAAATAATGGACGCATCCTACGCACTGCTAATCGCTGCCACACTCAACGCCGGCACTGTGCTGGCGATTGCCTCGCTCGGCCTCCTGATTAACGAAAAGGCCGGTATCGTGAACCTGGGTGCCGAGGGCATGATGCTGTGTGCGGCCATCGCCGGGTTTGCCGCTGTGGTGGCTACCGGTAGCGACACCCTGGGTTTCCTGGCTGGCATTACTGCCGGTGCGCTGATGGCCGGCATCTTTGGTGGGCTGGTGATCTGGCTCAACACCAACCAGTACGCCACCGGTCTGGCGCTTAGCCTGTTTGGTGCGGGCTTTTCGGCTTTTGCCGGCATCGCCTATGTGCAGGAAAAGATACCTGAGCGGCCACAATTCGAGATTCCGTTTCTTACCGACATTCCCTTCTTTGGCCCGGCCTTGTTCCGCCAGCATCCGCTGGTGTACCTGACGGTTATTTTTGCGGGAGCCTTGATCTGGTTCTTCTACCGCACCCGTGCCGGTTTGATTTTGCGCAGTGTGGGCGAGAGCCCGGAGTCAGCCCACGCGCTGGGCTACCCGGTGCGCCGCATTCGCTTGGCTGCGGTCATGGTGGGGGGCGCCCTGTGCGGCCTGGCAGGCGCCTACATCTCCATCATCTATACGCCGCTGTGGGTGGAGGGCATGGTGGCCGGTAAGGGCTGGATCGCGCTGGCGCTCACCACCTTCGCCACCTGGAGGCCGGCACGCGTCTTGCTGGGTGCCTATCTGTTTGGTGGTGTCACCATGCTGCAGTTCCACCTGCAAGGAATTGGCGTCGATATTCCGAGCCAATTGCTCAGCATGCTGCCCTACCTTTCCACGATCATCGTGCTGGTTCTGATTTCACGAAATCCGCGATGGATTCGTATTAATATGCCTGCTGCCATAGGCAAGCCCTTTTATCCGGGCTCCTGATTTTTTCACCGTAACCTTCCGTTTGATTTATATAAAAGGACTTCATATGACAGATTTGCAAAAACGTTCGTTGTTGAAAATTGCGGCCTTGACCGCAGTAGCCAGCGCCGCGCTGGTCGGTTGCGGCAAGAAGGAAGAGGCTGCTCCCGCTGCCGCACCGGCACCTGCCGCCTCTGCTCCCGCTGCCAAGGCCGAACCACTGAAGATCGCCTTCGCCTACGTCGGCCCCGTGGGCGACGGTGGCTGGACTTTTGCGCACGACTCCGCACGCAAGGCGCTGGAAAAAGAATTCGGCGACAAGATCGTCACCTCCTTTGTCGAAAACGTGCCCGAGTCCGCTGATGCCGAGCGCGTCATCCGCGACATGGCCACCCAGGGCAACAAGCTGATTTTCGGCACCACCTTTGGCTACATGGAAACCATGCTCAAAGTGGCGCCCGATTTCAAGGACGTGAAGTTTGAGCACGCCACCGGTTACAAGACCGCCGATAACCTGCGCACCTATGACAGCCGCACCTACGAAGGCGCATACCTGGCGGGTGTGATTGCCGGCAAGATGACCAAGAGCAACACCCTGGGTGTGGTGGCCTCGGTGCCAATCCCTGAAGTGATCCGCAACATCAACAGCTTCACGCTCGGCGCGCAAAGCTCCAACCCCAAGGTCAAGACCAAGGTGGTGTGGGTGAACGAGTGGTTCAACCCACCGAAAGAAACCGAAGCCGCGACCAGCCTGATCAATGGCGGTGCCGACATCCTGTTCCAGAACACCGACTCGCCTGCCGTGCTCAAGACCGCGCAAGACAAGGGCAAGCGCGCCTTTGGTTGGGATTCCGACATGACCGCCTACGGCCCCAAGGCCCACCTTGCATCTGCCGTGATCAACTGGGGTCCGTACTACATCAAGGCCACGCATGACTTTTTGGATGGCAAGTGGGCCACCGGTCAAAGCTGGTGGGGTGTGAAGGAAGGCGCGATTGATATCGTCTCCATCGCCGAAGACGTGCCTGCTGAAACCAAGGCCAAGATTGATGAACTCAAAGCCGGTTTGAAGGATGGCAGCTTTGTCATCTGGAAGGGCCCGATTGTTGACAATACCGGCAAAGAGCAGATCAAGAAGGGTGAAACCGCTGACGACAAGTTCCTCGGTGGTCTGGGTTTCTACGTCAAGGGCGTGGAAGGCAAGATCCCTGGCGGCAAGTAAACGTCTCTGACGCTTGAAAAGGGTCGCCTTGTGCGGCCCTTTTTTCGTCAGGGGTCAAGTCACTTCTGGACGCAGGCCGACGTGGTACTCATCTCCGTTCGTGTCCCCCGGCCGCTTAAGCGGCCTCCTCCTTTACCTCACTGCGCTGAGCACCACGCCGCCCTGCGTCGGCCAGCTTGGTTGGTGCCCGGAGGTGAAAATGCTGGGGGTCCTAGCGGTTGGATATTGGCTATTGGCGGTTCATCCAACACACAACAACCTGAGATAAGTTCAACAATTTCGGACCGCCTCAATACGCGACTTAGCTTTCACCATGATTGAAAAAGAACTCTGGCATCCCGTGGCGCTGGCAGACGCTTTGACCGATGCACCGTTGGCCGTGGAACTGCTGGAGCGCAACCTGGTGCTGTGGCGCGATGGCAGTGGCGCGGTGCATGCCTGGGCTGATAAATGCCCGCACCGTGGTGCGAGGCTGTCGCTGGGCAAGGTCTGTGCGGGGCGGTTGGAGTGCTCTTACCACGGCTGGCAGTTTGAATCGAAGGGCCGCTGCGTGCATGTGCCCGCGCTCCCCGAATTCGTGCCGCCGGTAGGCCATGCAGCTAGGACCTACGTCTGTGCCGAGCAATACGGCCTGATCTGGGTGCGCATGGTGGCGTCGCATGACGCGGTCACACACGCTATGCCTGTGTTTGAAGCGGAACAGGATGCACAACTACGCAAGGTCAACTGCGGCCCCTATGACGTTGCGACTAGTGCACCACGCATTGTGGAAAATTTTCTGGACATGGCGCACTTCAGCTTCGTGCACGAGCACTGGTTGGGCAGCCGTGAGGTTGCGCAGATCGCCGACTACACCGTGGAGCCTACGCACACCGGCATACGCGCCACCGGATGCAGGGCGGTGCAACCCAAAAGCAATTTGCATTCTGTGGCGGCGGCACAGGTGGATTACACCTACGAAGTGACCGCGCCCTATGCCGCGGTGCTGACCAAGAGCCCGGAGGCGGGCAGCGTGGCGGTAGCGGGCTGGCGCGAAGCCATTGCCTTGTTCATCTGCCCCATGGGCCATGAACGCAGCCGTGTCTGGTTTCGCTTGGCGGTGGCAGACTTTACCTCTCTGGACCAAACTCTGCGCGATTTCCAGCACACCATCTTCACGCAGGACCAGCCGGTGCTGGAATCGCAAAACCCAAAACGTCTGCCACTGGATTTGCGTGCCGAAGCGCATACGTCGGTGGACAAGGCATCCAGCGCCTACCGGCGCTTTTTAAGTCAACAATCCATTACCTTTGGAGTGATCCCATGAGCAGCGTTCGACAAGTGAAGCCCGTAGCCCCGGAGCGCATGGCCGCGCTCTTGCACGCCATGCCCAAGGCTGAGCTGCACATGCATATCGAAGGCTCGCTGGAGCCCGAGCAGATGTTTGCCCTGGCCCAACGCAACCACGTGCCGCTGGCTTACTCCAGTGCACAGGCCGTGCGCGAGGCCTATGTGTTTGACAACCTGCAGAGCTTTCTGGACATCTACCATGCAGGGACGTTGGTGCTCAAGACCGAGCAGGACTTCTACGACATGGCTTGCGCCTATCTGCAACGCGCTCAGGCAGACAACGTCACGCATACCGAGTTGTTCTTTGACACGCAGACGCACACCGGCCACGGCCTTTCTGCAGAAGTCGTCGTGAATGGTCTGCACCGCGCTTGTGTGGACGCACCGGCCAAATTCGGCATGACGGCCTCGCTCATCCTGTGTTTTCTGCGCCACCTGAGCGAAGAGGAAGCCTTTGAATGTCTTGAGCAGGTGCTGCCGCTGCGCCACAAGATTGTCGGCATTGGGTTGGCCAGCAGCGAGGTCGGCCATCCCCCGGAAAAATTTGCCAAAGTATTTGCCCGCGCCAAGCAACTTGGTTTTCGTCTCGTCGCCCACGCGGGCGAGGAGGGGCCGTCGGCCTATATCTGGAGCGCACTCGATGTGCTGAAGGTCGAGCGTATCGACCATGGTGTGCAGTCCATGAACGATCCGGATCTGATCAAACGTCTGGTGCGGGACCGCATTCCGCTCACGGTCTGCCCGCTGTCCAACCTCAAGCTGCGCGTCTATTCATCGCTTACGCAACATTCGATTGGTCGCATGTTGGAGGCGGGTATCGTCGCCACCATCAACTCGGATGACCCGGCCTACTTTGGTGGTTATATCAACGAGAACTTCACCCAGACTTTTGCGGCCCTGCAACTGGGTAGCCAACAGGCGTACCAACTGGCACTGAACAGCTTTAATGCCAGCTTCATCGAGACATCAGAGCGCGCGCGCCATATTGAAAAACTGGACGCGGTGTTTGACACTTTCTAAGCCCTCGCCGCAGCGCATGGTCTATGTCTGACAAGCCACCGCGCCGTCGCAGTCCAATTCGGCTGCAAGACTTGCAGGGGCTGGCGCGCCTGGGCTTTGATGCCACCATTGCGGTTACCAACATCGTGGAAAACATGCACCAGACCATTGCCTCGCGGGCTGGCATTCTGGGGCCGGGGCAGGATCTGCCGACCAGAGGGATCACCGGTCTGGTTTACCGCATGGTGCGCGGCACCACACGCGTGGCAGGTCTGGGAGTGGACCATCTGACCAACTTGCTAAACCAGGGGCTGGAGAGCAGCAGCCAGAGCAGTCCCGAGCGCGAAGCGGTGATTGCGGCAATGTGTGGCGTGTGGGGAGACCACATGGCCGAGACGCTCAACCCGCTGGCCATTCAGATGTCGTTTCGCCTGCAGGGTCAGATTCTGAATCTGTCACGCGCAGAACTTTTGCAGCGCATTGCCCAGCCCAAGGCCCGCCTTCTGGTGCTGGTGCATGGCCTGTGCATGAACGATCTGCAGTGGCAGCGCAAGGGCCATAGCCATGGCGATGCGCTTGGAAAGGCACTGGGCATGACACCGCTGTACTTGCACTACAACACGGGACTGCATGTGTCGCAGAACGGTGAGATGTTTTCGCAGGCAATGCAAACCCTTATTGAGCAGTGGCCGGTTCCCGTGGAAGAACTGGTCGTCATTGGCCACAGCATGGGCGGTCTGGTGGCGCGCAGCGCCTGCCACCATGCAGAGGTTGTGGGACTCAATTGGCCCGCCACCTTGCGCCGTTTGGTGTGTCTGGGCACACCGCACCACGGCGCACCGCTGGAGCGGGGTGGCCAATTGATCGACAGCCTATTGGGCAAAAGTCCGTATCTGGCACCGTTTGCGCGTCTTGGCAAGGGACGCAGCGCCGGCATTTCTGATTTGCGTTTTGGCAATGTGCAGCAAGCCGATTGGTCGGCACACCGCAAGCATGATCAAAAGGTGGATGGGCGCCTGCCGACACCTTTGCCGCTGGGTGTGCAAACCTATCTGGTCGCCGCTGTGCAGGCGCAGCGTGTTGACGATGCGCGCAATGCCTGGATTGGGGACGGCTTGGTGCCACGGGCGAGCGCCCTAGGCGAGCACGAAAGCGCTGTAATGTCGCTGCTTGTGCCAGACAGTCACAAGCTGGTCGTGACTAACTCCAACCATTGGGATTTACTCAACCACGCCGAGGTTTACCAGCAATTGCTTGCCTGGCTATCGCAGCCGTTTGAATCAGAGCGGCGCGACTAAGCAGCAGGCGTTGGTTGCTAGTTGCTAGGCGGCAGGCTGCGATTGGCAATTGCGCCCATCACCTTTTCATACAGGTCGCGGTGGTTAAAAGGTTTGACAACGTAAGCGTCCACACCCAGGCGCATAAAGGCCTCAATGATGTCTTCGTTCTGGTTCTTGCCGGAAATCATGATGAATGGCACCTTACGGAAATGAGCCCTGGAGCGCATCCATTTGAGCAAGGCCTCGCCACCCCCATCGGGCATATTCCAGTCCGAAATCACGGCGTTGTATTGTTCCTCTGAAAGCTTCGTCATGGCTTCTTCAACGGTGGATGCCTGATCCATTTGAATGAAGGGATTGACCTTCTTGATGCCGGACTCCATCAAAAACCGATAGACCGGTACATCGTCAATCACTAAAAATCGGAGCTTTTTTTCGTAGTCGATATCCACAATATTTCTCGCTTCAAGTTGTTTGGTATGCAGCCAGTTGATCCAGATCCGGCAGGGTTTGAGCCAGGGCGATGCGAAGCAGATTCATGGCCTCTACCAAGTGTTCTGATGCCTCGCTTGTCGCCAAAATTTCCAAGGCGATACATGCGCTATGCGCGGCCTGCGCACCGATGGAAGACAGACTCCCCTTGAGCCGGTGGCAGGCTTTGGAAAGTTTCTCGCAGTCACGGGACACACACAGTTGTTCGAGCACAGGTAAATCTTCACGAATCTGCTGCGCCACAATCCCCGCGACCGTCACCAGCGTTTGCGGGTCACCGCCTACCTGCTGCAATGGTGTGTCCAATTCCAGCATGACAAACTTCGGCAAGGGCGCCCGGTCGGGTCTCTCGAGCATGTCACCGTCTGCATTGGCTTCATTCCGATTGCGTGCCTTGCGTGCAGCGTCCAGCCACTGATTCAAAACTTCGATGATCCGGTGAATATCCACCGGCTTGGCCAGAAAATCATCCATGCCTGATTCGATACAGCGCTGGCGATCTTTCTCAAAAGCACCCGCGGTGAGTGCCACGATGGGCAGATGCGGTCGTCGCGCTTCCAGTTCCCAGCGGCGTATCTGGCGCGTGGCCTCAAAGCCATCCATGACTGGCATCTGGCAATCCATCAGCACCAAATCCAAAGCTGGCAGTTCCTTAACCCGCGCTACCGCTTTTTTACCATCGTCAACCACTTCGCATTGCAGACCCAGCTTGCTTAGGATGGCCTTGATCACCGTCTGATTGGCGGCGTTGTCATCGACCACCAGGATGTTTCCGGTCAGTTGCCGGGACATGGCTTTGGCATAGTCTTCGTCCAGCGACAGTGGGCGCGAGTGGTAGGCCTCCAGACTGGAATCGAGAAGTTCCAAACGAACCCGGAACCAGAAGGTGGAACCGCTACCCGCCTCGCTGACCAGCCCTGCCTCTCCGCCCATGAGTTGTGCCAGACGGCGTGTGATCGAGAGCCCGAGTCCCGAGCCGCCGAACTCACGCGTGGTCGAACTATCGGCTTGACGGAAGGCTTGAAACAAATGCTGCTGCTTGTCCGGAGCGACGCCGACACCCGTGTCTGTAACGGAAAACTCCAGCACAGCCATGCCGTCGGAATGGCTGACCTCGCGCCCGGTAATATCAATGCATCCCCGCTCGGTGAACTTGATGGCATTGCCCACCAGGTTGCTGATCATCTGCCGCAAACGATGCGGATCGCCCCGATAGAGCTGCCCGAAGGAGCCGCTCCAAAGTGACTTCAACTGCAAACCCTTGTCCTGCGCGGTTTGCAAGAAGAGCGAGTTGATCTCGTCCACGATTTGTTCTGGCAGCAACGGGATCGCTTCGAGGTCCAGGCTGCTGGATTCAATTTTTGAGAAGTCCAAAATGTCGTTCAACAGATTGAGCAGGGTGCGTCCCGCGTTGTGGATGATTCCTGCGTAAGCCTGCACATCTCCGGCATTGACACCTGGCAGCCGCAGCAGTTGTGTCAAACCCAGGATGCTGTTCATCGGCGTGCGAATTTCGTGTGACATGGTGGCCAGGAATTCGCTCTTGGCCCGGTTGGCGGCCTCCGCGGCTTCCTTGGCCTCATAGAGTTCTGTGATGTCGATGCGAAAACCGACAATCAAACCATCGATGGTTTTTTGTTCGCGCACGCGTAGCCAGCGTCCGTCGCTCAGATGCTGGGCAAAGCCTTCGCCTGGGTTTTGGTGCTGGTGCAGGCGTTCTGCCACCCAGGCATCCTCCGTTCCGGGGCCGATCCGGTATTGACCGCGTTTAATGCCTTCGCGCAGGACCTCTTCAAAGCGGCACCCTGGGACAAACAAATCTGCGATTGCCGGGTAATAACTGCCGAATCGCTCATTGCAGTACACCAACCGGTCGTTGTCATCAAAAATCACAAAGCCTTCGCCCAGGGTGTCGATGGCAGCGCGCAGCATGGCTTGCGTTTCATCGTGGCGCTTGTGCGCGGCTTCGCGCGCGGCTAAGGAGTGATGGACGAGCCACAGCATGGCCGCGGCGAATATGCTCGAGATCAGGGCGTGTTGGATCGAGTTTTCACGATGTACGCGGTAATCCTGCAGCGTGCTGTAGGAATCGCGACCCACGACAAAGTTGAGTCCAAATTCGGGGATGCGGAACCACCCGAAGATGCGGTCAACCCCGTCTACTGGCGATAGGCGCTGGAAGTGACCGGATTTGGGTGACTGCGCAGCCAGATACGGTGCCCCCTGTATGGCTTTCCCCATCGCGTTGGCGTTGTCCGGCTGACGTATGAGAAAGTCGCCGGAAGTCATGACGATGGACGTTGCGTCCCGGCTGTTGAGGTCGAGGTCATC
>CAIQYP010000040.1 GCA_903876045.1 uncultured beta proteobacterium | reverse complement strand
ACGCCAGCCGCATCGGCCAGGGCCTTGGCAGCGGCCACCGACTGCGATACCGAGCAAATGCCACAGATACGCGGCACGATAGTCAGTGCATCCATCGGCTCGCGCCCGATCAGCATGTTTTCAAAGCCGCGATAGAGCGGCGCGTTGACGCGGGCTTCGCGCACGTGGCCGTCCTGCACTTCGAGCTGCACTTCGAGGTCGCCCTCGACGCGATTGAAGGGGCCCAGAATCAAACGTGAAACAGGGGCAGGAACGGGCGTTGACATCGGCGTCCTAACTCCGCTTGCCACTCTTGCGGGACACCGGTGGCAGCACCAGATGGTCAGCAGTGGAATTCTGTTTGACGCGCTTGGGCGTGGCGCTTTTTGAGAGTGACGCCAGCGCCACAAACCAGGCCTTGGGCATATCGGTGGGCAAGCCAATCGGAATGCCGGCCAGCTTGGGCGTTGCCTCAAAGGAGTGGCCGGGCGTCTGGAAGCCCGGCTCTGTGCAATTGATGCAGGCAAAGCCACCGCGTATGCAGGAGCCATCGGTGTTCCAAAGGCGGATGTTGCAATCGGCATGCGCTTGCGTGCCCTTGCAGCCCATGTTCTCCATCATGCAACCCAGGTCGGAAGGCTTGGAGGCGCTGGCCTTGAATTCGTAATACTCGTTGCGCGTGCAGCCGTGGTGCACCAGCTGGTCGGCATAAAAACGCGGTCGGTTCAGGCCATCCAGATCGGCCTCCCTCATGCTGCCGTCGGCCAGTGTCATGAGCGTGTCGGTCACCCAGCCCGGGTGCGTGGGGCAGCCTGCCACATTCACCACTGGCAGTCCTCCCTTGGCACGAAAATCTTTGCCCAACAACCCACCCGCGTGCTCGTCTTCAAATTGCAGGCCACAGGCCTGTGTGGCATTGGCTCCGGTGGCGCTGATGCCGCCCCAGGCCGCGCAACTGCCTACCGCCACCACGTGCTGCGCCACGGAGGACAACTGCTCCAGCCAATGCATCATGGATTTGTCGGTGCCAGCCAGCATGTGAAAGCGCCCGGTGTGGTGCGGGCCACGCAGCACGGCACCTTCCAGGCACAGCACGTCGAGGCGTGTGCGGCCTTGCAGGCAGTCATTCAAAATCGACAGCATCTCTGAGCCGGATTCAAGGCTCAGTGAGGGATGCCACAAGAGATGGATGTCCAGCGACTCCAGCATCCCGGCAAAGTCTGGCGTGTCAGCGCACAACAGCGACATGCTGCAACCGCCGCAGCCGCCGCTTTGCAGCCAGAGCACATTGAGGCTCATTGAAGGGGTCCGTCCAGCCCTAAGCGCGCCAGCTTGGCGCGCAGGCCCACGCGTGACAAACCTAGCTCTTCAGCGGCGCGCGTCTTGTTCCACTGGTGGCGCAGCAGGCATTCGCGCAGCACCACCGCTTCGATCGCTTCCAGCCGTTCGGCCAGCGTGCCGCTGGCGGGCATGGTCGAAGTGCTGGCAGTGCTGCTTGGTGTGTAGCGACCGAGCTGGCCGTTCAGCACTTTGGTGGAAAAGGTTCGCGCACCAATGACTGCGTCGTCACACAAAGCCACGGCGCGCCCGATCTCGTTGCGCAACTCGCGGATATTGCCGGGCCAGGGATAGGCCAGCAAGGTGGACAGCGCATCGCTGCTGAATTGCAAGTCGTTGCGGCCTAATCGGGCCGAAGCTTCTTGTAGCATTTTGTGGGCGATGGCTGGAATATCACCCACGCGCTCGCGCAGCGGCAGCATCGTCAGCGTGGTCTCGGCAAGCCGGTAATACAGGTCTTCCCGGAAGCGCCCGGCCTGCACATCGGCCTCCAGATTGCGGTGCGTGGCGCAGACGATGCGCACATCCACCGGAGTGGCGCGCGCCGCACCCACGGGCCGCACTTCGCCCTCTTGCAGCACGCGCAGCAGTTTGACCTGGAAGGCGGGCGTGGTCTCGCCGATTTCATCCAGGAAAAGCGTGCCCTTGTGGGCGCGCTGGAACAGGCCTATGTGGTCGTCAAAGGCGCCGGTAAACGCGCCACGTTTGTGGCCGAAGAGTTCGCTTTCCAGCAGTGAGTCGGTAATGGCAGCACAGTTTTCCACCACAAACGGGCCGCCCTGACGCGGGCTGGCGTAGTGGATGGCACGGGCCAGCAATTCTTTGCCGCTGCCGGACTCGCCCTGCACCAGCACCGAGATGTCGTGGCGCGCCAGCCGCACCGCGGTTTCGCAGACGGCATCCAGCGGGCTGCCGGGCGCACGCACGATGCGTTCAAAGTCAAACAGGGCGCGCGCTTCATTCAGGCGCTGACCGCGCCGCGCACGCAAGGCATCGGGGCTGCTGCGCAGGTCCAGCTCTATGCGGTTGACCTCATGTTGCAAGCTGCGTGCCTGCACCGCGCTGCGCACCACTTCAAGCAAATGCTCGGGCATCCAGGGCTTGAGCACATAGCGGAATATGCCGGCTTCGTTGATGCCGGCAATGATGTCTTCGCTGTCCGAATAGCCCGAGATCACGATGCGCACGCAGTCCGGCCAGGCCGCCCGAACCACCTTCAGAAAGGCCACGCCGCTCATATCGGGCATGCGCTGGTCGCACAAAATGACGTCCACCGAGTGCCGGGAAAATATCTCGCGCGCCTGGGCCACGGAACTCGCACAGTGGATGTGGAACTCTTCCTCCAGCGTGCGGCGCATGGTCTCCAGCGAGCGCGGTTCATCGTCCAGCAACAGGATGCTCGGTAGTTCGGCGGTGGTGGCGCTGTGAGACATTTTATTTTTCGGTATGTTCGTAAGTGTGTGCGTCGGTTTGTGCGGGGTTCGCGACACGTTTCGATTTCACATTGTGTGGGAATGTTGGGTTTCGCAATTTGTTTTTTGGGTGAGGGTTTTCCCTGCGGTGCGGCTTTTTGTCTAGCTATTTTTTACTCCATCATTTTTTACTCCCCCATCCCCCAACCCCTTACCCCCCGTCGGGATAAGGGGAGCTT
>CAIQYP010000039.1 GCA_903876045.1 uncultured beta proteobacterium | reverse complement strand
GCAAAACCACCATGGTTGACCAGTTGTTGCGCCAATCCGGCACCTTTGCCGAACACGAAAAAGTGGTCGACACCGTGATGGACAACAACGCGATTGAAAAAGAGCGCGGCATTACGATTCTGGCCAAGAACTGCGCCGTGACCTGGGAAGGCACGCACATCAATATCGTTGACACCCCCGGACACGCCGACTTCGGCGGTGAAGTGGAACGCGCCCTGTCCATGGTTGATGGTGTGGTGCTGCTGATCGATGCGCAAGAAGGTCCCATGCCGCAGACTCGCTTTGTGACCAAGAAGGCCCTGGCCCTGGGTCTCAAGCCGATTCTGGTGGTGAACAAGGTCGACAAGCCGGGTGCCCGTCCTGACTTCGTGGTCAACGCTGCGTTCGATCTGTTCGACAAGCTCGGCGCTACCGATGAACAACTGGATTTCCCTGTGGTGTATGCCTCCGGCATCAACGGCTGGTCTTCCATGGAAGAAGGCGCACAGGGTGAGCAGTGGGGTCCCGACATGTCAGCCCTGTTCAACACTATTCTTGACCATGTGCCTCACCAGCAGGGTGATCCGGCAGCGCCACTACAGTTGCAAATTTCTGCGCTTGACTTCTCGACCTTTGTGGGTCGAATTGGCGTTGGCCGCATCAGCCAGGGCACCATCAGGCCCATGATGGATGTGGTCGTCATGGAAGGCCCGGACGGCAAGCCGGTCAAGGGCCGTGTCAACCAGGTTCTGACCTTCCAGGGTCTGGAGCGCGTGCAAGCCACTGACGCCGGCCCCGGCGAAATCGTGCTGATCAACGGCTTGACCGACATCGGTATTGGCGTGACGATCACCGACCCGGTCAATCCCGCACCGCTGCCGATGCTCAAGGTCGACGAGCCAACGCTGACCATGAACTTCTGCGTTAACACCAGCCCGCTGGCCGGTCGCGAAGGAAAATACGTCACCAGTCGCCAGATTTGGGACCGTCTGCAAAAAGAACTGCAACACAACGTGGCGCTTCGCGTGAAGGAAACCGACGAAGAAGGTATCTTCGAAGTTATGGGTCGTGGCGAATTGCACCTGACCATCCTGCTGGAAAACATGCGTCGCGAAGGCTATGAAATGGCCGTTTCCAAGCCCCGCGTGGTGTTCCGTGATGTCAACGGCGAAAGGCATGAGCCTATCGAATTGGTCACTGCCGACATCGAAGAGCAGCACCAGGGTGGCGTGATGCAAGCCTTGGGCGAACGCAAGGGCGATCTGGTGAACATGGAGCCGGACGGTCGCGGCCGTGTACGACTGGAATACCGCATTCCCGCCCGCGGACTGATTGGTTTCACCAATGAATTCCTGAACTTGACCCGTGGCTCCGGGCTGATTTCCAACATCTTTGACAGCTACGAGCCGCACAAGGGCGAAATCGGTGGCCGCAAGAACGGCGTGCTGATCTCCATGGACGCGGGTGAAATCTTCACCTACGCACTGGGCAAGCTCGACGAGCGCGGCCGCATGTTTGTGCGCCCCAACGACCCGGTCTATGAAGGCATGATCGTCGGTATCCACAGCCGTGAAAACGATCTGGTGGTCAACGCCACGCGTACCAAGCAGTTGACCAACTTCCGCGTGTCCGGCAAGGAAGACGCAATCAAGATCACACCGCCTATCGATTGCACGCTGGAATACGGTGTGGAATTCATTGAGGACGACGAGCTGGTCGAAATCACGCCCAAGTCGATCCGTCTGCGCAAGCGCTACCTGACTGAAAGCGAACGCAAGCGCGCTGGCCGCTAAGCAGCTTTTGCCTTGAAGCTGCGCCACAACCAGGCGGTCTTTGTGATGGTGTTGGTAGCTCTCCTGTGGTCTACCGCAGGGGTTGTTACCCGCCATCTGGAGTTTGCGCGCAGCTTTGAGGTGACATTCTGGCGCTCGCTGTTTGCGGCGCTCAGCCTGCTTTTCATCCTGCCGTATTTTCAAGGGCGCTCCGTCTTTCAGAAGATCCGTAATGCTGGAGCAGCACTCTGGTTGTCAGGTGCTTGCTGGGGCGTAATGTTTACCGCCTATATGGTGGCGTTTACGCTGACCACTGTAGGTAACGTGCTGGTCACTCTGGCAGTGGGCCCTCTGTTGACGGCCGTCGTGGCTCGCATATTTATCGGTTACCGGGTTCCGGCACGAACCTGGTTGGCTATTGTGGTTGCTGGCGCGGGAATCGCATATATGTTTGCTTCCCAAGTTGGTTCAGCTTCGTTGCTGGGCAGTCTAGTCGCGTTGTCTATACCCATCGCAGCGGCTGTGAACTGGACTATCAGTCAACACTCGCACGATCAGGGGCATGCCCTGGATCTAGTGCCCGCAGTGCTAATGGGTGCCTTGCTGTCCACCATGGCTACTTGTTTGTTGGCCTATCCGTTTCAGGCCAGCGTGCACGATGTCACCTTGTTGGGTTTGTTAGGCGTGTTCCAGTTGGCAATCCCATGCGTGTTGTGCATGGTCTGCGCCCGCGTGCTGCATGCGCCAGAAATTTCGTTATTGCAGTTGCTGGAAGTGATCTTCGGCATTTTTCTGGCATGGCTATGGGCGAACGAAGCTCCCGATGTAACGGTGCTGCTCGGTGGTGGCTTAGTTATATTTGCCCTGCTCGCGAACGAGTGGATGGGCTGGAAGCAAAAAAGCCTACTTTGACCCCGCGCATCCAGACAACTGGGGCATTTGGGGCTTATGCAATCATCAGTTCAGGACTGTCAACTTGACATGCCAATTTGGCAGGAGGTTGGACATTGAGCCTGCAACTCTGTCAGGTCAGCATCCAATTGCGCCTGACATCCAAAAAAACCCAATAGAAACAATAACTTAGCAGCTTCTTTGGATTGGCATACTTCATGCGAATACCTAGGAGTCTGGGCGGCAGAAACTTTTGGAACGAGACGCAAAATTTTCGACCTCTCAGAATCGCCCAGGAGCGATTATTTTCGATATGCCAAGGGGTGAAGTACCCCCCAAAATGCCTAATTTTTCATCACGGAGTTTCTGCCGCCCAGACTCCTAGG
>CAIQYP010000038.1 GCA_903876045.1 uncultured beta proteobacterium | reverse complement strand
CGCCATGGGCATGAAGCGGCACATGATCCTGTACTGGGGCGTGCGCAGCCGACGCGATCTCTACCTGGGGGAGCTAGCCGAGCAATGGGCGCGCGAGCACGCCAATTTCACCTTCGTGCCGGTGCTGTCAGCACCGTTGCCGCAAGACCAGTGGAGCGGTCGCACCGGCCTCGTACACGAAGCCATCCTGGCGGATTTTCCTGATCTATCCAGACACCAGGTGTACGCCTGCGGCTCGGTGCAGATGGTGCAGGTGGCGCAACCCGCTTTCGAGCAGCACGGGCTGGCCGGTGACGACTGCTTCTCGGACGCCTTCCATCTGGCTCCTCAACGACCGCTGCAAGGCCAAAACGCCGATCTGGTGCAGCTCGGAGGAACCCATGCTTAAGCCGCTTCCCAAGCCCCTGCAATACGCGCTGCAGGCCACGGCCTACATCGCCTTCGCCGCCGTCATCGGCTATTTTTCGAATGCGCCGGTCTACCGCCAACTCGGGGACAACGAGGCCGTGTTGAAACTCTCTTTCAGCCATTCAGGCCAGCTCAAATTCGCCTGCCACGAACGTGACGCCGCTGAGTTGGCCAAGCTGCAGCCGAACATGCGCAACAAAATGGACTGCCCGCGTGAACGCGCCCTGGTGCGGGTCGAGCTCGACATGGACGGCCAGCCGCTGTACCGCGTCAGCACACCGCCCCTGGGCCTGCAAAAGGACGGTGCCGCCACGGTCTATCGGCGCCTGTCCATCCCCGCCGGAGCCCACCAATTCAAGGCGCGGTTGGCGGACGGGCCCGACGGCGCCATCAACTACGCCCGGGACATTCAGGTCGATCTCAAACCCGGTCAGGTCATCATCGTCGACTTCCTCACCGGCAGTGGCGGGTTTGTTTTCACGCGCGGTTGAGCCTGTCGCATGGCCGCGGTCTTGAGTTCGCTGCGCGCTGCCGATGAGGTCCTCAGCGGCGCTTTCGATCATGCGTTCGCACCCGCGCATAACCCGTGGCGCCATCTGGGTGCACTCGCATTCCTGTGCCTGATGACATGTGTCGCCAGCGGCATCGTCGCCTATGCCTTGTATGACACCAGCGTCGCCGGCGCCTATGCCTCCGGCTTGCGCCTTCAAAACGACCCCTTGCTGCTGGGCCGCTTGCTGCGTGGCGTGCACCGCTATGGCGCCGACGCCTTCATGCTGCTGACACTGGCGCACCTGTTGCGCGAGGGCGTGCGCGGACATTTTCGCGGCGTGCGCTGGTATTCGTGGCTTACGGGAATACCGCTGCTGTTCCTGTTGTGGCTGGCCGGCATCACCGGACTGTGGCTGCTGTGGGACGAACGCGCCCTTTTCAGCGTCACCGCCATGGCCGAGTGGTTGCAGGCGCTGCCGCTGGGAGCGGAATTGCTGGCGCGAAATTTCCTCACACCCGAAGCGCTGGGCGACCGCTTCTTTTCACTCATCATGTTTGTCCACATCGGCCTGCCGCTGCTGCTGCTTGCCGCCACCTGGATCCACGTGCAGCGCGTCTCGCTGCCGCGGATGTGGCCGCCGCGCTCGCTCACCATCGCCACGCTGGGTACGCTGGCTCTGCTGGCGCTGATGCAACCTGCGACCAGCCTGGGCCCGGCGGACACCGGACACGTGGCGGCACAGCTTTCTCTGGACTGGTTCTATCTGCTTGTCCATCCGCTGGTGAACGCGCTCTCGGCCCAGGCCGTGTGGTGGCTCGTGGCGGCACTGACGCTGGTGCTGGCAGTATTGCCTTTGTGGCGTGTGCCGCGTTCGCTAAAACGCGCGTCAGCGCGGGTGGATCTGGCCAACTGCAACGGCTGCGGGCGTTGCGTCGTCGACTGCCCCTTCGGTGCTGTGGTGATGGTCCCCCGCACCGATCAGAGTCGCCACCCAAGCAGCCTTTCAGACTCCGAAGGAACACCCGTCGCGCCCACGGGCACCGTCCGACATGCTGCCAGGCAGGCCTTGGTCAACGCCGACCTGTGCGCCGCCTGCGGCATTTGCGTCGGGTCCTGCCCCTCGGCTACACCGTTTCGACGGATTGAAGACATGGTGTCCGGCATCGAGATGCCTGACGCGCCGATGGCGGCGCTGCGGCGCGAACTCAGGCAAAAAATTGCCAGCTTGAGCGGCCCGCACCCGGTCGTCCTTTTCAGTTGCCGCCAGGCGGCGGATTGCACGCAAATGGCGAATGCCACTACCGCCGTGATGGCGCTGGAATGCGCCGCCATGCTGCCCCCATCCTTTATCGAATACGCACTGCGCCTGGGCGCCGAAGGTGTTGCCGTCGCCGGTTGCCGCGAAGGCGACTGCGAGTTCCGCCTGGGCGACCGCTGGTTGCAGCAACGGTTGGCGGGTCTGCGCGAACCCCAACTGCGCGCTTCGGTCAACCGCGAACAGATCGAAGTTCAATGGGCTGGAAGCGATATGCTCGGCGTTCAGGCCGCGCTGGCGCGACTGAGGTTGCGGCTGACGAGCCAGGCCACGTGGAGCCCTCCTGCCCCTTTGAAGGAATCGGAACATGACTGAGTTGAGATCAGATGCAAGCGCCTCATTCGCGGGTAGCAGTGCGCCGGGTGTGGCGACCTTTCACTTTGCCCTCTCGGTGCCGCAGGACGCGCGCAGAAAGTTGGCGCTGGCCTGGCTCGCGCTGGGAATGGCGGCGCTGCTGGCTTCCGGCCTGTTTTCCATTCTGTTGGTGCTCTCGCGCACACCGCAACTGCAATCGCTTTTGCCGGTGGCGGATTTCTTTCGCGTCGCGCTGGTGGTGCACGTCGATCTCTCGGTGCTGGTGTGGTTTCTCTCCTTTGGTGGAGCGCTGTGGACGCTGAGCGGAAGCACCCGCTGGCAGCAGCTCGCCTGGGGCGCTTTTGCACTCTCTGCGCTGGGAACGATCATCCTGTGCGTGGCGCCCTTTGTGCAGATCGCCACGCCCGTCATGTCCAACTATGTTCCTGTGCTCGACGGCTCGGTGTTTCTCACCGGCCTGACACTGTTCGGTGCCGGCATCGGCCTGCTGTGCCTGCGCTCGATGCTCGCGGCGTCACCCGTGGGGGCCAGCATCAGCGGCGACGGCGCGCTGCGCTTTGGCCTGAACGCCGCCATGGTGGCCACCGCCGTTGCCGCCATCGCCTTCGTCTGGTCCTGGGCCAAGCTGCCGCGCAGCCTGGACGCACGGGCCTATTACGAGCTTCTGTTCTGGGGTGGCGGCCATGTGCTGCAGTTCGCCTATACCTTGTTGATGCTGATGGGTTGGGTCTGGCTCGCGTCATCGCTGGGCCGGGGGCTGCGCCTGTCGCCCAGGGTGGTGACGCTGCTGTTCGCCGTGGCCTTGATGGCCGTGTTCCTCACGCCCATCACCTACCTCGCCTTCGATGTGACTTCGATCGAACACCACCGGCTGCAGACCCTGCTCATGCGCTACGGCGGCGGTCTG
>CAIQYP010000037.1 GCA_903876045.1 uncultured beta proteobacterium | reverse complement strand
GTTCGCGCGCGAGCTGTGTCATCCACCAATGGAAACCGTTATCTGGTCACGCGCCCTTAGTTATTGAGCAACGCGAACACAATTTGCTGAAGCCTGGCCGGCGTTTGAGGCGGGGCCGGTGAGGGTTAATTTAAGTTTGGGTTGGCTCTAACAATCTTTGTAGGCATCAGGTTCATGTCTCAAACAAAAACTCTCGCTCCACAGTCTCAAGGTCTGCCGCCTGCGACTGAAGCGTCAACCGCTGCTGGCTCTCGTCAGTATCCGCAAAACGTCTCGGCTTCGCCAGCCCTGTCTGCAAATGCGGAATACGGCGATGCTTGATGTCATGCGACGGAGTGAAAAGCTCGACGATGGGAACGCAACCTGGCTCGTAAGCAATGGAAACCCACCGATTGCCTTTTTGGTATCGGATGAAACACTCGCGTCCTAATTGCTCAACGGTCGGCTCATCAAAGCCGCAGCGAGCTACCAAAAAGCTGAAAGCCTCAAGGCAAGGTGTCACAAAATATGGAAAGACGTGCGCCATGCTGCCTACAGTATAGTGAGCCTCGGAATTGAGGTTTATCACGGTTGGCATAAAAGAGTTGTATTTCCTTCTTGCGGGCATGTCAACAAGGGGTTTGAGTCCAGAGCGCTCGCGCTTTGGCGTTGGGGTTCGGGGATGCGCAATCCCCGATCGGGCAAATATCGCGGCGAGCCACCAAGGCGAAGCCGCGAAAAATTTTTTGGCGGGGCTTGACCGGCGGGGATTCCGCCGGCCAAGTTTGTGGTCAAATGCCGTATCCGTCGCCCGCCATGGTCTGGACGGCTTCGGCTGCCTCCAGCTTGGCGATGAATTCGCGGTGGTCGGATTCGCGGTACATTTCGTGAATGCGCATGGCGGCGTTGTCGTCCACGGTCCGGACAATGTTCTGGGCCAGTCCATAGAAAAGCTCGAACCGTGCGCGCTGGTAAATCTTCGGGCGCTTCTCGTGCAGCCATTCCAGGATCAACTGCAATTTGTCGGCGGCGTCAAAGTTGAATTGATAGCGGGGATACGTGGTGTTGGGCGGCATCTGTGCCAGGGCTGTTGCGGTGGGCGGAAAAACGGTGCTCGCCAAACTTTTAGCCTCGCCTTTGGTGCGGGTGATTTGCGGGAGGTTCAAATTTAAGATCATAAAAAAGCTGGGGGATGCTGCGACATCCCCCGATGTGTTAGTCCTCCCCTGGTAGCATGACGGTAATGGCCGGAGCGGGATTGTCGAAGTCCAACGGGCCACAGGTGGCGATGAGCTTGACCAACTTGGCGCGCTGGTTGTCGTTCCGGACGTAGAGGGCGACCGGCACGCGGTCACCGTGGCCACGGCTGCGGATGATGGCAAACCGGAGCATCCAAATCAGGTCCCACAGGCGGCCAGCCTCGTCTTGGCACTCGACGCCAGGGGGAACTTGGACGTAGCTGTCCCATACAGTACGGGTGAGAAAGACCGGGTAGGAGATGCCCGCCTCCTTGGCGGTCTGGGTGACGTCCACTTGCACACCATCGGCGATGGCTTGCTTGCGGGTGTAGGTGTAAATGACTGGCCCGAAGGGCGAGTCGCTGCTTTTGTCTGGTGTTTGCATAAAAGGGGAATCAACGGTTGAGGATGGGAATCTCGGACTGGGCGCTGATGCGCTCCAGCTTGGGGGCAGGGGTGAAAGTCACCGGCTTGCCAAACCGTGGGGTGATGGTGCGTGGCTTTTGCATAACGGCAATGACGGCGGCGGACTCGGTGACGCGGACAACCTGGCAAGGCTGACCGGCATACTCGACAACATCGCCGGTGCGGAGGGTGTAAAGATTGAGAATCATAATGCCTCCAGATCAAGCGGTGCGGTGGTCGGTGGGATAATACGACGGGTACTTGTCGTGGGGGTCGCCGGAGCCGCGAAGGCTAAAGGCGCCGCAGGGGTGCTGCCAAGCCTGCCGGTCACGGTTCCAATGAAAGCC
>CAIQYP010000036.1 GCA_903876045.1 uncultured beta proteobacterium | reverse complement strand
GCCTTCGCCACTCACTTGCTGGAGTCCGGGGCAGATGTTCGGCGAATTCAACTTCTGCTTGGGCATCGCAGTCTGGGAACAACGTCTCGCTACTTGAAGGTCGCCACCAACACCGTGTGCGCCACTGTCAGCCCGTTTGACCTGTTACCAAAACCGGAACCTGTGGCTCCAGCCACCGTTGCACTCGCTCATTTCTAAGGTCGACCTTGCGCCCTTGCGGGTTGGAGGTGGCGGATATCTTTCGCCAAATCGGCCCTGCCTACCGTTCAGAACACGCGGCCAGCCTGAGTCGGGGACAGACGCGCGTGATGAGCGCCATCGAGCAATGCCGAACCGTCGCATTAGGTGGGCACGTAGAGCAGTGTGATGCCTGCGGTCACCACCGCATCTCCTACAACAGTTGTCGCAATCGCCATTGTCCAAAGTGCCAGTCGTTCGTTCGCGACCAATGGCTTCAGGATCGCCAAGATGAACTTCTACCGGTCGAATACTTCCATGTGGTCTTCACCCTGCCACAGGAAATTGCAGCCATCGCGTTTCAGAACAAGGCGGTGGTCTACAACATCTTGTTTCAGGCCACCTCCCAGACACTGAGCACCATTGCTGCTGATCCCAAGCACCTTGGTGCTCACCTTGGCTTCATCGCGATCCTGCATACGTGGGGGCAGAACCTGCTGCATCACCCGCATCTGCACTGCGTGGTGCCCGGCGGAGGACTGTCGCCAGACTCGCAGCAATGGATCTCGTGCAAGCCTGGCTTCTTTCTGCCAGTGCGGGTGCTGTCCAGACTGTTCCGGCGCTTGTTTCTTGAACTGTTGAGACAGGCATTTGATGGCGGTGAACTCCAATTCTTCAACGCGATGGAGGCGTTAAGAAACCGCGTCGCCTTTGAAAAATATCTGGGGCCAGCCGCGAACACCGAATGGGTGGTTTACGCCAAACCACCATTTGGTGGCCCCAAGCAGGTCCTGGAGTACCTTGGCAGGTACACCCATCGGGTGGCTATCTCCAACAACCGCTTGCTCAGCTTTAGCGATGGGGATGTGTCGTTTGCCTGGAAGGACTATCGCCATGAGTCACACTCGAAGATCATGCAGCTCGATGGACAGGAATTCATTCGTCGTTTCCTTCTTCACGTCTTGCCTTCAGGCTTCCAGCGAATCCGCCACTACGGACTTCTCGCCAACCGGTATCGGGAAGCCAATCTTGTACGCTGTCGGGAATTGCTGGCGATGCCCGCCCCTGTGGCCACACCCTCGGAGGTGTCGCTGGATTATCGTGACCGCTACGAGCGCTTGACCGGCGTTTCGCTGCGTGAGTGCCCGCATTGCCGTCACGGTCAGATGATTCAAATCGAGGTGTTTCTTGCTGGAACGCAACCTCGAGGACCACCGCCAATGGATACCTCATGAAGTCATGGAAGACGAATCCACCTACATCCCGAGCCTGGACGCCGCTCGTGTGGATGTGCTTTACGTGCGAAAACCAGAAAGTTGAAGGCAGTAACTCAAGGCAGCACTCCTGTGAAATATCTGGACCGAATGAGGTGAAAGTTCATCTCCCGCGGTCAATGGCGCTGGGTGCCGATGTTCAAAGGGTTGGAACTTGCATGCCCCTGCCACGGCTGTAAAAGGCACCACCGCAATTCAATACCCATAGCGCGCCTGCCCCTGGGCAGCGG
>CAIQYP010000035.1 GCA_903876045.1 uncultured beta proteobacterium | reverse complement strand
GCCCGCGCTGCCCTTGAGCAGGTTCATGGCGTCGAGCAGCGCGTCGATGGTGGGACGCGCGGCTTCGTCCGCACGGCGCAGCACTTCCAGCGCGGCCTGTGCGACCAGCGAGGGCGCGGCTTGCGTGAACAGACGCATCAGGCTTTGGCCGTCGGGCGCGGGCCACAGGGCCGCCACGTCCTGCCCGCCGCCGGCATGCGACCAGGTCACATTCGCACTGAACGGAGTGGCGCTGGTGGCGAAGCCCAGAGCCAGCTGCAAGCCACCCACACCGGAAAGCGCAGCATCCGGCCCCAGCTTCAAGTGGCCCGCTACTCCGGCACCCGACAGCGTGACATCGAAAACCCAGCCAAAGCGTCCGCTGCTGGCGTCGCCACCGCTCAAAGTGACGGCATAGTCGGGCTGGCCTGCTTCGTGCACAAAGCGGATGGCCGAGCCCAGCGGCCCCAGCAAGGCGCGCAGTGCGTCGGGCAACTCGCTGCCGGCCTGGGTCAGGGCCTGGCGCAGTCGCGTGGCGGGCTCGCGCAGGAATTGGTCCAAGGCATCGCCCACCAAGGCGCCATGGA
Source organism: uncultured beta proteobacterium (assembly GCA_903876045.1). Taxonomy (GTDB): domain Bacteria; phylum Pseudomonadota; class Gammaproteobacteria; order Burkholderiales; family Burkholderiaceae_C; genus Allorhodoferax. The sequence goes on along the minus strand of CAIQYP010000035.1, from coordinate 17,764 downwards.
CGTCGGCCAGACCCAGGGCCTTTAGCACATCGCCCAAGGCCACGCTGGTGCCGGCGCCGGCGTCGTCGACCACGCGCTGGAAGGCAGCGGCCAGCAAGACGCGTGCTTCCGGCAAAAGCGCCTGTGCGCTGCTGCCCCATTGCGTGGCGTCGCCCAGGCGCAAGGCCTCCCAGCGGTGGCCAAAGGCCTGGGCCTCGTGCAGCATCACACTGGCAGTGCCCAGGCTGCTGCCGTCCAGCGACAAGCGCAGGTCCAGGCTGAACGCGCGCAGGCTGGCCTCGGGCGTGGCCAGGAGCCAGCCGTTGCGGTCGCGCACGAACAGGCTCAGACGCAAAGCGGGCTGGTTTTGCAAGGCAGTGCCGGCCGCGCCCAGGCCCGTTTGCACGCCCACCCAGTCGACCTGGCCTTCGATGACCAAGGCGCCGCTCAGGCTGGCCTGCAGCGGCCAGCGCCAGCCCATTTCAACGGTGGACGTAGCACTTGCCAGGGCACCCGCTGCACCCAAAGCGGCGGTATCGTTTTGGCTGGCCGCCTGCACGCGGACGCGGGCGCGCTCGGCCAGGCCGGCGGCCACGATGGCGGTGATGGCCTGAGCGACCTGGGCCTGGCTGAGTTGGCCAAAGCAGGCCGTGACGTTCAGACCTGCGCGCGGCGTAGGCAGCGTGGTGGTGGGCAAAGCCAGGTCGGCCGCCGCGTCCTGTAGTGCGCTGGCACGCTGCCAGGCTTGTACCAGTGCGCGGCCCAGGGCCAGGTCCAGGTCTTCGGCTTCCTCTTCGCCGGCCGCCACGCCCACAGGGTCGGGCGCGGTGGGCAGGAGGGTGGCCAGCAAGCGCCAAGCGTCGGCCGTGGGTTGCGTGGCCAGCGCGCTCAACGACACCGCGGCCAGCGGCGTGCCCAGCAAGAGCAACTGGTCCACGGTCGCTGCGCTCTGGCAGGCGATGCGGGCGGCGTGTCCTGCGCCGCCCACGGCCACCACACCGGCGTGTGCCGTGGCGGGCAGCGCATTCAGCACGCGCAGCAGGCGCGCGGCTTGCTCGGCAGTGCCGTCGCCCGTCGGTGCGTCGCCCGTCACCAGGCTATTGGCGCGCGTACCCAGGGCCACAAACCAGTCGCCTGTGGCGCTGGCAAGGTCAGCGGGCAAATTGAACATGGCGGCCTGCAGGCCAGCGGTGCTGAGGTCGATGCGGCGAGCGGCGGGCGCATCGGGCCAACAGGCGGCGGCGTCGACCCCCACGGCCACATGCACCACGGTGCCGGGCTCAGCGCCGACCCAGTCCGCCCAATCGCACCCTGGCCACAGTTGCAGGGCTGCCAGACCCACGCTTTGCAGATTGATGCCGGCGGGCACGCTTGACGGAGGCACGATGCTGCCGTCACCACCGGACCAGCGGGCGATCAGGGCATCGAGTGCGTCTGTGAGCGCGCCGCCATCGCCGCGCTCGCTTCCGTCGGCCAAGCTGCGCCCGCGCATCAGGTCGGCCAGGGCCGGGTCCACGCCGGCCTCGGCCAGTAAAGCGGCTTCCAGCGCCACGCTGGACAGCGCGGCGTCACCGGGGCGCCATTGGCGAATCGCTTTTGGGGCGGCCAGCAGCAGGGCGCGCGGGCCATTTGGGGCAAAGCACAAAAAGGGTTGCGGCAGGTCGGGTGCCAGCACCAGGCGGTAGGGCGAATCCGGCCGGCCATGGCCTTGCAGCAGGCCCTGCCCATCGCCATGGCCCAGCAGCACGTCCGCCAGCAGCTCCAGCATCTGCATGCTTTGCGGACTGGCAAGCAGGCGCGGCAGCCAGGCGCGCAGGGCTGCTTCGGGGTCTGTTGCCAGATCGGCCAGGCGCAGCAGCGGCCGGGCTGCGGCCTTGGCGCTGACGCGCGCATCCAAATCTTTGGTCCAGCCCAGCACCTGCATCAGATCGGACAGCACGCTGCGCCCGGAGGGTGCAAGCAGGCGCGCCAGTTGGCCCACCAGGGTTTGCACGCCGTCCCAGGCTTCAGCCGGCAGGGTGACGCTGCCATCGGGCGCAAACTGCGGCAGGGTCAGCGGAATTTCCAGGTCAGCCAGGCGCAGGCGCAGATGGGGCGCCTCCACATTCACGGCAAAGCCACGCGAACTGCCAGCCGCGCGCCACTGCAGCGCCAGGGCCACCTCGTCGGCCAGCAACTCGGTGTTGGCATCCAGCACCAGCCTGACGGTCGGACTCACAACTGGCTCGCGCACCGACAGGCGCGCCTGCACCAGTGCCAGCCATTGCACGGCACCGTTTTGCAAATCGATCTGCGCCAGCGTGGCGCGCAGTGTGGTGCCTACCACCACGCTGCCCTGGCCCAGGTTGCCGACGTTGGTGCCCAAGGCCACGCCAATGTGCATGCTGTGGCTCTCGGCAAATACCTCCAGCGCCAGGGGGCCTATGAGTGGCAGGCTGAAGGGGCTTAGTGCCGAGCCGTCGCCTTGCACGAAGGACCCTGCCTGGGTGCTGTCCGCCAGTGCCAGGCGCAGGGCGGTGAGCACCTGCTTGAGGGCCGGGGCATGCCCCGCCAGGCTGAGCCAATAGCCCTGCACCGCGGCCAGTGGGTCGCTCATCACCTGCGACAGCGTGATGGCGCTGATGCCTGCGGGTGCGTCCAGGCCCAGCAGCAAACGTACTGTGCCCATGGCGTTGCCCAGGCCTCCCAGCAACAGGTTGGCAAGGCCTTCGACGGTTCCGGTGGCGGCGTCCATCAACGCGTTGGGCGAGCTCAGGTCCAGCGTGGGGTAGGTGTGGCTGCCCAATTGAACCTGGTCGGCCGCGAGCACGAAGTTGAGCTGGCGCGCAGTGTTCAGCTCAAAGCCCACGCGCAAGGTGGCAGCGCGCGCTGTGAGCGCGGGCGCGGGGATGCTGACGTTGAGAACGTACTGGCCCGGCAAGTCCCGGCCGGTGGCGAACCACAGGCCCAGGCTTGGAAAGGCACTCGCCTGGCCGGTGACCAGGTCCACCTGCAGCAACTCGGCCAGGGCTTTTACATGGGTCTGGTCGCTGCCCACCTGCAAGCTCAGATAGGGAGCCAGCAGCGTGTGGCCGGTGGCCCCTGCGCGCACATGCAGCCCCAGCCTGGCCTGGGCCGCGCCCAGCGTCAGAGCCACCTCGCCCGGCACAGCGCCAGGGACCACCCCCAGCAACTGGCCCAGGTAGGCCATCCAGGCATCGCGCTGGGTGCTGTTTTCAACAATGCCTTTCAACCAGTGGGCAATCGCCACCGGGCCCTGTGTTGCCAGCTCGGTGATGGGGAAGTCAGGCACGTCGTCGCCGCTGCGCAAACCTAGCAGGCCGCCTAAAGCGCCTACGGGGGTGGAGGGAAGGGCGGCGTCGGCCTGGGCCTTGATGAGGCTGAGCACCAGGTCCAGCAATGCATCGTCAAGATGGTCCACACCGTCGGCATGCACCACCATGTCGCGCGGCGCGGCAGCACCTGGCAGTTGCAGTCCCGTGAGCGCGAATCCGAAGCTCGCGCCCACCCGGTCTGTGTCCAGCGTGGGCACCGCCACTTGCAGGCCTATGCCACCCAGGCGGGCCTGGCCCGGCACGGGCGCCGCGTCAGTGAGCGTGACATGGCTGGCGATGCGGATGCGCCCACCCTCCGTGCCGAGCAGGACCGTGGGGCCCAGTGTGCCGGCACCTTGCCTGGCCGCGCGAAACAGCGGGATGGCCAGGGTAGTGTCGGAGGCCGGCGCGTTGGTGTGGAACTGCAGGCCCAGGCCCAGGTGCAGGCCGTCATCCTGCATCTCGTCCACCGTGATGGACACGGACAGGCTGCCAAAACTTTCGCCCGCCCCGCCACCGGGCGCTGGCAGCGGCACGGTAACCAGGGGCAACCAGACGATGTTGTCCACCGTGTGGCGCTCTTCGCCACCCAGCGCGTCGTCTATGAATTGCATCAAGGCATGGCGCTGCTTTTCGTTGGAGAGCAGGGTCTTGAGGTAGTCCTGTGGCTTGGCAAACCAGTCACCGTTGGGGCTACCCGCCACAAACAGGCCCAGCGCCTCGGCAAGCTGGCCCAGCACGCCCAAATCACTGGTGTTCATGGCTGGGGCTCCCCGACGCTGCGGCGCGGCAACGCAACTTGCTTGCCGGCCGTGAGGCCACTGCTGCCGTAAAAATGGTGGCGCGCCATGGTCTGCACTTCCAGCCCCTTTTTGCTGGCGGCCAGGTTCACCGGCACCAGCACATTGCCGCGCAGGTCTTTGCCGGTGGCGCTTGCCGCACCGCTCACCAGGATCAGCAGGCAATGCCAGGCAAAAGCCACCAGGGGTTCGCTCCAGAGATGCATGATCACGGGCGGCGCGTCGGGTTGGCGTGGTGTGGCGGTGTACAGGCCGGCAGGCTGCCTGGCGCTGCCGCAGACGAACGGCACCTGTACCGCCACCGGGCCGGTCTGGTCACAGCGCACCTGAAGCACCAGCGTGGCCAAACCTTCAGAGACCTGCAAGCCGATGCGGTTCAGGGACACGGCCAACTCATTGCCGCCCTGCACCCACAGCGTTTCGGTGTCTTCGGTGGGCCACACATAGCCGGCTGCCTGGCGCGCCGCTGCGGGCAAGAGCTGGCGCGCGGACTCGGGGCTGATGACAAAGTTCAGACCCAACTCGCCAGGCTTGAGCCGGGTGAATTTGCGCACGATCGGGGTGACGTCTATCCGATTTGCGTTGGTCCTGCCCTTGCCGGGTGCGGGTTGGGCGCGGGCCACCGCCTGCGGGCCTTGCTGCCCCCACCAAGCCAGAAATTCCGGTGCATAGATTTCGCTCATGACACACTCCCTTGGCAAGGCTTTGGGTTAGGTCAGCGGGAAGTTCTGGAGAATCCGCTCAGCGGCCAAGGGCTGGGCCGAAATGTGTTTATTCCCCGGGCGAGGAACTGTAAGGTTGGCAATAAACCACTAATAGGCGCATGCATATCTACCCCCTGAAAAATCGATAGGCTTCTTCTTTGAGAAGCATTTCTACCGACGTGGGTCCAGTTCCAGCTATTGGACTGGTCGCATCTTTCCTTGACCCAGGTCAGCTGTCAAGAAGATTTTTTGGAAACTGCCGATTTTTTCTAACAGTCAATTTTGTCCGGAGTGCAAATACACTGGTTTGTTCGGTTCACGCCTTCACCATCAAATCAACCGTACGGGCCTGAAGTCACTTTGAACTTTGGCTCCGACAAATTGACGCTGGTGAAGCGAATCGAGGATTAGCAAACCCCGAGCCTTTATCAACAACAAATTGCGGACACCCCAAAAATCTATGTCTGCAAAAACCGATCGCGCACGATTCTGGCCAGCGACTGGCTCAGCTCCGAAGCTTCTTCCTGGGCCGGATAGGCCAGCACTACCGACTGTGATTGCAGCTTACCTCCCAAGGCACGACACGCAATCTTTTTGCCGTCATAGCTGACGTTGCTGGCGGGTCGGGTGGTGAGCAGGGACACCCCCAATCCATTGGCCACCATGTTGCGCACCATTTCCATGGAGGCGCTCTCAAAAGCGATCCGGGGCTTGAGGCCAGCGGCATGAAAAAGCGACAGGAAATACGCCTTGCTGTGCATCAGGTTGATCAGGATCAGCGGCTCGTTGGCAAGGTCGCGCAAGTGCAGGGTGCTGCGCTCTGCCAGCGTGTGCCCCCAGGGCAGTAAGGCGTAGGGCCGCAACTCGGTGATGGGTTCCATGCGCACGCTGCGGGCCAGCCCCAGGTCATACATCAGCGCCACATCCAGCGCGCCACGCTCCAGTTGCCGGGTCAACGTTTCGGTATCTCCCTCTTGCACTTGCACCGCAATGCCGGGGTACTCGGTGCGCATGCGAACCAGAATTTCCGGCAGGTAGCGCGCCCCCAAGGTTGTCAGACAGCCCAGACGCAACTGGCCTTCCAGCGCGGTGGAGCGGGGCATGGCCAGCGACTCCGCCTGGCGCAATAGTGTGCGTGCCTGCTTGAAGCGCGTGGCGCCATCCGCAGTGAGCTCCAGCCCCTTGGCATGCAAGCGCACAAACAGTTGCTCACCCCACAAACTCTCCAACTCGGCAATGGCTTTGGAGACTGAGGGCTGGGAGACACCCAGCGCCAAGGCAGCCCGGGCAGCGCCACCATGCCGCGCCGCAGCCGCGAAATACTCAATCTGACGGAGGCTTAAATGGATCATAATTTTTCATCCAAAGTATGCATATTGCATATTTTCATTGATTCAAGCAGTGATTGAAAATGCGCCTATCTAACGCAACCTAAGGAATCCCGAATGTCCAATGCCCCGCCGATCCGCCCACTCGATGGCTTGCGCATTCTGGATTTCACCCGTGTCCTGTCGGGACCGTTGGCCACCGCGCTGCTGGCTGATCTGGGGGCCGAGGTGATTAAAGTGGAGCCGCCCCAGGGTGACGACTACCGCGCCATTGGGCCCATGCGCAATGGCGAAAGCGCGCTTTTTACCGTGATGAACCGCAACAAGAAAAGCCTGGTGCTGGACCTCAAATTGCCGGCCTCGATTGCCTTGATTCACGACATGGCAGCACAGGTGGACGTGGTGGTGGAAAACTTTCGCCCGGGGGTTGCCGACAAACTGGGCATCGGTTCGCAAGTCCTTCGGGCACGCAACCCGAAGCTGGTGTACGTCAGCGTTTCCGGGTTCGGCCAGACTGGTCCCATGGCCAGCAAGCCGGCCTACGACGTGATCGTGCAGGCCATGAGCGGCATCATGGAAGCCACGGGCGACCCCAACGGCCCGCCCACCTTGGTGGGGGAGGCCATCTCCGATGTGGTGGCCGGCCTGTTCGCCTCCTGGGCCACGCTGGCCGCCCTGCACCAAACCAACCGCACGGGTGAGGGGCAGCATGTCGACGTGGCCATGTTCGATACCACCTTGTCGTTTCTGGCGACCTCGGTATCGCGCTATCTGTTCACCGGCAAGCCGGCCAAACGGGTGGGCAACCGCCATCCGCTGTCGGCACCGTTTGGTGTTTACAAAGCGCAGGACGGCCACTTTGCTCTGGCCGTCTTGAACCACAAACTGTTTGCTGCCGTGACGCATGCCATGGGGCGTGACGACCTCGGGCAGGACGTAACGTTGGCGACCGACGAGCAACGCTCGGATCGCGAACCGGAACTGCGTGCGGCGATTGAAGCCTGGGCTGCCCACCACACGGTGGACGCTGTGGTTCAGCAAATCGCTGCCGCCGGTGTGCCGGTGGCGCCGATCTGGAATATCGAGCAGGCGCTCACCTCGCCGCAGGCGGTGGCCCGCGGCCTGTTGCAGCCCGTGGAGGATGCGCGCTTGCCCGACTTGCATTTGCTGACCCAACCCGTGAAGTTTGGTGGCTCAGCGCCCAACCGCGCGACGCGGGCACCCGCACTGGGTGAACACAACGAGGACATTCTCAGCATCCTGCTCGGTTGCGGGCTCGACAAGCTGGCAGAACTGCGGCTTGCTGGCGTCTTTGGCCCCGCCGCAACACCCACGTCCATCCAACCCCAAACCCAAACTCAAACCCTCGCCAAGGACCAGCCATGACAAACTTTTTGCGCCTCGGCGTGACCGAAGAAGACCAGGCCCTGGCTGATGCCGTGGCCAAATTTGCACAAGCCGAGATTGCCCCACGCGCCCAGGAACTGGACGAACAGGAAGCGTCTGTGACTTGCCATGTGCCCAAGCTGGCGGAGTTGGGTGTGATGGGCCTGAACCTGCCTGAAGAACTGGGCGGGCCGGGTGTCACACCCACCGCCATGTTGTTGGCTTTGGTAGAAATTTCCAAGGCCTGCGCCGCCACCTCGTCCATGATCGGGGCACACTTTCTGGGCACCGATGCTATTCTGCTGGGCGGCAATGCCGAGCAACACAAAACCTGGTTGCCCCGGGCAGCCAGTGGAGAATGGCTGGCAGGCTTTGCGCTCACCGAGCCACGCGGCGGCTCCCACCCGGCAGACCTGCGAACCTGCGCAGTGCGCGAGGGCGACCACTACCGCATCGACGGGGTGAAGCACTTCATTTCTAATGCGGCTGAAGCCAAATTTCTGGTGGTTTTCGCCAAGACCGATATGGCAGCCGGCCCGCGCGGCGTCAGCGCTTTCATCGTGGACCGAGCAACGCAGGGCATCAGCGTCTCGCGACCCGAAAAGCTCATGGGCATACGCGGCGCGCACGCCTTTGAGGTGAGTTTCGAAGGCGTGAAGGTGCCACTGGATTGCCTGCTGGGTACGGAAGGCTCAGGCTTCAAAACCGCCATGAAAGTGCTGGACAACAGCCGCCTGGATGTGGCCGCCACCTCCCTGGGCATTGCCGAGGCGGCTTTGGCTGCGGCAGTGCAATGGGCGCGGGATCGCCAGATTGCCGGTGAAGCGCTGGCCACCAAGCAGGGCATTCAGTGGATGCTGGCCGATATGAAGTTGCGCATCGAAGCCGCCTGGGGCCTCACGCTGCAGGCCACTGCGCTGCGCACCGCGGGCCAGCCGTTTACGCAACAGTCGGCCATGGCCAAACTGTATGCCTCCGAGATGGTGGCCTTTGTGACCGATACGGCCTTGCAAATCCACGGCGGTTACGGCTACACGCGCGAGATGCCCTTGGAGCGCTATGCGCGTGACGCGCGAATCCTGCGCATCTATGAAGGCTCGTCTGAAATTCAGCGCACCATCATCGCGCGCTCGGTGCTGGGCTGAGCAGCGCGCCGCGTCGCAATTACAGGGCCATTTACAGGGCCACTTACAGGGCCACTTACAGGGCAGTATCCATGCCGTTGGCAGTTTGGGTGGGTGAAAAGCGGGCCACCAACTCATGCCCTTCGCCCGGGTACAGCATGCGCACAAAGGTCACTGACTTGCCTTGCACCCAGGTGCTGCGTTCGACAATCAGGCAGGGCGTGGTGGCATCCACATGCAAGGTGGCTGCGAGCTCTTGCCCCACGGCCGAGGCCCGGATGCGGTGCTCTGCCGATGTCCATGGCACATGGGCAATCAGCCAGGTTCCCGGTGGGTCGTCGGAAAAGTCTTCCACCGAGGCGCTGGGGACGGTATCCAGATTGATCAGGCGGTGCTCGTAACAAAACGGACGCGTGCCGGCAAAGTGCAGCACCCTGACTTCGACAATCGGGCCTGCCGTCTCCAGTTCCAGTGCCTTCATGTCGCCGCGCAAGCTGCGGCGTTTTTTGAGTTCCTGGATTTCGTAGCGGTAAGGCAAATCCAGCGCCATCACTTCGGCGCGTATGCCATGCACCTCCAATACCGCAGAGCGTGACTGCGAACGCAGCACCACCGTGCCGGACTTTCGTTTGCGTTCCACCATGTGCGCCTGCGCCAACTGTGTGAGCACTTTGTTCACCGTCATGCGTGAGCATTGGTAGGAGATCGCCAGATCGTGTTCCGTAGGTATGCGGTAGCCCGGCACCCATTTGCCGCTGAGAATGTTGTGTTCGATTTCGCTCAGGATGCGTTGGTGCAAAGAGACCGAAGCGTCCTTGCCGTTTTGAATTTTTGTTATTGCCAACTCGATGGTCTCTTTTAGTTATTTGCGTTAGACCAGCATGGCAGCGCCACGGTCCAGATAGGTGTCCAGGAACTGGTCGAGGCGCGGGTGGCGCGGCTTGCCAAACACCTGCTGCGGTGTGCCTTCCAGCAACAATCTTCCGTGGTCGAGGAACGCAATCTTGCTGCCCATGGAGGCGGCAAATCCGATTTCATGGGACACCACCACCATGGTCATGCCATCGGCAGCCAGGGCGCGCATCACGTTCAGCACTTCGCCGGTGAGTTCGGGGTCCAGCGACGATGTGGGCTCATCGAACAACATGATCTTGGGCTCCAGCGCCAGTGCGCGCGCAATCGCCACGCGCTGCTGCTGTCCGCCGGATAGTTGGGAAGGGTAGTGGTCGGCGCGCGCTTCCAGGCCAACTTTTTTGAGCTGCACCATGGCACGTTCGTCGGCCTCGGACTTGGACATCTTTTGCACGGTCTTGAGCGCTTCGCTGACATTGCCCAGCGCCGTCATATGCGGCCACAAGTTGAATTGCTGGAAGCACATGCCGATCTGCAAACGCACCGCGCGGATTTGCTCCGGCGACAGGCGCCGACGTTCACCATTGGGCAGCGCCTCAAAGCCGAGCGGTTGGCCATTGATGGTGATGGTGCCAGCGGTGGCCTCCTCCAGGAAAGCCATGCAACGCAGCAGCGTGCTTTTCCCCGAGCCTGACGGTCCGATCAGGCAGGTCACCTGACCTTCTTCAATGTTGAGGTCGACGTCGTGCAGAACTTGGGTTGACCCAAAGCTCTTGCTCAGTCCCTGGACGGTAATGGCGTGTTTGGTCATGGTTGGCGTTTCGAAAATGGGAGGATTACGCATGGCTCAAGCCATACTTTCGGACTTTGTTTTCGGCAATATTTCCCAGGTAGGCGCACGCCTCCACCAAGCCCCAGTAGACGCAGGCCAGCAGCGACAAGGCCTCGACAAAGGCGTAGTTGGCCGAACCAATCTGGCTGATTTTGAAGGTCAAATCGGGCACCGTGATGATCGACAACAGCGCCGTTTCCTTCAGCAGAATAATGAGCATGTTGACCGTGGCGGGCAGGATCAGCAGGGTCATTTCCGGGATCATGATGCGCAGCACAATTTGCGAACGCGTCATGCCCAGGCATTCACCCGCTTCGACGTGCCCGCGTGGCACGGCCTCGAATCCGGCGCGGAATATCTCGCTGAAGTAGGCCGCACCGTAGACCGACAGTCCCAGCAAGCCGGCCGGAATCGGATCAAGTGAAATGCCGATAAAGGGACCACCGTAGTACAGCAGGAACAGTTGGATCAGAAACGGCGTGCCCCGCATCAGCTCCACATATGCGCGCAGCACGTGGTTCAAAAACGCCGGGCCATAGCGGCGCAATACGGCCACCACGAAACCCAGCACCACGGCCACCACCGCGCCACCCAGCCAGGTCGACAGCGTGACACCGGCGGCGCGCAGCAACTCCGGGCCCATCGATCCAATCAGCGCAAAGTCGAGTGTCATACCTTGATCCCCCAGCGAAATGACCGTTCCAGCTTTTGCGAGCCCAGTGCCACGCAGCCGTTGATGATTAGGTAGAGCAAGCCTGCAGTAGCAAACAAGGGCAGCGGCAGGAAAGTGCTGGACGAGAGGTCCTGCGCCATGCGCGAGAGTTCAACCACGCCCACCACCGAAACCAGGGACGAGGCTTTCAAAATCAGGATGGCCTCATTGGCCAGGGCCGGCAAGGTGGCGCGCAATGCAATCGGCGCGCGAATGCGCCAGAACTGCTGGAACTGCGTCATGCCCAGCATGTCGGCGGCTTCGAGCAAGCCCTTGGGCACGCTCATAAAGCCGCCGCGCAAATTCTCGGCCTGGTAGGCTGCGGTGCACAAGGTCAAGCCGACCACTGCGGCGACCACACTGGGCACATTGATCCCCATGACCGGCAAGAGGTTGTAGATGAGCAGCAACTGCACCAGCAGGGGCGAGCCGCGAAAAAAACTCACAAAGGCCCGGCCCGCCAAAGACACAGCGCGGTTGCGCGACAACATGGCGCCTGAGATGATGGTGCTCAGCACCAGACCCAGCAGAATCGAAATCGTACTGATCGCTATCGTCCACAGTGACGCCTGCAGCATCAAGTAAAACATTTTGAGGGACATACAACGTCTTTCCCAATTTAAAACCACGACCCCCTGGGCGGTTTTGCCGCTCAGGGGGTGAATTCACTGCAAAAAGCAGATCAGAAGTTAGGCGTTGTCACGGCGTCAGGCAGTTCAGGCGCATCACCCAGCCATTTTTTCTGCATCTTGCCCAAGCGACCGTCGGCCTTCATCTTCAGAATGGCCGAATCCAGCGCTTTGACCAACGACTCGGAATCAGCATCCTTGCGCCAGATAAAGCCCAAATAGCTCTTGGCGCCGAAGCCAGGCTTCACCAATGCATAGGTTCCTGGACGCTCCTGCACCACAGAGGCCAAATTGACCAGGGAGTTAGCGACTGCCACGATGCGGCCTGCTGCCAGGTCGGCATAGGCTTCGTTGAAGCCGGGGTACTCGCGGGCATCGACCTTGCCAGGCAGGGTGTCACCGTACTGCTTCAACTGCGTCAGTTGTGAGGTGGCCTTGCCAGAACCCACTGCCTTACCAGCAATGTCGGCAGGCTTGTTGATGGAAGCATCATTGGCGCGCTTGAGCAAGCCCACGGTAGCGTCAGCAATGGGAGGGGAGAACTTGTAGCGCTCCATGCGCGCCTTGTTGATCGTGGCAGGGCCTGCAACGATATCGAATTTCTTGGCTTCGAGGCCTGGCAGAACGCCGTCCCATGGCAACAACACCCACTCCAGCTTCACGCCCAAATCTTTAGCCAATTCGTTGAACAAATCAACGTTCAGGCCGACGTGATCGCCCTCTTTAATGAAGTCAAAAGGTGCAAATTCCGTCTCGGTCCCCACCTTGATTACACCGGCCTTTTGCACACGTGCCAGCGCATCTTGTGCGTGGGCGCCCAGAGAAGCCAAGGCGATAACCGCGCAGGCTGCTGATTTCAGGAAAAAACGTTTCGACATGGATGACTCCAATTCAGGGTTTTGAACGGTGCCAGCTATTGCTCACACCTTGGGTGACAAATGGACACGAAACCTTCAGTGCCCGCCTATTTGCCTATACATATTAAATCACCGTTTGCGCTATTGGTGTTTAGGGTTTTCACTTATTTTTAGCCTCCATTGAAAGTTCGCTAATGGTGCGTGCGCACGGAATTGGTGTCAATGTAGACCACGCATGGTGCATTGCAGTAGGCGTTATTTCAACCGGCAGAATGCGCCGCGACTTGCAAACATTTTATTTTGTCTATACATTACGAAACCATTGAGATGAAAACAACGTGTGACCGCAGATCTTTCACGACGGCGAACCGCGGTGTTTTTGCCCGTGTCGGGCGAACTTGAATAAACGATTTACAGAGAGGAATCACCATGTCCCCAACGACTGCATCCACGACCGTTCTGAACCTGCTGCCGGGCCAGGTGCCACTGGCAGATTGGCGTGCGATCTACCGGGGTGCCACCCCCACGTTGGACGCCTCCTGTGCTGCGGCAGTCAAGGCCAGTGCCGAGACGGTGGCGCGCATCGTCGCCAAAGGCGAGCCGGTTTACGGCATCAACACCGGCTTTGGCAAGCTCGCCAGCGTGCGCATTCCGGCGAGTGATCTGGAAACCCTGCAGAGCAATATCGTGCTGTCGCACGCGGCCGGTGTGGGTGAAGCCACGCCCATAGCCATCACGCGGTTGATGATGGCCCTGAAGCTGGCGAGCCTGGCGCAGGGCGCCTCTGGCATACGCCCCGCCACGCTGGACATGCTGCAGACCATGCTGCTGCGTGGTGTGATTCCGGTGGTGCCCGGACAGGGCTCGGTGGGTGCCTCCGGCGACCTGGCGCCGCTGGCGCACATGACCGAAGTGATGATTGGTGTGGGCCATGCCGACACACCCACGGGCCGCATGCCTGCGATTGAAGCACTGGCCAGCATCGGCCTGAAGCCTGTTGTGCTGGGCCCCAAGGAAGGACTGGCGCTACTCAACGGCACACAGTTCTCCACGGCCAATGCACTGGCGGGTCTGTTTGAGGCTGAGCGGCTGTTTCAGTCGGCGCTGCTCACCGGCGCACTGTCCACCGACGCGGCCAAAGGCACCGATGCGCCCTTCGATGCACGCATCCACAAGCTGCGCCGCCACAAGGGCCAGATGGCCTCGGCCGAAGCGCTGCGCCAATTGCTGCTGGGCAGTGCCATCCGCGCCTCACACCTGAGCGGCGACGAGCGCGTGCAGGACCCGTATTGCCTGCGTTGCCAGCCGCAGGTCATGGGTGCTTGCCTGGACGTGTTGCGCCATGCCGCCGATCTGCTGGAAACCGAAGCCAATGGTGTGTCAGACAACCCGCTCATCTTCCCGGGCGCTGAGGGGCGTGCCGATGAGGCCTTGTCGGGCGGTAACTTTCATGCCGAGCCGGTGGCCTTTGCAGCCGACATGATTGCCATGGCGATCTGCGAAATCGGCTCGCTGGCCGAGCGCCGCATTGCCATGCTGGTTGACCCCGCGCTGTCCGGTCTGCCGGCCTTCCTGACGCCCAAGCCGGGGCTCAATTCGGGCTTCATGATTCCGCAGGTGACGGCCGCTGCACTGGTGTCGGAAAACAAGCAACGCGCCTACCCCGCCAGTGTCGATTCCATTCCTACTTCTGCCAACCAGGAAGACCATGTGTCGATGGCGGCGCACGGTGCCCGTCGTCTGATGCCCATGGCGGATAACGCCATGGCCGTGATCGCCATCGAATGGTTGGCGGCGGCACAGGGCTGCCACTTCCATGCGCCACTGCAGTCCAGCGCAGCATTGCAACAGGCGGTGCAACTGCTGCGCACGCGCGTGGCGCACCTGGACAATGACCGCCACATTCAGCCCGACATGCAGGCGGCCATTGCCATGGTGCGCAGTGGCGCACTTATTACATCGAACACCGGTGTTGCACTGCCGGGCATTGCTTGAAACCAATATGGAAAAGCAAAACTTTATCAACACATTGGTAGCCGCTTTAGGTGCCGATGCGGTGTGCTGTGGCGATGCCATCGACGCACGCTACCGGGCCGACTGGAGTGGTGCGGCTCCCGTGGAGCCGATGGCGTTGCTGCTCCCTTCCAGCACCGAACAGGTGGCCACTGCGCTGCGCATCTGCCATGCGCAAGGTGTGGCCGTGGTGCCGCAGGGCGGCATGACCGGTCTGGCCGGTGGTGCCATGCCGCTGGGCGACGCCGTAGCCTTGTCGTTGGACCGCATGAATGCCATCGAACAGGTCGATACCGCAGCCGCCACCATCACGGTGCAGGCCGGTGCAACGCTGCAAGCGGTGCAGGAGGCAGCGCTGGCCGCTGGCATGTGTTTTGGTCTGGACCTCGGTGCGCGTGGCTCCTGCCAAATCGGCGGCAACCTGGCCACCAATGCCGGTGGCAACGGCGTGGTGCAGTACGGCATGGCGCGTGAGCAGGTGTTGGGCCTGGAGGTGGTGCTGGCCGATGGGACGGTGCTTCCCATGCTGCGCCCGATGCTCAAAAACAATACCGGCTACGACCTCAAACATTGGTTCATCGGCTCTGAGGGCACGCTGGGCATCATCACGCGTGCCCTGCTGGTTTTGCGTCCGGCACCGCGTGCACGCGTCAGCGCGCTGGTGGCGCTGCCGGATTGCGCCAGTGCCATTGCCCTGCTGCGCCAGTTGCAGGCGCGTTTCCCCGGCGCACTGGCAGCCTTTGAGTTGATGTGGGACGACTTTTTCAGCACCGCGCTGCGCTGGAATCAGATGACCTCGCCCCTGTCTCAGACCTACCCCTTGCAGGTGTTGGCAGAAGTCACCGGGCATGTGGAGGCGGACTTGGCAACGGCCTTGCAGACCGTGTTGGAAGAGGCCATGGAAACCGGCACGGTGCTGGATGCGGTGGTGGCCCAGTCGCTGGCCCAATCGCAAGCTCTGTGGCGCATCCGCGAGGCCACGGCAGAATTCCCGACGCACCTGGCGCCTATCAACTTCGACATCAGCTTGCCGCTGGACCAGATCGAGGCCTTTGCCGAGGATTGCATTCAGGCTTTAACTGCACGCTGGCCGACGCAACGCAGTCTTCGCTTTGGCCACCTGGGTGACGGCAACCTGCACCTCACTACCGATGCGCGCTCGCTGGACGCTGGCATGTCCCAGGCGGAAGCCACGCACGCAGTCGAAGCCATCGTCTATGGCCTGCTGGCCCGGCGCGGCGGCAGCGTCTCCGCTGAGCACGGTATCGGCCTGCACAAAAAGCCGTATCTGGGTGTCAGCCGCACCCCGGCCGAGTTGGCCGCCATGCGCGCCATCAAGCAGGCGCTTGATCCCTTTAACCTGCTCAACCCGGGCAAGGTGTTTGACCTCCATCCAACAGATTTGAAAGCCACTCCATGACGGTAGCCACCACCCCGACCCGCGCCGAATTGCTCACCCGCCTGGCACGCCCTGAAGTGCGGGGCCTGCCCGCCTACAACGCCGGCCTCTCGTCCGAGGTGGTGCGACAGCGCTACGGTGTGCAGCACGTCGCCCGTCTGGCCAGCAACGAAAACCCTTTCGGGCCCAGCCCTGTCGTGGGGCTGGCGCTGGCCCACTTGGCCTTGTCTGCAGGCCTATACCCGGACGCCAATTGCCGTGCGCTGCGCGCTGCCATTGCGGCGCGTACCGGTGCGCAACCGGAGCAGGTGGTGGTGGGCAATGGTTCAGAGAACGTGCTGGAGATGTTGTGTCAGGCCTTTCTGGAGCCCGGCGACCGCGTGGTCACTTTGCTGCCGTCCTTTGGCCTGCACGAGATCTACCCGCGCATGATGGGCGCGCACGTGCAGATGCTGCCGGTCACGTCCGCGTTGGAGTTCGATGTGGACGCCTGGGTCGCTGCGCTGACCCAGGGGCCGCCGCCCAAGTTGGCGATGCTGAGCAACCCCTCCAACCCGGTCGGCTGCATGCTCGACGCGGCGGCCTTCGGGCGCATCGTGCAGGCCACGCCGCAGGAGACGCTGCTGGTGATTGACGAGGCCTATTACGAATATGCATTGCACTCGCCGGGCTTTCCCGACGCCTTGGCCGAACTGCGCGCACAAAACCGGCCGTGGATCGTCCTGCGCACTTTTTCCAAAGCCTGGGGTCTGGCCGGCCTGCGGGTCGGCTACGGCATCGCCTCAGACGCCCGCCTGGTGCAGATGCTGGACCGGGTGCGCACCCCCTTCAATGTCAATGTGGCGGCGCAAACCGCCGCGCTGGCCGCTTGGAACGACGCCGCGTATATGCAGCAGTGCGTCAGCAAGACGGTGGAGCAGCGCGAGTGGTTGGACGCGCAATTGCGCAGCCTGGGAGTAGTGATCGCGCCGTCGGCCACCAACTTCCTGTTCCTCAACCTGCAGCGGCCCAATGGCCCGGTGGCCGAGGCCTTGCTGGCCCGCGGTGTCGTGGTCAAGCCCTGGAAGGAGATGGGCTACGAAAGCTTCATCCGCGTGTCGATCGCCAGCGTGGAAGACAACGCACTGTTTCTGCAGGCCTTTGCGGAAGCGATGCGCGCTCCTGCTTAGTCGTGTCTGCGTGATTGCATCGCAACCGGGATTCGCGGTGCTCCGGTGCGGCCATTCGCCGGGCCAGGCCCATTTCAATCTGTCGACTCTGTGGCTCCTGGGCCGCGTGGCCGTTTTCACCCAGACTAAACGTTGCTATCGGTCATCTAGATCAGCGGCCGCTTGGGTGGACTGCCATCGCCGTACAAGTCTGCAAGTTGTGCAAGCGCATTTGGGTTGTCCAAATGCAGCCGTCCATCAACGATGCGATGCAGGCCGAGTTGCTCCAGCCTTCGCATAGTCTTGTTGGTGTGCACGAGTGAAAGCCCCAGGACATCCGGCGGGGTGTTCTCCATAAACAGCGGAAGTTGTCTGAGTGGGCAGAGTTTGCAAGCAACTTCGTTCATGGCAGATCTCCTATGCACCTCGCTGATGCTTTCACGTCGAACTGTGTCTTAGTACATACTGACTTGGCGGCAACCCGCCTACATTGCACACATGTTTCGCAAGCCGCACCCGCACGGGTACTCTATTACCCTTGAAAAATTTGATGGTGGCTGCGGATTGCGCCACTGATGAAACCAGTGACAGCCAGGAGCTGCTCTTCATCCTCACGGAAGAGCGCAGTGCCTTGATGGACCAGATCCGGGATGAGTTGCTCGGCAGCAGCGACACCCACATGGCGGG
>CAIQYP010000034.1 GCA_903876045.1 uncultured beta proteobacterium | reverse complement strand
TACACGACGCTCTTCCGATCTCGGCCAGCAACTCGGCGTGGCGCAAGAAAAAGTCCGGCGTATTGGCCAGATAGTTGGCAATGTCGTCTTCGGTGATCGGGTTCGCCAGCGCGTGGTTCAGGGGATTGCTCATGGAAACTCAGTCAAAGTAATTGGGTGAAATACAAATCATCGGTCAGCATCATTCGGCCAGATTGTCAGGCACGTCGATCTCGCCGCTAAACACCGTGGTGGCCGGGCCGGTCATGAGTACGGGTGCATCGCCACCCGCCCAGGCAATCGTCAGTACGCCACCGTGGGTGTGCACATCCACGCGTGCGTCCAGCAGGCCCAGCCGAATACCCGCTGCCACGGCAGCACACGCCCCTGAACCACAGGCCAGGGTCTCACCAACGCCACGCTCATACACGCGCAGCCGGATGCTGTCGCGCGTCTGTACTTGCATAAACCCAACGTTGACGCCCTGGGTAAAGCGCGGATTGGTTTGCACACCGGGGCCGATGGTGGTGACGGGTGCGGTATCCACATCTTCCACCTGAATCACGGCATGCGGATTGCCCATGGAAACAGTGGCCAGCAAAACTTCAACCAAGGCACCCGCAGGCAAAACCGACCAGTTACCCCAGCCACCTTGCGGCTGCAGTTGCAAACCACTGGCGTCAAATGAAAGGTCCTGCGGGTCAAAGAGCGGAGCGCCCATGTCCACGATGACGCGCCCATCGGGCGTGATCCGGGGCGCGATTACACCCTTCATGGTCTGCACGCGCAGAGTGTCCTTGTTGCTCAGGCCGCTATCCCGCACAAAGCGGGCAAAACAGCGCGCGCCGTTGCCACACTGCTCGACTTCACGACCGTCAGCATTGTGGATGACGTATTCAAAGTCAATGCCCTCTGCGGGTGAGGGGCGCACGGAGAGGATCTGGTCCGCGCCCACGCCGAAATGGCGGTTGCCCAGAAACCGGTACTGCGCTGGTGTCAGGCCGAATCGGCCACGGGTTTCGTCGAGCACGACAAAGTCGTTGCCCGCACCCTGCATTTTGGTAAACGGAATTCGCATGGCCGCAATTATCCGCTCACGCCCTAAACGCGACCTGCCGCTACTTACCCGGCTTTTGGTTGCAAAATGGCCGCATGCCCAGACTCTCGCAAATCCTCCATCCCGAAGTGGGCCCCGTACCCGCGCCAACCGATTGGCAAACCGACATGCCGGTGGCCATTCTCAAGAATGTGCTGCGACTGACCGCACCCAATCCCGGTGTCATGACGGGTCCTGGCACCAACAGCTATTTGGTGGGCGACGCCCTATGCGGTTTTATTGCCATAGACCCCGGCCCGGCTGATGCCGACCATTTGCAGCGCCTGTGGAAAGCGGCCTGCTTTCCCGATGGAAGCGGCGGCAATATCCGCATGATTGTCTGCACCCACTCGCACCCCGACCACGCCCCCGGCGCCAAGCCCTTGCAGACGCTGTGCGCACGTGGTGGCCAAGGTGCAACTGCTGCGCCTGTCGCTGCAGGACCCGCCATTTTGGGACTGCCCTCGGCACCCACTGCCCGCACAGCCAGCGCATTCACGCCAGACCTGGCGCTGCTGGACGGCGAAGTTTTACTGCTTGCATCGCCAACGGCGAATGAAGCTTCCCACAGCTTGCGCGTAATCTTTACACCCGGCCATGCTGCCAATCATGTGTGCTTGCTGCTTGAAGAGGACGGGCTGCTGTTTTCCGGCGACCACATCCTGAACGGCAGCACCACCGTGATTGACCCGCCAGACGGCCATATGGGCCATTACCTGCATTCGCTGGACGTGCTGGCTGCGCAATGCACCGAGATGCAGGTGGAATTCATCCTGCCGGCCCACGGTCATGTGATTGCAGACCCGCTGGGCACCATTGCCCACTTGAAAAACCACCGCCTGCGACGCGAAGCAAAAATTGAGGCAGTAATGCAGGCCAATCCCAATGGCGACCTGGACCAGTGGTTGCCCCTCGCTTACGACGACGTCGACCCGCGCATATGGCCGGTCGCCAAACGTTCCCTGCTAGCCCATGTCGAACATCTACAGCAATTGCAAACCCCATCCATTGAATCGAGCGCAGCATGAGTACCTTCCAAAGAGCGGCGCGACCTGAAGGTAAACCCCCGGCACAAACCGAGCAACCAGCCCGGACTGAGTCGGCTCGGCCTGAGTCCAACCGCGCCATCAAAAGGGCGGCCTATGCCGCCAGCAACCCGGTAGCTAACCGACCGTCCCCGACGACAGCCGACAGCCGCCCCGCCGGGCCCTCAAAGGCCAAGCCCAGGAACCGCCCCCGCACGGTGGACCGTGACCCCAAGCCCGTCGTGGCAGCTGAGAGCGAGGGCGAGCGCCTGTCCAAGCGCGTCATGGCGCTCAAAGGTTGCTCGCGCCGTGAGGCCGAGCAATACATCGAAGGCGGTTGGGTCATGGTGAACGGCGTGGTGGTGGAAGACCCACCATTTCGCGTGCTGAACCAAACCGTCACCATGGCACCTGAAGCCACGCTGTTGAACACAGCAGATATCACGCTGATCTTGTACAAACCGTCGGGCTGGCTTGACGGCGTGGAAGAAGATGACGATGAAGACGATGACGAAGATGCACACCCCGCCGCAAAGCACGCGCGAGGCAGAGGTAGCAAGCAGCAGATACCAAACGCACGGTCCCTGCTGACGGTTGCAAACCGTTACAGCAATGACCAATCAGAAATTCGCGCTCTGAAGCGCCATTTTTTGCATCTGGAAGCGGAAGTACCTCTGGAAACGGGTGCCAGTGGACTGGTAGTTTTTACGCAAGACTGGCGCATGACGCGCAAGCTCAGTGAAGACCTGGGCTCCATGGAGCACGAACTGATTGTGGATGTCACGGGTGAGGTGCAACCCGAAGCGCTGCAAAAAATCGCGCGCGCTTTGAACGATGAGCGCAACCCGCTGCCGCAGGTCAAATTCAGTGTGAATAGCTCCACCCCGGAACTCAGCAAGCTGCGCTTTGCCATCAAAGGTGCACATCCCGGCTTGGTGGCCTACTTGTGCGGCAAGGCCGGGCTGGAAATACAGGCCATGCGCCGCATCCGCATCGGTCGCATGGCACTAACGGATTTGCCCGTGGGCCAATGGCGCTTTCTCAGCGCCTACGAGAAGTTTTAGCTGACGATGTAAGACTGCAACTGACTGATGGTAGCTTCCTGATCGAGAATGATCTCGTCCAGCAAGTCGCGCATGGAAATCATGCCCAAAACCTTGTCACCGTCCGTAACGGGCAAGTGACGAATCTTCATCTGGCTCATCATCGCCATGCAGTCTTCGGCGCGGGTGTGGGCATCCACAGTCAGCACTTTGGCCGTCATGATGTCACTCACCAGTGTTTCCTTGGATGACCTGCCAGCCAGGGCAATCTTGCGGGTGTAGTCGCGTTCGGACAGGATGCCCACGAGCTTGCCCTGTTCCAAAACTACCAACGCGCCCACATCATGATCCGACAGGGTTTGGAGTGCATCAAACACACTGTCGGTTGGCTTCAGGCTCCACAGTGGGTCTTGTGTATTTAACAACTCGCTTACAGGTCGCATAAGGCCTCCAATTAATGGCGTTCGATGCAGTAACCATAACCCAAAAATGGTGAGAAAAGTGTGAAGCCCACCGATAAGCCGGATTCTGTGCATGGGGGTTTCCCCCCATGTGACCACCATTAATCTGGGCCGCCGGTCACCCGAACGGCTCGATGCTACCTACCCGCACACTCCGGGGGCCCCGTCAACGTGTGCCTACTTGGTATTGCTGCGCGTAGAGATTGCCCGTTTCACCCGATGGGCTTCGCCCGAAAGCTTGTTCCATCGACTCGTCTCTGTTGCTCTAATCCTCACCTTAGGGCCTTCCACTTGCGTGGACGACTTGTCAGTGGACAGCCGTTAGCTGCTACGCTGCCCTATGCAGTCCGGACGTTCCTCCAGTGCCTGGTTTCCCAGATTGCACCAGCGGTGGTCTGGCGGGCTTCACACGCTGATTATCGGGCCTGTACGGGCACTGCATATCCATATACCGAAATCGATTTAAAAACTGCTCCACAATGCCGGAACAAACATCCACATCAGGAGCAAACCATGAGCTTTGACAACGTTCTGCAAACCATCGGCAATACGCCGCACATCCGCATCAACCGCCTGTTCGGCACCACGCACAAGGTGTACGTGAAGTCCGAACGCTCCAACCCGGGCGGCTCCATCAAGGACCGTATTGCGTTGGCCATGGTTGAAGCAGCAGAAAAAAGCGGCGACCTGCAACCCGGCGCAACCATCATCGAGCCCACCTCCGGCAACACCGGTGTCGGGCTCGCATTGGTCGCCGCTGTAAAAGGTTACAAGCTAATTCTGGTGATGCCCGACAGCATGTCGATCGAACGCCGCCGCCTGATGCTGGCCTACGGCGCCAGCTTCGATTTGACACCGCGTGAAAAAGGCATGAAGGGTGCTATTGCCCGCGCCCATGAGCTTGCCGTGCAGACGCCTGGTGCGTGGGTGCCGCAACAGTTCGAAAACCCCGCCAATATCGACGTACATGTGCGCACCACCGCACAAGAAATTCTGAAGGATTTTCCCAACGGCGTAGACGTCATCATTACTGGCGTGGGCACTGGCGGCCACCTCAGCGGCGTGGCCAAGGTGCTCAAGGCCCAATGGCCGCAACTCAAGGTGTATGCGGTTGAGCCCAGTGCCTCGCCCGTCATATCTGGTGGTGCGCCCTCCCCGCACCCGATTCAGGGTATTGGTGCTGGCTTCATCCCCAAGAACCTCCTAACCGAATTGCTCGACGGCGTGATCCAGGTGGACGCCGAACCTGCCCGCGAATATGCCCGCCGCAGCGCGCGTGAAGAAGGTTTGCTGGTCGGCATTTCCAGCGGCGCAACATTGGCCGCAATTGCACAAAAGCTGCCGGAAATTCCGGCTGGCGCCACTTTGCTGGGCTTTAACTACGACACCGGCGAGCGCTATTTGTCGGTTGAAGGTTTCCTGCCAGCCTGAGGCCGCAAAACCAAGCGGTCGGGTGGGCTTATTGGTCGGCCCACCCGGCGCGCATCACATGGAATGCAGGCCCAACATATTGCCCTCGGTATCTATCACCAGAGATATCCATCCGTATTGGCCGATGGACATCTTGGGCTTCTGAATCCGGCCCCCTGCGGCCAACACGCGGGACTCTTCCACTGCGACGTCCTTGCAGGAAAAGTACACCAACGTGCTGTTTCCGCCCGCTTTGAATCCATCCATGTGCACGAGCGCGCCAGGGGCGCCGTAGTGCTCCCTGGACGAGGGAAAGGCCAGCATATCCAGCCCAGCCCCTTCGAGCGGCTGCAACACGACTCCAAATACCGCCTCATAGAACCTGCGGGCGCGGGCCATGTCATCAACGTAAATCTCAAACCATCCAACCGGGTTGCTCATCTGTCTCTCCTTGAGAAAAGTAGCTGTAGATAGGTCACTTCTGGTTGTTGTTTTGTAAATATAGGGGCAGCATAGGCCGCCTGTCCAGTGGCTTGTTGCAGCACGTATCATTGCCCTCTGCTTGATCACCACGAGCCCCTTTCATGATCCGCCTCACTGAACTCAAACTTCCTCTTTCCGCCGTGCCCGTCTCGGCGCGACGTGCCTCCGACGCTCCTTCCGAAACTGAAGAAGACCGCGCGCCGATTGCCCACCCGATTGCCGCACTGACAGCCCTCGCTGCGCAGGCGCTGAAGGTTGCGCCCTCTGCCATTGCATCGCTTCACGTTTTCAAGCGCAGTTTTGATGCGCGCAAGGCCGAGCTGGTAGTGGTCTACATCGTTGATGTGGCTTTGGCGCCAGAGTTGGAGCCACCGTTGCTGGCCCAACACGCCAATAACCCGCACATCCTCGCCACGCCCGATATGGCCTACCGTCTGGTAGCCCAGGCGCCGAACAACCTGCCCTTGCGCCCGGTAGTCGTGGGCTTTGGCCCCTGCGGCATGTTTGCGGCGTTAGTGCTGGCACAAATGGGCTTCAAGCCCATCGTTTTGGAGCGCGGAAAGACCGTGCGCCAACGCACCCAGGACACCTGGGGCCTGTGGCGCAAGCGCACTCTCAACCCTGAGAGCAATGTGCAGTTTGGCGAAGGCGGTGCCGGCACCTTCTCTGATGGCAAGCTGTGGAGCCAGATTAAGGACCCGCGCTTTCTGGGCCGCAAAGTGATGGACGAATTCGTCAAGGCCGGTGCGCCACCCGAAATCCTGTTTGAGGCCCACCCCCACATCGGCACGTTCAAGCTGGTCAAGGTGGTGGAGAACCTGCGCGCACAAATCATTGCGCTGGGTGGCGAGGTGCGCTTCGAACAGCGCGTGGTTGACGTGTTGCTGCAGCCCGCTGGGGATGGACACCAACTGGTCGGCCTGCAAGTGCTGGATGTGCAAAGTGATCAAGTCCAAACATTGCCCGCAGACCATGTGGTGATGGCCCTGGGCCACAGCGCCCGCGACAGTTTTGCCATGCTTTACGAACGTGGCGTGGCGATGCAGGCCAAACCCTTCTCGGTGGGCTTTCGCATCGAGCATCCGCAACACGTGATCGACGCCGCGCGCTGGGGCCGCCACGCTGGCCACCCCATGCTGGGCGCCGCCGACTACAAACTGGTGCACCACGCGGCCAATGGCCGTGCCGTCTACAGTTTTTGCATGTGCCCTGGCGGCACGGTGGTCGCCGCCACCAGCGAGCCGGGCCGCGTGGTCACCAATGGCATGAGCCAGTATTCGCGTAATGAGCGCAATGCCAACGCCGGGCTCGTGGTGGGAATTGACCCGCCCGACTATCCTCAGGACGAGGCCACGTTTGTGCAAGCTTTTGGCCAGGACAAGGGCCGCCAATACGCCCAAGAAGCCGCAGCCCTGCGCGCACACGACCCTAAGGCGGCACACCCCTTGTCGGGCATCGCTTTGCAGCGCCAATTGGAAGCGGGTGCCTATGCGCTGGGCGGCAACAGCTACGAAGCACCCGGCCAGTTGGTAGCCGACTTTCTGGCCGCGCGCCCTTCAACGGAATTCGCCAGCGTGCTGCCGTCTTACAAACCCGGCGTCAAATTGGGTGATCTGGCCCCTAGCCTGCCCGCCTATGCGATTGAGGCGCTGCGCGAGGCCATTCCGGTATTCGGCAAAAAGATACGCGGCTTTGACATGGCCGACGCCGTGCTCACTGGCGTAGAAACCCGCACCTCCTCACCCCTGAAAATCCCGCGTGGCGACGACCTGCAAAGCATCAACGTGCGGGGCCTGTATCCGGCCGGCGAAGGAGCCAGTTATGCCGGTGGAATACTGTCAGCGGGGGTGGATGGAATTAAGGTGGCG
>CAIQYP010000033.1 GCA_903876045.1 uncultured beta proteobacterium | reverse complement strand
CGTGATAAAGCAGGTTGTACCGTAGCCCAATAGTTCAGCGCCTCCGTGGTTGGGGTCACCTGCCGCACAGTCCGTGTGAAAAGAGTGGTTCCCAGCCACTCCTCTAACTTCTGAATTTGTAGCCCAACAGCACCCGCCGTGACATGCATGTCCTTTGCAGCCAGGGTAAAGCTGCTGTGCTTCATTGCTGCATCGAATGCCAACAGCGCTTTGATCGGAATGTCGGTGCTCATGATGAAGAAATTCTATTGCATTGAGCGCTTTATATCGATTGTCGTAGGATTCTCTCCCAGCGAAAATTGGCCTCATGCACACCATCGACAACCAATTCACCGCAAATAAACTTGTCTACCCTGCCTTTGCCTTGCTCGGTTTGATCTGGGGTACCAACTTTATCTTTATGAAGTGGGCTGCCGCTTGGATCACACCTTCCCAGATCGTGTTGTTACGCATCCTGTTTGGGTTCGTGCCAATTCTTGTCTTGGCAATGATCAGTCGCTCGCTAGAGTGGTCACACCTACGCCACGTTCACCACTTTTTCATGATGGCGTTGTTGGCCACTGCGATTTACTACTTTGCCTTTGCGAAGGGAACCGCGTTGTTGCCCTCAGGCGTTGCAGGAATGCTTAGTGGTGCAATTCCGTTGTTCTCGTTTCTCACTGCGTTTGCCTTTCTACGCCAGGAGCCAATCAATCGCTACACACTATTTGGTCTGTTATTGGGGTTTGCGGGCGTCCTTCTTATCGCCCGTCCATGGAACAGCGGTGCATCGGCCGTCAATGTCCAGGGTGTTCTTTACATGCTGGTCGGCTCACTGAGTGTGGGTTGCTCCTTTGTCTATGCCCGTCGATTTCTTGTGCCAAAAGAAATTTCACCGCTTGCACTGACTACCTATCAAATCGGCCTGGCTCTAATGCTAATGTGGCTGTTCACTGATCTCAATGGAATCGAGAGAATTCAAGAAGACAAGGTTGCATTGACTGGGTTAGTGTTGGGGCTAGGGTTGTCAGGTACGGGGCTTGCATACGTGCTGTACTACTTCATCGTGCAGCATTTGGGCGCCCTAAAGGCAGCGGGTGTTACCTATATTCCTCCGGTCGTAGCCTTGGTCATTGGTGGACTTTTGGTGCATGAGCCTTTGAGCATTCAAGACGTGGTGGCCATGCTCTTAATACTATCCGGCGTGTATGTATTGCAGACGGGCAAGCGTTTGGTACCGAATAAGCTGGAGCGATAATTTAGTTTGCATAGACCGTAAAAGAGCGATCAATGTGGCGTTCTATACGTCCGCAATCAGCCTGAAGGCATTGTTTGAATACAGTCATGCAATACGGCGCCAGGGTTCCCTTAGCGGTCAGCAATCCAGAGGGCGGCTAGGTCATCCAAATGTATCGATGTGGCATTGAGGACCTGACCTTTGTGAGGGCACTGGGGGCATCGACAATCTTCTGTCTATAGTGCCGCGTTTGAGGGCGCTGGCGCATGACGGCTTGCTGACATACTAATGCGCGGTCAGGCATCAAATGGTAGTAGATTCGGACTCCTTTGCAAAAGCCGCCAACAGAAGTTCGACGTCGTTAACAGCTTGCAGTTGAATTTGCTCTCCCGATCCGGAATTATTCGCTCCTCGGCCAAAGATCGTTGGAAAAGCTATCCGAACGAATGCACCTTTGGAGGAATCGGGATATCAAAAATCTCGGGAAGAAGTCTTCCCAATTCGGCACGGTAGATGTCTGAGGACCCAACTATCAGCGTGGTCTCAGCCTTCAACTGGCGAAGAAACTCTGCATGCGAGGAGTGAAGGCGCTCCGCTGTTACAGAATCGACTAGTCCGGCCTGTTGACCTCGATTCAGTTGCAGCGTCAAGCTTAGTACATAAAACGCTACATTTCGGCGCACAACATCACGTTCACTTAGCGGGTTGTCGATTGAATTTATATGTTGTTGAATTTCTGGACGGGTCAAGATAGCCGTGTTGAGAGTTTGCCATTGCTCTTCGACACTGCGCAGGAGTTCTAAGGACATCAATCGTCGCTCTTTTCGGTGCGATGTCACTGCAACAACAATAGTGACTAGAAGGCTGGCTACCAGAGTGGCAGGAAGCACCAGGGTTTGCGCAACAAAAATGATGGTGTCGGTGGACATGATTTGATTTCCCAATCATTGAAGTGACTGTTCATAATCTTCCCGCTCCATCATCCTAAACAGAATTTGCTTGTCGGAAAAAGACTGTCTCGCTTCGGTCATTACTTTTGTTCCACGATTGCCGGGCGAAGACGCTCAACAATGCTCAAAAGTTCTTCGCGTTCCTTCTTTGGCACTTTGAACTTGTCCAAGGTCTGCACAAGGTGACCTCCGACGGCGTCAAAGTCCTGGTTGGTGATCTTCAGGCCGTTATGAGAAGTCTCCATATCCCGACCGAGGTAAGGACATGGTCCGCCCGTGGCTCCGCACACCAACTCAACGTTGTGTTGCTTGAACTTTTTTTGGCTATCCAGACTCATGCCGCCAAAGAATTTTTGGAGTTTGGGGTCTGCAAAAAGCTGGCTCGCAAAGTCGTCCACTACGGCTGAAATTGCGTCATAGCCACCCAAGCGGGTGTACAGCGTTGATTCAGCGGCTCGTACTCCCATTGAGCCCAAAATTGTCAGCAGAAAAGCCAAAAAAATGCGCCTAAAATTTGGAGTCGGGCGAGCGATATAAAGAGAGTTGTTCATGACTTCGTTCCTATGGGTTTGGCTAAATGTGACTCTACTGACAACGAGGACAAGTTTGGCACAAGCGTCACTTGCTGGATATCTTTTTCAAGTATTCGATGAGGTCTGCACGGTCACTTGCCTCTGAGACCGAATAGCCCATCTTCTGTCCAGGGATAGTTTTCTCGGGATTGCTCAACCAGCTGTCCAGGGTCTTGTCTGACCAGACGACCTTGGTTTTCTTCAGCGCATTGGAATACTCATATCCTGGAGCACGACCGGCCCTTCGACCATAGACACCTTGATGCGCCGGCCCCACACGGTTCTGATCCACTGAGTGGCAGGCAATGCATCGACTCTCATAGAGTTCCTGGCCTCGCCGAGAGTCGCCTTCAGCAATTGCAAAAGTGACGACGATCAGCAATACCGCTGCTGCTGTATATGAGCAAATAGTGTTCATCGTTTGATCCTATGATGTTGTGACTGAGTTGCCACCTCATGACGCGGTGGCAACCCTCAGGGCCAATCAGGCTCCAAACGCGAACGCCTTGGAGAAAGGCCGCTTCAAATCAAAATTCAAAAGCGCAAAGTGCGAGACTTCATCTGCCGCAAGTCGCGCAGCGATCTTGCCCAATGCTGGGTCCTTGAACGCAGTGATGACGCCGAGATAAGCATTGGTAGCACCGAGCTCCAATCGGGCTGCCAAGTCCAGCACGTCATCCTCGTTCTTCAACTGGTCCACCTTCAACTGCTTGGCGTATTCATCCAGCGTTTTGGCTTGTACCGGCTCACCGCCGAGTTTGCGGATGGTTGCAATCAATGCATCGTTGTGCTGCTTGTGATCGTCCTGGAACTTGGTCGCTGCCTTGACATGCTGCTCATTGAGCAATCCGCTTTTGAGCGCAATCGCATAAGCGTTGATGCCTTCATATTCCAGACCAACTGCCACGTTAAGAATGCCAATATCGTTCTTGACATCAGCGGGCGAGGCAGCGGCTAAAGCCTCTTTGCCGCCGAGCATCGCAATGGCTCCGGCAGAGAGAACCAGGGCATTTTTGCCCAGGAAAAGGCGGCGATTGGAGACTGTTTCAATAGAGGTGGTGATCATGATGTTCCTAGTGTGAAATGAATTGAAGTGATGAATATGTTCATTCACTGCGTCAGTTGAATCGTGGAATGAACTGCTGATTGATAGCTCGGTGAGTGTTTTGCAGGCGGCATTTGCCTGCGAATGGTGTTTTGGTCAGGCTGCGGTGTAGTAGCGCTCAGAGACGACCTTACTGTCTCGCCACTGGCGACGAATGGTCTCGTTCCACAGCACCGGGCCATTTGTCGTAGCTAGGTCAATGGTCCATTCGCTGATAGTGAGGTTGTCGCCAACCGCTTGGCCGTGCAACTGGATTGCGTTGACCTTGGTTACTGTGGCGAAGAAGTCTGCAAGGTAAACCAGCTGTGCTGCTTTGCCTCCGGGTCTTGCCGGGTTATTGCCTTCTTGAAAGGCGCAGTCATCGGCGTAGAACTGCTGCACGGCAGCTGCCATGTCGCCTCTCTGGCCTAATGCGTTGAGGGAGGTTTCGAGTGTCGCGAGGTCTTGCATAGGGACTCCTGTGGTTTGTCCGAAAAGTGAAACTTGAGGGCTTAGCGCCCTTTTTCGACGCCAACCTTAGGTTAAGTCCAAGCCGGTAAATCACCTTTGCCCAACACAACGCGTTTCTTGCCCGATCCACCAAATCGAGAGCGTTTCGCCAGAGTTTGATAGATTGCTGTGGCTCAATGGGACCTACTTTGAAATGGAGGCCTTCGATGGACGTGCTTGGCGACATACTTTCTACCCTGCAACTGCGCTCAACCTTGTACTTCCGCGCTGAGCTCACCGCGCCGTTCTCTATATCGGTGCCGGAGGACCGTGCTGTGATCCGCTTCCATGTGGCCAATCGCGGGCCTTGCCTGGTCACCCTTCCCACAGGGGAGGCGACACGTTTTGAACAGGGTGATCTCGTTCTGGTGCCGCATGGCGCAGCCCACGTGCTGTCCGACCCCTCTAGCAAACAGCCGCGGCCACTGGGCGAGGTGCTGAAAGAGTCGGGCTTTGACGGCAGTGGCCCGCTGGTTTTTGGTGGTGGCGGTGAACAGACCGTGATCGTCTGCGGCTACTTTGCTTTCGCGCACGAGGCTGTTCACCCGGTGATCGCTTCACTGCCGTCACTGATTCACCTGCCAGCGGTCGCTGACCGCAGTTACCAGTGGCTAGAGCAACTGGTTTCCTACATGGAAGGCGAGTCGCGCGCGCAAGTCGAAGCTTGGAGCGAAATTGTCCGGCGGGTGGCAGAGATTCTGTTTATCCATGTTTTGCGGTCCTATATGGGTACCCATCCGAATTCGACGGCAGCACTTCTCGCGCTGGGTGACCCGCA
This sequence comes from uncultured beta proteobacterium, assembly GCA_903876045.1. Classification (GTDB taxonomy): domain Bacteria; phylum Pseudomonadota; class Gammaproteobacteria; order Burkholderiales; family Burkholderiaceae_C; genus Allorhodoferax. The sequence goes on along the minus strand of CAIQYP010000033.1, from coordinate 2,182 downwards.
GATTGGCAAAGCCCTCGCCCTGATCCATGCCGAGCCTGCGCGGGAATGGTCGATTGGCGCGCTCGCCACCCACGCTGCCATGTCCAAGACCGCGTTTGCCGAACGCTTTCGGCAGATGTTGGGCACAACGCCTGGCAAATACTTGGTTGATTGGCGCATGCACAAAGCGCGCATGCTACTTGATCGCGGGGACACCAGCGTCAAACAGGTAGCCTGGGAGGTCGGCTATGAATCGGAAACTGCTTTTAACCGCGTCTTTAGTGCGCACTTTGGTGTGACACCAGGACGCTTCAAGATGCGTCGCGCGAATCCGGCGAATGAGGAGCCCGAGCCGGCGGAAAATTCAGAAGCTTCCGATACGTAACCCATATTGGCGCCACAAAGCTCCGCAGCCAAATGTACAGATATGTGCAACAGTACGCCACTGCCCATCACGAGTAACGGTAGCCTGAGAGGTCGTGTGTGCTTTCGTGACAAAACAAGTATGAAAGCTATCAAATTAATTGGCTATGTGTGCAGCTGGCCCTCGGGCCTGAACTGCGGCTTGCGCAGCAGAAGAGCGGTTAATGGACAAGAACGGATTTTTCAAAGCGTACGCCCGCAACAAAGATTTCGGCCCGCCATACGACTTCTTCGGGGTACCAATCCCCGATAGCAGCTCCTGGCTCATTGCCGGTTCCCACTTTGACCAGTTGATTGCCGTACAGCTGCCAGTCGATTGCAGGTTGCGAATGTCGGCAATGGAGCAGGCAGATCGCAAATTTCGACTTCCGCAACCGCGGCAGTCCTGCCGACTACTTCACACCCGCGTGTGACAGCAATGGGTCGGGTCCTGCTGATGGCTTCCAACATCCCAACGGATCCTGTCAGCCTGTCAGCACCACGCACAAGCAACCTTCAAGCACCTCAAGCCCAATAAGTTAAACGTGCGCAGTGCTTCTCGAATAGACGCCAACACAGGCTCAAAGTGCAAGACGTATGCAGGGTGTCGATTCGTGGCACCCCACCATGAGGCGCCCGGCATACCCATTGCACCGTAGCGAGCGAAGTGAAACCGCGCCAAGCCCTCAAGCACCAAACTCGTCGCGCTGCTCGCCGTCCAGATGCCGTGTGTCGGACCAGCCGATCAGCGTCATACCATCGGGCGTCCAGAGCAGGCGGTTGATGGCTGCATTGCCCAACGCCCAGGTGCGCGGGGCACATACGCTCTGCTGCGTGGCCAGGCGATAGAGCATGTCCATAACCCCGCCATGGGACACCAGCACGATTTGCTCGCCCAGATGGCGCGCGGCAATTTCGCTAACCGTTTGTGCCACACGCGCCAACACCTGCACCGGATTCTCACCACCCGCAGGCGCGAAGTCCGGATCGCGCGTACGCCAGAGACGTGCTTCTTCCGGCCATTGCTCGCTTATGGCGGTGTACGTCTGCCCTTCGAACTTGCCAAAGGCGCGCTCACGCAAACCGATATGCGTCTGCACTTTCAAGGGTTGAGGTGCAAGGTCTGCAATGGCTTGCGCCGTGGCATTCGCACGCGTGAGATCGCTGGAGTACACCGCATCGAACGACTCTTCAGCCAGTGCACGCCCGGCACGCTGGGCCTGCCAGATGCCCTTGTCATTCAAGCCTATATCCAGTTGACCTTGTATGCGTGCGTCCACGTTCCAATCGGTCTCGCCGTGGCGCACGGCAATGATGCGGGTGGCGACAGGCATCAGTCTTGCGCCGGTTGCTCACCCGGCAACTCCAACACCACTTTGCGCGGACCACCGGGCGGGTTGGGATAGCCCTGCAAAGCGGCATCCAGAATAGTGGGCAGCAAGCGGCCGCTGTCATTCCAGGGCCCGTCAAAGCTGGCCATGGTTTCATACACCACCTGGCCACCATTGCTATCACGCAGCAGCAGACGCACCATATGGCGGTACCAACTGGGCTCCATGTCCATCGCCAAAAAACCCCAGCGCCGGTTTTCGTGGCGACTCCAAAGGCCACCGTAGTAAGAGTTGTTGTACGGTGACGAAATGGCGCCAATCTGAAAATGAACCTGCACCGCATACAACGCTGCGGGCGCTGCAGCCGCTGTACCGCTAATGGCACCCGAGACCAGTGGGGCGCGCGTCAAGCCGACCTTAGCCAGTGCCACAGCAGCCAGGCTTTCGATACCGTCCTGCTCGGGGGTGTT
>CAIQYP010000032.1 GCA_903876045.1 uncultured beta proteobacterium | reverse complement strand
ACTTTGGTCAAAACCAAGGCTGGTGCAGCAGGATGTGCGTGTATAAACGATGCACACTCTTAGATTACAACAACCACCGGAGAATTAGCGCATGACCCAACCCAGACGCATCGCCATCGTTGGAGCTGGCATAGCCGCCATCACCTGTGCCCGCACCCTGGTACAGGCCGGCCACAGCGTCACCGTATTCGAAAAAAGCCATGGCGTAGGCGGACGCATGTCCACCCGCAGCAGCGACTTTGGAACCTTTGACCATGGCGCCCAGTACTTCACCGTTCGCGATGCCCGTTTTCAGCAGGCCCTGGCTACCGTGCCCGGACTGTGCCGCCCCTGGAGCGCCAACACCGTGCAGGTGCTGGACTCGCACGGTCTGGTCGCCGAAGCCGGCCTGCCCGCGCGTGAACCGCATTGGGTGGCCAAGCCCGGCATGAATGCCTTGGTGCGCGGCTGGGCCAAGCCCCTGACCGACAACCGTTCGGTAGAACTTGAAACCTGCGTGCGTGCCATCGAAAAAGATGCGCTCAACCCCAAACAGTGGCAGTTGCGCACGACAGGTGCCGGTGACAGCGCCCATGTATTCAGCGGCTTTGACGCCGTGGTGCTGGCCATTCCCGGCCCGCAAGCGCAGGCGCTGCTGGGCACCCAAGCCAAGGCTGCGGCCCTGGCAAAGAAAGTTGCGAAATCCACCGTGGCACCTTGCTGGACTTTGATGCTGGCTTTCCCGCAAGCCGTGCAACCCGGCCTGACCACTTTGGGCCCGCAGTGGAATGCAGCACGCAGCACGCACCACCGCATTGCCTGGCTGGCCCGCGAATCCAGCAAGCCCGGACGTGGCGCCATCGAGCGCTGGACCGTGCAAGCCAGCGCCGCCTGGTCGCAAGAGCATTTGCAAGACGATGACGCCCGCGTCACTGCCAAGCTGATGAAGGCCTTTGCCGAAGTCACCGGCATCCGCGCCGAACCAGCCCACGTCGAAGTGCACCGTTGGCTCTACGCCAAAACCGAAAAGCCACTAGGTGTGTCCCACCTGTGGGATGCCAAGGCCGGCATCGGCGTCTGCGGCGACTGGTGCCTGGGGCACCGCGTGGAAGACGCGTTTGTGTCAGGCCTGGAACTGGCGCTGGCAGTCGCCTGATTCCGGGACAGGGGCAGGATGAGCGCCGCCGGGCCGCCCCAAGGCGCGAAGGCCCCCTTGGGGGGCAGCGCAGCACACGCAGTGGCAAGCGTGGGGGCCACATACAGAGGTCGATTTGCGCCTTCCCCCACCGGACCTTTGCACGCGGGGTCGCTCGTCGCTGCACTCGCCAGTTGGCTCGATGCGCGGGCGCACGGTGGGCAGTGGCTGGTGCGCATCGAAGACGTGGACCTGCCGCGCTGCATTCCCGGCGCTGATCAACACATCCTTCAGCAACTGGCCGACTGTGGACTCGTCCCAGACGAAGCGCCGGTTTGGCAAAGCCAGCGCAGCGCCATGTACCAGCAAGCGCTGGATCAACTTATCACCCAGCAATCGGCCTACCCCTGCGCCTGCTCGCGCAAAGACATTGAACAGGCCCTGCAGTCGCTTGGCCGCGAGAAGCCACGGCACGGCGAGTTGGTCTATCCCGGCACCTGCCGCAGTGGTCTGCAAGGCAAACCAGGCAGAGCCTGGCGTTTTCGCACAGATAGAGGCGGCGAAGCCCGAGCCGATACGCTGGCCACGACGCATTGGACCGATCGCCGCCTGGGCGCTCAAGCGCAATGCGTGTCCACCGAGGTGGGCGACTTTGTTTTGAAGCGCGCCGACGGTCTGTTCGCTTACCAACTGGCCGTAGTGGTGGACGATGCAGCACAGGGCATCACACACATCGTGCGCGGCGAAGACCTGGCCGACAACACGGCGCGGCAAATTTTGCTTCTGGAAGCACTGGGCCACCCGAGGCCACAGTACCTGCACACGCCCCTGGTCATGGCGGCAGACGGCCAAAAGCTGAGCAAGCAAAACGGCGCACGGTCGCTGGATACCAGCATGCCCGAGGCCGCACTGGCTGCACTCAACCAGGCTGCCCAGATGCTGGGATTACGCAGTTGCGGAACACGCGACAATAGGGGCATCGCACTGGCCGCCTGGGTTACACAATGGCGCGCCACGCTGCAGTCCGCAAACACCTGAAGATTGATTCGATCCGCGCTGCCTGCAAATGCCCGCCAAGGCACGCTGCGTAAACCGCGCTCCTGGAAACCACACATGAACACCGATAACGTCAATAACCCCGCAAGCCTTGAAAACGCAGACCCTGAAGCAGGCGGCGAAGCGCCCAAGCCCTTCATGCGCACCATCAAAAGCTTTGTGAAGCGGGCCGGGCGCACCACCAGCGGCCAGGCCAAGGCCTTTGAAGAACTGGGACCGCGCTTTTTGCAGCCTTACCAGCAGCGCCTGCTTGACCTGCAGGGCGCCTTTGTCCGGCCAACGGAAGGAGTCGCTGCTACCGATGCAGACAAAGCCACCCCCCATCCCGTGGTGCTGGAGATTGGCTTTGGCATGGGCGAAGCTACTGCGCACATTGCGGCCGTCCTGCCAGACACCCACTTTCTGTGCTGCGAGGTGCACGAGCCCGGCGTGGGCGCCCTGCTGAAACGCATTGGTGAAAACGGCATCACCAACATCCGTATCTGCGCGCACGACGCGGTGGAGGTCATCGACCACATGATCCCGCTGGCTAGCTTGGACGGCGTGCACATCTTCTTCCCCGACCCCTGGCACAAGACCAAGCACAACAAGCGCCGCCTGATTCAGTCGCCCATGGTGGCCAAACTGGCCGCGCGCCTGAAGCCCGGCGGCTACCTGCACTGCGCCACCGATTGGCAGCCCTATGCCGAGCAGATTCTGGAAGTGCTGACGGCAGAGCCCAAACTGCGCAACCGCGCATTGGCAATACACCCGGAGCTGCTGGGCTACGCGCCCAAGCCGCATTACAGGCCCCTCACCAAGTTCGAGAACCGTGGTATCCGCCTGGGGCACGGCGTCTGGGATGTGGTGTTCGAGCGCGTTTAAAGCCTCAAGCAAAGCCCGTCCGCAATCCGCCCACTGCGCCACAAGTTCTTATGGCTCGCTACCGCCCAAACCCGCCTCCGGCACGCGACGGGCTCAACCCCAGTTGTGTGGTGATACCTGCAGGCACTTGGGCCACTGCGCTGGACTTTTTCGACTGGCGCTTTGACAAGGTGGCGCGCAGCGACTGGGTCGAACGCTTTGCCGCCGGAGATGTGGTCGATGAACAAGGCACGATGGTGCGGGCCGATTCGCTTCTAAACACCGGGCAAAGGCTGTACTACTTTCGCAATGTGCCGGATGAGGCGCACATCCCTTTTCAGGAACGCATCCTGTACCAGGACGAGCACCTGCTGGTGGTGGACAAGCCGCACTTTCTGCCAGTGATCCCTTCCGGCAAGTACGTGCGCGAAACCCTGCTGGTGCGCTTGGCCAAGACCCTGAACAGCACAACCCTGGCCCCCATCCACCGCATTGACCGTGACACGGCAGGCATTGTGCTGTTCTCGCTCAATCCCGCCACGCGCAATGCCTACGCCGGGTTGTTTCGCGACCACGTGGTGCAGAAGACTTACCACGCCATTGCACGCTGGAACCCGGCATTGCCTTGGCCCATACAGCGCCACACCCGTATCGCCGTAGGCAGCCACTTCATGCAGCAGGCCGAGGTGGAAGGCACGCCCAACGCGCTCACCACCATCCGCCCGCTGATTCACAACGATGACATCGCGTTGTACGAACTCAAGCCGGTGAACGGCCAGCGCCATCAATTGCGCGTGCACATGAACGCGCTGGGTCTGCCAATTTTGGGCGACGGCATTTACCCGACGCTCACCCCTGAGGGCAGTGCGAATTTTGAAAAACCGCTGCAACTGCTGGCCCAGTCCATTTCCTTTACCGACCCTTTGAGTGGCGAAGCCCGTCGCTTTGAAAGCACGCTCCACTTAAGCGAACTGCCCGCCCTACTGGCAAGCAACGCTGCGCACGATCCCGCCCTGCCTAAAAGCCAGCCCCCAGAGCTGGCACCAACAAAAGATTTACCTTGACCTTTGCCGTTCCCTCCCCCGCCGACCTGTCCGCGCATGCGCTGCACACCTTCGAGAAGATGCTGCAGACCACGCCAACCTTCAAGATTCGCGAAGGCCAGCATGCGATGGCTGAGTGCGTGGCCGACACCCTGTCGCGCGCCGATTTGGGCGAGTGCGCGGCACCCGACAAGGCCATTGCCGTGATCCAGGCCGGCACCGGCGTGGGCAAGAGTGCTGCCTATCTCAGCACGGCAGTCAGCATGGCGTTGGAGCGCAAGACCCGCGTGGTGATCTCCACGGCCACGGTGGCCCTGCAGGAACAGCTGATGAGCAAGGACCTGCCAGCGCTCGCCGCCGCCATGGACAAGCCTTTCGTCTTTGCGCTGGCCAAGGGGCGCGGGCGCTATGTCTGCAAGGTCAAACTCGACCGGCTGGCCGGCACCGGCAGCGGCGAGGAGGACATGTTTGAAGAGGACTTCCCGGTGGCGGCCCTCTCCACCGCTTCGCAACAGGCGATTGAGGAGCGCCGCATCCAGCTCTACGAACACATGGCCAATGTGCTGGCCAGTGGCGCCTGGAATGGCGACCGCGACATGCTGGCGCAGGCCCCCGACGGCAGCGACTGGGCCGGCGTGGCAGCCGAGCGCCACACCTGCACCGCGCGCCACTGCCCCAAGTTCAAGGAATGCAGCTATTACAACGCCCGCACCCGACTAGCCGAGGCCAATGTCATTGTCGCCAACCACGACCTGGTGCTGGCCACGCTGGGCCTGAAAACCCTGCCGGACTTGGACAACTGCCTGGTGGTTTTTGACGAAGGCCACCACCTGCCCGCCGTGGCGCTCGATCAGTTCTCCAGCGCGATGGACCTGAGCAATATGCGCTGGCTCGATAAGCTTCCCAAAGCCATGCAGGACGTGGCCGGGAAGCTGCATCTGCACCTGGGTGAAGACGTGAATACGGTCTGCTCGCAGCTGCGCACCGTGCTGACCCAGACGCAACGTCTGGTGATGGACATGGTGCACGACAGCACCGACGGCAAAGACGGCACGCTGCGCTTCCCCAACGGCGTACTGCCTGAAACGCTGACCGACCCGATGACGCAGATCAGTGCCCAGGCCACCGGTCTTTCCAGAACACTGGAAGCGCTGGGTGTGGACGTGAAGGCTATCGCCAAGGACGACCCTTCGCAGGGCGTGCTGTGCGCCCAGCTTTACGCCAAGCTCGGTGCCATTGCCCCGCGCCTGAACAGCGTGGCCACCACTGCGCAACTGTTGCTGGAACATGGCGAGCAACCTTTGGCCAAATGGCTCAAGGCCGAGACCGAAGGCGGTTTTCTGAACCTGACCGCGCACGCCAGCCCCATGGTTCCGGGCGACCTGCTGCGTCAGTTTCTCTGGAGCCAGGTGCGCGGCGCGATCATCACCTCGGCCTCACTCACCAGTTGCGGCAGCTTTGATTACTTTTTGCAGGAAGCGGGCCTTTCCGGAAATAAGAACGTGACCACGCTGGAAGTTTCCAGCCCCTTTAACTACGCAACACAAGGCACGCTGACGGTGGTGCACACCCGCGCCGAGCCCAAGCAGGCCGAGGCCTATACCGCCGAGATGGTGCAGTTGCTGATGGCGGACCTGAAGCAAATCGAACACGGGGCACTGGCCCTGTTCACCTCGCGCGTCCAGATGCGTGCAGCCACGCAAGCGTTGTCAGGCGAACTGCTGGACGCGGTGCTGGTGCAAGGCACGCTGTCACGCACCCGCCTGCTGGCCTCGCACAGCGCGCGCGTGGAGGCCGGCCTGCCCAGCATTTTGTTCGGCTTGCAATCGTTTGGTGAAGGCCTGGACCTGCCGGGATTACTGTGCGAGACAGTGTTTATCTGCAAGCTCCCGTTTGCCCCACCGAGCGAGCCCGTTGACGAAGCGCGCGCCGAGTGGCTGCGCAAAATGGGTCGCGATCCGTTCAGCGAACTGGTGATCCCCGCCACGGCCATCAAGCTACTGCAATGGACCGGCCGTGCCATCCGCACCGAAGAAGACCAGGCCCATGTGATTTGCTATGACAAGCGGCTTCAGTTGCAGAGCTATGGCAAGCGGATGCTCAATGGGCTGCCGCCGTATGCGGTGAAGACGCGGCGCGCGGATGGCTCCGTGCAATCAGCCTAGGAGTCTGGGCGGCAGAAACTCCGTGATGAAAAATTAGGCATTTTGGGGGGTACTTCACCCCTTGGCATATCGAAAATAATCGCTCCTGGGCGATTCTGAGAGGTCGAAAATTTTGCGTCTCGT
>CAIQYP010000031.1 GCA_903876045.1 uncultured beta proteobacterium | reverse complement strand
GTTGATCATGTCTTTTTGGGCCTTGCCGGAGTCAAAACCGATGATGACCACACCGGTCTTCTTGGCTTCTTTAAGACCCTTGCCTGCGCCGATTGCCGAACCTTCATTCGTGCCAAAGATGCCCTTGAGCTGGGGATGCGCCTGCATCAAAGTTTTGGCAATTTCAGCCGACTTGAGGTGATCGCCACCGCCATACTGAATGTCCACCACCTTGATGTTGGGGTACTTGGCCTTCATCTGGTTGACAAAACCATCGCGGCGATTGGTGCCCGTGGTGCTGGTTTGGTCATGGCCAATCACAGCCACTTCACCCTTGCCACCGATTTTTTCCGCCATCTTGTCGGCAGCCAGCGCAGCCGCTGCTTTGCTGTCAGTTTGCGCCGTCGTCACCACGATGTCACTGTCCACGCCAGAGTCAAATGCGATCACCGGAATCTTGGCCGCCTGGGCCTTCTTCAACAACGGAATAGCAGCCTTGCTGTCCAGCGCTGCAAAGCCGATGGCTTTGGGGTTCTTGGCCAAAGCGGCCGACAGCATGTCGATCTGCTTGTCCACTTGCTGCTCGGTCTCAGGGCCTTCAAAAGTGACCTTGACCTTGTAATCCTTGGCGGCTTGGTCAGCGCCTTGCTTCACGGCTTGCCAGAATTGGTGTTGAAAGCCTTTGGAAATCAGCGGAATGTAGATTTCCTGTGCGCTGGCAAAGGTGCTCATGCCGGCCAATGCCAGGCCTGCGGTCAATACCAACAGTTTTCTCTTCATATTCATGGTGTCTCTCCTGCTTATTAAAAAATCGACTAACAAAAAATGGAATAAAACTCAGCTTACAAATACACGGAACGCGGATGCAGTAAAAGGATCGTTCGTGGCTCTCCTTTACGGGGGGTGGGTATGGATGGACATCTCTGCAGCCCTACTTCTTTTCGCGCCGCAGGTTGTCGGTGTAAACCGCCAAAATAATGATCAGCCCGGTGAGCACCATCTGCCACTCTTGTGCCACCGACATGATGCGCAGGCCGTTGATCAGCACGCTCATGATGAAGGCGCCGATGATGGTTCCCAGAATCGTGCCGACACCGCCAGAAAGCGAGGTGCCTCCAATGACGACTGCCGCAATCGCATCCAACTCGTAGCCCTGCCCCAAGGCAGGTTGGGCCGAGTTCAGCCGCGAGGCGATGAGCAAACCGGCCACACCGCAGATGCCGCCACTGAACGTATAGATGATGACCTTCCAGCGGTTCACATCCACACCAGAGAGGCGCACGGCTTCTTCATTGCTGCCCAGGGCAAAGGTGTAGCGGCCCAACGCCGTGCGATTGAGAATCACCGCGCAGACCGCGGCCATCACAAACATAATCAGTACGCCATTGGGAATGATGAGCGCCGGGAAGATGTCACCAATGATGGAACCTAGCGCGATCTGGTCAAAACCTTCGATGTCATTAAAGTAAATCGGACGGGCATTGGTAATCAGCAGCGACATCCCTTTAAGCAACATCATCATGCCAAGCGTCGCAATAAAGGGTGGCACCTTCAGCCGGGTAATTGCCAGCCCGGATACGCAGCCGGTCATGGCCCCCACCACAATGGCACCCAATACACCCAGCGGCAGTGGCCAGCCCAGGTTGACCAAAAACACACCGCCCATCACGGCGCAAAACGTCATCAGCACCCCCACCGACAGGTCAATGCCTGAGGTGATGATGATGAAAGTGCTGGCAATGGCCAACACCCCAATCACCGTGGTGCTTTGGAGGATGCCAATGATGTTGTCCTGCGTCATGAAGGCTTCGGGCTTGAGTGCCGTGAAGATCAGAATAAGGGCAATCAAGCTGGCAAAGGCCAGCAATTTTTGCTTGGCCTGGCCGCCGGAGAGACGCGTCCAAAAACCTTGCTTTTGTGTATCTAGTGACATTTATTGTTGTACCTGTCTGCGTCAGTGAAAAGGAACTGCCTGCTCTTCGCGGCGTGTGGCCAGCGCCATCAGGCTCTCCTGGGTGGCGTCCAATGCGGACACATCACCGGTGATGCGGCCTTCGCACATCACCAAAATGCGGTGACTCAGGTGCAACACCTCGGACAACTCACTGGAAATCACGATGATGGCCTTACCCTGCGCGGCCAGATCGTTCACCAGTTTGTAAATTTCGCTTTTAGCGCCCACGTCGATGCCGCGCGTGGGTTCATCAAAAATCAGCACCTCGCAGTCCTGCACCAGCCACTTGGCAATCACCACCTTTTGCTGGTTACCGCCAGACAACAAGCGCGAAACCTGGGTCAGCGACGGTGTCTTGATGCGCAGCTTGTCTACCATCTCCTGGCCAACGGCATGGATGGCAGACCGGTTCAAAAAGACACCCCACTTCAACCAGCGGCGCAAGCTGGGCAGCGTGATGTTGGATTCCACATCCATGCCCGTTGCCAAGCCGAAATTCTTGCGGTCTTCCGACAAATAGCCGATGCCGGCCTGCACTGCATCACGCGGAGTCTTCAGCTTCAGCACCTGACCGCGCACGCGCACATCGCCGGAATCAATGGCGTCTGCACCGAATACGGCGCGTGCCACCTCAGTGCGCCCTGCCCCCATCAAACCGGCAAAACCCAGGATCTCGCCACGCCGCACGGAAAAGCTCACATTGCGTATGGCGCGGCCCCGGTTCAGGCCACGCACGTCGAGCAGCACCTCATTGGCAGCGGTGTCCGGAATGTGCTTTTCGGCACTTTCCAGCTTGCGCCCAACCATCATCGCAATGATCTCGGGCATCGGAGTCTGGGCCGACACGGTATTGATATAGCGGCCATCGCGCATCACGGTGATGCGGTCGGCAATGCGCTGGATTTCGTCCATCTTGTGCGAGATATAGACGATGCCCACACCCTCCTCACGCAGTTGGCGAATGATGCGAAACAACTCATCGATCTCGGTGCTGTTCAACGCGGCTGTGGGCTCGTCCATGATGAGCACGCGCGATTTGTGCGACAGCGCCTTGGCAATCTCCACCATCTGCTGGCGCGCTACCGTCAGGTCACTGATGCGGGTATCCGGCGGCATAACCAGATTCATGCGATCAAACAGCGCTTGCGTGTCACTGTTGAGCTTGTCCTCGTCCAGAAACAAGCCCAGTTTGCCTTTGGGTTCGCGCCCCAAAAAGATGTTTTGCGCCGCCGTGAGGTGCGACATCAAATAAAGTTCCTGGTGAATGATGCCAATCGCCAGCGACTGCGCATGCGCCGGGCTGGTGATCTCCACGGGTTTGCCGTCGAGCAACACCTCGCCTTCGTCTCGCGTGTACACGCCAGCCAAAATCTTCATCAGCGTCGACTTGCCAGCGCCGTTTTCACCCATGAGCGCATGCACCTCACCGGTTTGCAAATCAAACTGCACATCCTGCAAGGCCTTCACGCCCGGAAAGGATTTGCTTAAGTTTTTGACTGATATAAGGGCCGTCACTTTGATCCCTGCTTGTGGATAGACCGCAGCCTAAATGGTTACGCCACCATCTACCAGTAGGGCTTGCCCGGTGACAAACTGCGATTCGTCGCTAGCCAGGTAAATCACCAGAGGCGTGATGTCATCCACCGTGGCCAGGCGGCCAACGGGTTGGCGGGCAATAAAGTCTTTCTCGGCCTGTACCGGGTCGGCAGCGCTGGCAATGCGTTCGCGTAGCGAAGGCGTATCCACGGTGCCGGGGCAAAGCGCATTGCATCGCACACCCTGGCGAACGAAATCGGCGGCAATGGATTTTGTCAGGCCAATGACTGCAGCCTTGGTGGCGCCGTAGGCGCAACGGTTGGCAAAGCCCTTGATGCTGGACGCCATGGAAGCCATGTTGATGATTGAGACACTACCGCCATGCGACTTGGCGTGCGCCAGCATTCCAGGCAAAAAGGCCTGGCACATGCGGTACATGCTTTTGACATTGATATCAAAACTGCGGTCCCAATCAGCTTCTGTGCATTCGGTCACAGAGCCATTCACCACAATGCCCGCGCAATTGAACAGCACGTCCAACGATGGTGTGCGTGCGGCAAGAGCCAGCACGGCAGCGGCATCGCGCACATCCAGCAATTCGGTATGAATAGCACTTGATTCCTGTGCGAGGCTAGCCAGTAAGTTGGCATCGATGTCGGTGGCAATCACGCGTGCACCCTCGGCTGCGCAGGCCAGTGCGCAAGCGCGTCCCATCCCTTGGGCCGCAGCGGTAATCAGTACCGATTTACCTTGCAATCGACCTTGACGCATGCGCTGAACTCCGTTTAAATAATTCATTTATGAATAATTGATTCATATATGAAGGCGAATCATAGCGATGCTGAGCGTGAAAAAGCTTAGCGTTTTCCCTTGGTTCAGCGCGAAAAAACAGCGAGAGACAATCGACCATGACAAGCAAACTAGTCACAAAGCCCAGGGCCAAGCCCACGGAAACTGCAGTTCCCCAAAACGCCGATGAGCGCTATCGCGCCCCTGCTTTAGACAAGGGTCTGGACATTCTGGAATTGCTGGCGCAGCAACCCCAAGGTCTGACCCGCGCCGAGATCGTCAAAGAAATGGACCGCAGCGCCAGCGAGATTTACCGGATGCTGGAGCGGTTGGTCGTTCGGCAATACGTCACGCGTTCGCTCTCGGGTGACCGCTATGCGCTCAGCCTGAAACTGTTCGCGCTGGCCAACCGGCATCCGCCGCTAAACCGGTTGATCAACCAGGCCTTGCCGGTGATGGACGAATTTGCACGCCTGGCAGAACAGTCATGCCACTTGGGTGTGTACGACCGGGGCAATGTCCTCATCACGGCACAGATCAACAGCCCGCGTGGTTGGAGCTTTTCGTTGCAGCGGGGCGCGCGCGTGGGACTCATGGACACCGCATCCGGCCATGTGTTGCTGGCGTTCAGTGAAGCAGCCGACATGCAACGCATGCGCACCGAGCACACCGCCTTGGACGGCGAAGTGCCCATTACCGAAACCAAATTGCAGGCCACTTTGGACGGCATTCGCAAGCTGGGCTTTTTGGAGCGCGACAGTCAGCAATCCTTTGGCGTGGTAGATATTTCTTTCCCGATTCTCGGGCCGGACAACTGCGCCCTTGCGGCCCTTACCTGCCCCTATATCCGGCGCATTGACACCCACATCGGCCCTGACTTACAGCGCGCCCGCGAGTTGCTAAGTCATGCCTCGGACATCCTGTCACTGACGCAAGGTGTGACGCGCTAGGTTTTAACCCGCAACAAAGATAAACACCCGTCGAAATTAGTGCTTTGCCTTTTCCAGCACACCGCGAATAGCCGCGGCAAATTCGCGCGGCATAAACTTGGCGACATAGGCATCAGCCCCCACACTCTTCACCAGGTTTTCGTTGGTACTGCCAGTCAATGAGCTGTGGATGACCACCGGAATACCATCAAACTGTTTATCGGCCTTGATGTTGCGCGTGAGCGTAAAACCGTCCATCTCGGGCATTTCAACGTCGGTCAGAACCAACGCGAGTTTGTCCTTGACACTGCCGCCCTGCGACTTGGCTTCACGCGCATAGTCTTGCAGTGTGTCCCAAGCTTCCTTGCCGGACTTGGTCATGATGTAAGGCACACCCATGGCCTTCAGCCCCAGCTCGATGACAGAGCGCGCCACAGCCGAATCGTCCGCCACCAGGATGGTGGTGCCATGCGGCAATATCACTTCGGGGCCTACGGCCTCGCGGTTGATCTCCTGGTTCGTTGCAGGCATCACGTTCTTGAGTATCTGCTCGACGTCCAATACCTGAGCCAGACGCGTGTCGGCTCTGGCGCCATCCAGTCTGGCGATACCGGTAATTAATGCCCCACCTTGACTGGCATCCGCAGGCAGCACCTGGTTCCACTCCAGCCGTACGATTTCGTTAACCTCTTCCACCGCAAACGCCTGCACGGTGCGGGCGTATTCGGTCACCATCAGAATGGTGCGGCCTTTGGTCGGGTTGCAGCCCACCACGGCCGGCAAATCAATCACCGGAATGATCTGACCGCGAATATTGGTCACACCCAACAGGTGTTCGTGCGACTGGGCCAGTTCGGTGATGTGGGGCAACACCAGCACCTCGCGCACCTTGAATACGTTGATACCAAACAGTTCGCGCTGGCCGTTATTTTTGGACTCACCAAGCCGAAACAGCAACAGCTCAAATTGGTTGTTGCCAGCCAGTTTGCTGCGCTCTTCGATTTCCTGCTCTGCAGATTTGGTCGCCATGGTGAATCCTCTGAAACCTGTTTTGATATTCGTTTGCTGCCAAGCATAGCGGAGCGGCAGCGCGTTCTTAACGCATGTGCTTGAACATCCTAGCGTTAAATCGTTCAGGAATGCTAATTCTGCGCGGGCCTTGATGCAACGCAAAGGCCTCTCCCGGCTGCAAACTCCCCGGCCTATCGACCGACAGGTAAAAGCCGCAAAAACCACTTTGCGCCATGGCTTTGACCGCTGTATTGAAACCCATGGCCGCGTTGAACTTGAAGCAGGGTTCACGCGGTTGCTCTACGCGCAGTGTGCAATGGGCAAACTCCAGTACATCGCCGACCCAGACATCAGCCTCCAGCAAACCGGACAGCGA
Source organism: uncultured beta proteobacterium (assembly GCA_903876045.1). GTDB lineage: Bacteria > Pseudomonadota > Gammaproteobacteria > Burkholderiales > Burkholderiaceae_C > Allorhodoferax. Next base: position 1,360 of record CAIQYP010000031.1, on the reverse strand, counting down.
CAGGTTCTCACCCATTGCACCCAAGGGGAGCTGGTCATCGATATCGACAAGCCCGGCTTGCGCACGCTGGTCACGCCAAAAGCTGTAATGCTCGCTGGGGTAAGCATAGACCGCTTTTTCCAACCCCCCATGTACGCTGAGGTCAACCTGCTCATCGCCCTCCAGTCCAAGTGGCTTGACCTCGACCGGTCCAGAAACAGCGGTCTTGCGAATTGCCGTGAGGATGGCGCGTCCGCCGATAAGCACTTTGCGCGCGGTGCCAACTTGAATACCCAGGACTTGCATGTTGCCTGCTTTCATCTCTCTAAAGTTGCTGGTGTGTCACCACGCCCGGGCGGCTGGAAAAGCGCACCAAGGCATCCTGCTTTTCCAATTGCACCAGCGCACGGCGCTGGCCGTAGACGTGCTCTTTAAGCCACGCACATTCGGCATTCAAATCCTCGTCAGTCTTTAGCCGGGTGTGCCAGACGCGCTGCTCGGCGTTCCAGCGATAGCCGCGGGATTTGAGTTTTTCCTTGGCTTCAAACGGTGCATTGGTAGCCTGCAGGGAGTAGCTGGGGCGGGCCACGGCTTGTAACAATTGGGCCAGCCCGGTGTGTTCGTCTTCCGGTAGCTTTTGGGCCAGTACGGCCAGCAGCGCATGGCAATCCATTTCGGCGCGGTGGGCGTCGTAAAACCAGCCATTGGATTGCGCAAGGCTTTCCAGCTTTGCCGATCCTCTGCCCTGTGCTTTCCAGTCGATATCAGCGAACGAACACGCCCAATTCACATGGGCAAACTGCGCGATGCGGTTCTCCACAAAAGGTCGGTCAAAACCCGCGTTGTGCGCAATGATGAGGTCCGCACCTTCCAGCAATTGCGCCACGCGCGCCTCGTCCAGGCGTTGCCCCTGCACATCCGCATCGTGGATGCCGGTGAGCACCACTACCTCAGGCGGGATTGGTTTGCCCGGATCTTCCAGGCCGTCATACACCTGCACCTCGCCCACCGGCAGGCCGGTGGCGTTGTCAATGTCCACGCGCAGCATGGCCAATTCAATAATTTTCTCCTTGCCCTGATCCAAGCCAGTAGTTTCGGTGTCAAGCACCACCACGCGGGTAACGGCGCCAATGCGCTCACCCGGCCAGTGCAGTTGGGGTTTCAGTCGGCGCAACACGCGAAAGTCGCCTTGCGCTTCTAGCTGTTGGGCCATGATCTCCAAAAAGGCGGCGTCAGGCGCCACAGTGTGCAAAGGCATGGCCGTTTGCTGCAGCACCTTTGGTGCTGCGACACGCTTGACGCGTTTGGGTTTTTCAATGGCCGGCTTAGGCAATTCGGGAAACAGGTCAAGTGCGACGTGGGGCGTGTTCAATGAAACCTC
>CAIQYP010000030.1 GCA_903876045.1 uncultured beta proteobacterium | reverse complement strand
GAAGACGTCAAGCGCATCGCTGGCGAAATCCTGGGCATGCAGCTCAAGACCCACCAGACCGGCCCCGAAGGCCAAAAAGTGCGTCGCCTCTACATCGAAGACGGCGCCGACATCCAGAAGGAATACTACGTTTCCGTGGTGACCGACCGTGCCACGCAAAAGGTGGCATTTATCGCCTCCAGCGAAGGCGGCATGGACATCGAGGAAGTGGCGCATTCCACTCCTGAAAAAATCATCACCGAGTTCATCGACCCCCTGACCGGTCTGGGCGATGAACAGGCCAAGAAGATTGCAGACGCCATCGGCATGCCTGCTGGTTCCACCGCACAAGCCGTGGACATCTTCCAAAAGCTCTACCAGTGCTACATGGACACCGACGCGTCGTTGGTTGAAATCAACCCGCTGAACCGCGACGGCAAGGGCAATGTGATTGCCCTGGACGCCAAGTTCAACTTTGACGCCAACGCGCTGTACCGCCACCCCGAAATCGTGGCTTACCGCGATCTGGACGAAGAAGATCCTGCCGAAGTGGAAGCTTCCAAGTTCGACCTGGCTTACATCAGCCTGGACGGCAACATCGGCTGCCTGGTGAACGGCGCCGGTCTGGCAATGGCCACCATGGACACCATCAAGTTGTACGGCGCAGAGCCCGCCAACTTCTTGGACGTGGGCGGCGGTGCTACCCCCGAGAAGGTCACCGAAGCCTTCAAGATCATGTTGAAGAACCCCAAGGTCAAGGCCATCATGGTCAACATCTTTGGCGGCATCATGAAGTGCGACACCATCGCCACGGGCGTGATCACCGCTTGCAAGGCAGTCAACCTGTCCGTGCCGCTGGTGGTGCGCATGAAGGGCACCAACGAAGAACTCGGCAAGAAGATGCTGGCTGAAAGCGGCCTGCCCATCATCAGCGCCGACACCATGGCCGAAGCGGCCCAAAAAATTGTGGCAGCGGTCAAGTAAGGCGGAACACGAATATGTCTATCTTCATCAATAAAGACACCAAGGTCATCACCCAAGGCATTACCGGCAAGACCGGTCAGTTCCATACGGAAAAATGCCAGGAATACGCGAACGGCAAGAACTGCTTCGTCGCGGGCGTGAACCCCAAGAAGGCTGGCGAGTCCATCTTCAACATCCCGATCTACGCCTCCGTCAAGGAAGCGGCATCGGAAACCGGTGCCACCGTTTCCGTGATCTATGTGCCACCTGCCGGTGCTGCAGCTGCCATCTGGGAAGCCGTTGAAGCCGACCTGGACCTGGCCATCTGTATCACCGAAGGCATCCCCGTCAAGGACATGCTGGAAGTGCGCAATCGCATGAAGGCCAAGGAAGCCGCCGGCGGCAAGAAGACTTTGCTGCTCGGACCCAATTGCCCCGGCCTGATCACGCCCGATGAAATCAAGATTGGCATCATGCCCGGCCACATTCACCGCAAAGGTCGCATCGGTGTGGTTTCCCGCTCCGGTACGCTGACTTACGAAGCAGTTGCGCAATTGACCGAAATCGGTCTGGGTCAGTCGTCTGCTGTCGGTATTGGTGGCGACCCCATCAATGGCTTGAAGCACATCGACGTGATGCGCGCCTTCAACGACGATCCTGATACCGACGCAGTCATCATGATTGGCGAAATTGGCGGACCGGACGAAGCCGAAGCTGCGCGTTGGTGCAAGCTCAACATGAAGAAGCCCATCGTTGGTTTCATCGCTGGTGTGACGGCTCCTGCAGGCAAGCGCATGGGCCACGCAGGTGCGCTGATCTCTGGTGGTGCCGATACGGCCGATGCCAAACTGGCTGTGATGGAAGAGTGCGGCTTCACCGTCACACGCAATCCGTCTGAAATGGCCAAGTTGCTCAAGGCGCTGCTCAAATAAGCAGACCTTGCATCAGCTACCGCGGGCTTAATACCCCGCGGCCACAAGAAAACCCAGGCAGATTACCTGGGTTTTTTTGTGGCCGATTCGAATGGTGCTCGACCAACCTCGCGCATGTTGGTTGTAGCGATTGGGCTTCGCTCTAGGTACGCCTTGCCATCAACTTGCCAAGCGTAAATACCAGTAGAGCTCCGGCCACACCGCAGGCGTAATGAAGTACCTCAGAATCCGGAATCGTTGACGCAATCGCCGGGTCGCTGAGCGCCATGGAGCCGGCAATCCAGCCTAGCAACATGCCACCCAGTGTGGTGACAAAAGGGAAGCGGTCCATCAGCTTGATGACCATCTGGCTGCCGGCCACGATGACGGGAATGGACACCAGCAAGCCAAAGATCACCAGCGTCATCTTGTGCTCACCACCCACGTTTTCCGCCGCACCGGCAATGGCGATAACGTTGTCGGTGCTCATGACCAAATCGGCCACAATCACGGTTTTCACGGCGGTCCACAGGCGTTCTCCGCCGTCCAGATCCAGGTGACCATCTTCGTCTTCCGGCACCAGCAACTTGATGCCAATCCAGACCAGCAATAGTGCGCCCACCAACTTCAGGTAGGGAATCTCACGCAAGGTCAGGGCAAAGAAGATCAGTACGACCCGCAGCACGATCGCACCCAGTGTTCCCCACACAATGCCCTTGGTGCGCAGCGACCCGGGAAGTTTGCGACAGGCCAGTGCAATCACCACGGCGTTGTCGCCACCCAAAAGAATGTCGATCATGATGACTTGACCGACCGCCAACAGAAACGATGGCGTAAAAAACTGTTCCAAGTATCTCCACCTTTACTGCGGCCATTGCCGATGCGCGCAAAATTGAAACAGGGGTATGCAACACAGTCGCACAAGACTTACTATGCTTGCAACTCAGAAGTCCAGCCGATAGAAACAACCCTGGTGATTTGAACATGAAAATTCTTCTGGCAGTGGATGGAAGCAAGTACACAAAGAAGATGTTGGCTTACGTCGCGACACATAGTGAACTTTTTTCGACTACGCATCAATACAGCCTGCTGCATGTACAGGCCGCGCTTCCGACGCATGTCCAAAACGTGATCGGCAAGCAAGACATTAAAAAGTACCATGCGGAAGAAGCGGACAAGGTGCTCGCTCCAGTCATCAAGTTTCTACTGCGCCATGGTATTCAGGCCAGTGGCACCTGGAAGATCGGACATGCCGGTGAACAGATCGCAATGGCCTGTGCGGATGATCACTTCGACTTGCTGGTCATGGGCTCACACGGCCATGGCGTGTTGTCCAATATGGTCATGGGCTCAGTTGCAACGCAGGTGCTTGCACTGAGCCGGACGCCAGTGCTGCTCGTGCGCTGATATTTCTGGTGAGTCGTTCCGTTCAAAGTTTGTTTATCCAAAATAATCCCGGTTAGTCACAAAAACACAACCAATTGGCCCAAGTGGCTATTGTCTCTGCGGGTGGGCTCTGCTAACGTTAGCGCCCAAGACCTTGCATACAATGGAGCGTGCTCGTTGATATGCCGGAATACACCGGTTAGATACACGGGGCTGGGGTGGCAATTGACGAAGTCTTCCAAAATTAAAGCAGGCGCTTTCTGGCGAGCCGATTGGTTCGCTGGTGCTCTTATCCTGTCATTGACAGTGATATTGCACCTGTCGACCGACTTCATCGGTACGTTGGAACGCCGCTTTTACGACTTCGCGAGCACCAGTACAACACGTCAACCCTCAGACCGCATCGCCGTAATTGCCATTGACGACCAGAGCATTGCCAACATTGGACGCTGGCCCTGGCCCCGCGATGTGCATGCCAAGTTGATTGACCAATTATCCGCAGCCAAGGCCAAGACGGTCGTGCATACAGCCTTCTTTTTTGAACCGCAGGTGGATCCAGGTCTGGTGTTCATCCGCAAGATGAAGAGTGCATTGGGCAGTACAACGGATGTCGGTGCCGTTAACGAGCAGATCGGCACCCTCATTGCCGAGGCCGAGAGCGCGCTGGATACCGATGCGATTTTGGCAGCTAGCCTGGAGAAGGCCGGCAATGTGCTCGTGCCATCGGTTTTTACGCTGGGTGAGCAGCAGGGTAAACCCGACAACCCCTTGCCTGCCTATGCTCTCAAAAGTGCGCTGGACGATCCCAATGGTTTTTCAGTCAGCGCGATGCGAGGCCAGCAGCCGATTGAATTGATTGGCAATGCCGCCGCAGGTATCGGGCACCTTAACCAGTTCCCGGACGTGGATGGTGCGGTTCGCGTCGAGCCCTTGCTGGTGAACTATTACGGCAAGGCCGTGCCGTCCATGGCCTTGCTGGCCGCATGGAAGAGCTTGAATCTGGGTCCCTCGGACATCAAGCTCAACCCGGGGGAATCGGTGCAAATCGGCAAGTTGCGGGTGCGCACGGATGAGTCCGCGCTGATGTTGCCGCAGTTCTATCGTGGGCATGACGGCAAGCCAGCCTTTGCAGTGGATTCTTTTTACGACGTGTTGACCGGCAAAATCCCAGCTAGCAAATACGCGGACAAGATTGTCATCATCGGCGCTACTGCGGCGGGTGTGGGGGTTCAGTTCCCGGTTCCAGGCTATTCCGGGTTGTCGCCCGCAGAGACTGTGGCGCACATTACTTCCAGTATTTTGAACGAGCATTTCATCGTCCAGCCTTCGTGGAGCGTATGGGCATCACTGGGTGCTGTTCTGTTGATTGCCGCCTACGTGATTGCCGGTGTGCCACGCCTGTCAGCGGGCAAGGCTGCGACGTTTACCTTTGCACTTTTTGTGTTGTTGCTGGCGGCAGAATTTGGGCTTCTTTCTACCGCGGCAACCTGGATCAAGCTGGTATTCCCCGCCACTGCGCTGGTATTGGGCCATCTGGCGTTGACCACCAAGCGTTTCCTGATGACCGAGGCGGGCAAGGTCAAATCGGACGAAGAGTCGGCCGAGACCAACCGCATGATGGGCCTGGCACTGCAAGGGCAGGGTCAGTTGGACATGGCGTTCGACCGATTCCGTCGCGTGCCCATGGCGGATGCCGTGATGGGCAACCTGTATAGCCTGGCACTGGACTTTGAACGTAAACGCCAGTTCAACAAGGCCGAAGCCGTATACCAGCACATGGCCGCGTTTGATCCGGATTACAAAGACCTCAAGGCCAAGCTCAATCGGGCCAAGAATCTGTCGGAAACGGTGATGCTAGGCGGTGGAGGCGCACATCCGGGAGGCACGATGCTGCTGGATGGCGGCGCTGTAGAGAAGCCCATGCTGGGACGCTACCAGGTCGAAAAAGAACTGGGTAAGGGCGCCATGGGTGTGGTGTACCTTGGCAAGGACCCCAAGATTGGGCGCGTAGTGGCTATCAAAACCATGGCCTTGAGCCAGGAGTTTGCCGGCGATGAATTGATCGATGCCCGTGAGCGCTTCTTTCGCGAGGCCGAAACGGCCGGGCGCCTGCAACACCAGAATATCGTCACCATATTTGATGCCGGTGAGGAACATGATCTGGCCTTTATTGCCATGGAGTTCCTCAAGGGAAGTGACCTGGCCGATTTTTGCAAGGGTGGCCAATTGTTGCCGGTGACCAAGGTGCTCAGCATTGTGGCCAGGGTGGCTGAGGCCCTGGCTTATGCGCACACGCAGAACGTGGTGCACCGTGACATCAAGCCAGCAAACATCATGTATGAACGTGAAAGCGACACTGTCAAGGTGACCGACTTCGGCATTGCACGCATCACCGATTCCAGCAAGACCAAGACCGGGCTGGTGCTGGGTACCCCAAGCTTCATGTCGCCGGAGCAATTAGCAGGCAAAAAAGTGGACGGCCGCTCGGACTTGTATTCGCTGGGCGTTATGCTCTACCAGATGCTGGCTGGTGTACTGCCTTTCAGGGGAGACTCGATGTCCGAATTGATGTTCAAAATTGCCAATGAAGAGGCTGCTGACATTCGCATCATTCGCCCCGAGCTGCCGGAAAACCTGGCCAATGTCGTGGCACTGGCCTTGAGCAAGCGGCCTGAAACGCGTTACCAGACCGGCGACCAGTTTGCGGCAGATTTGCTTGCCGTGGAATTGCAATTGGCGGGTCAGCGCGATGTCAAGTCGGCCAGCGCCAGCGCTCAGGAATCTTCAGGGTTAGAAAAAACTGTTAGCTTTGCATCCACCATCCCGGGCTTGTCAGCAGGCCCGGTGAGGAAAGATGATGCGACGGACATTGAAATATAAAGAGAAGAATGATTTATAAATTTTGCGCTAAAACGGATACGGGTCGGTCTCGAGATAACAACGAAGATTCGGTCGCAGTAGATGAAGAAACACGCTTAGCCGTGCTGGCGGACGGCATGGGCGGTTACAACGCCGGCGAAATTGCCAGTGGCATGGCCACTGCTTTCATCAAGTCCGAAATGAGCCGCTGGCTTACCGAAGTGGGTGGAACGGCCCGTGCCAAGGAAGTGCGACGCGCAATGGAGATCTGCGTCGACAGCGCCAATCTGTCCATTTTCAACGCGGCCAATTCCAACTCTAACTACTCCGGGATGGGCACCACACTGGTGGTGGGAGTGTTCCGCGATGATGTACTTGTGCTGGGACATATTGGAGACTCGCGCTGCTACCGCTGGCGAGCAGGCAAACTCGAACAAATTTCACGCGACCATTCACTTTTGCAGGAGCAGATTGATGCCGGGCTCGTCACACTCGAGCAGGCTCAACATTCGAATATAAAGAACCTGGTGACGCGGGCATTGGGTGTGGAAGAGATCGTGCTACTGGAAGTTAACGAATACCCTGTGGAATTAGGTGATTTTTACCTGATGTGCTCGGACGGACTATCGGATATGGTGCAGGATGCGGCTATCGCTAAAATCTTGGGTGCCGAAGGTGGGTTGGAGCAAAAAGTGCAGTTGCTGGTGGATGCTGCCAACGACAATGGCGGCCGGGATAATATTTCCGTTTTAATGGTGGAAGTCCTGGAAGCCACCGAAAAGCGGGGTTTAATCGCGAGATTGCTAGGGAAATAACGCGTGTTTAGTTTTCCAAATTCAAACTACAGAAAAAGGAGCCGGTCATGCCGAAAATGATCGTGTCGATCGACGAGGTTGTTATCAAGGAAGTGCAACTCTCCAAGGATAGAACTACCTTGGGTCGTAGGCCCTATAACGACATCGTTATTGACAACCTTGCAGTCAGCGGAGAGCACGCTGTTATTCATATGAACGGTCCCGAGGTCGTGCTCGAAGATCTCAACAGCACCAATGGCACCTACGTCAACGGCAAGGCGATCAAGAAGCAAGCCTTGCAAAACGGCGACGGCATTGAGGTGGGGAAATACAAAATCAAGTTTTTTGGCGACAGTGCAGGGGATAATTTTGACAAGACCATGGTGGTCAAGTCCCGACCCACGGCATCTCCTGTGCCTCCTGTTTCAGTGCAACCGGCAAGTCCGGTAGCGGCCGCAGCACCTGCCGCGACTAGCCATTCGACTTCTGGCGTCGCGGACTCAGGTAGTTCGGCCTCGGCTAGCATCAAGGTCCTGAGTGGTGCAGCTGCGGGACGCGAAGTGCCGCTTACTAAAGTTGTCACCACCATTGGCAAGCCCGCTGTGGCCGTGGCGGCCATTACCAAGCGTCACCACGGTTATGTGGTGCACCACGTCGAAGGTGGCGGCAACCCCACACTGAACGGCAAGGCGATTACTTCCGACCCGGTGCCCTTGCGAAACGGCGACGTGATTGAGTTGGCCGGCACGCAGATGCAGTTCGTGCAAGTCTAGGCGGCGGTAGAAGCACCGCCCGGCCATGCATTTGAATTGCGGCGTGGCTTGATATGCGATCCGTCGGCAAGCACTGGCCCAGAATCGCAGTTACCTTTTTGCCACTGCTGTTAGCTTTACTTCATGCGGTCGGCGTATTGCGACTGGACGTACTGCAACGCCTGGACGACATCATTTACGACGCGCGTTTGCGCGCCACTGCGCCCAAGACCCTGGATGAGCGGATCGTTATCGTCGACATTGACGAGAAGAGCCTGTCTGAAGTGGGGCGCTGGCCGTGGGGGCGCAAGCACATGGCGGAATTGGTGGATGAGTTGTTCGACCAACAAAAGATTGCGCTGCTGGGATTTGACGTCGTGTTTGCGGAGGCGGACAACAGTTCAGGTTTAGCCCAACTCAATGCGCTGGCGCAAAATGAATTGAAGGATCAGGCGGGGTTTACTGAACGCTTGCGTGGTCTGCAGACGACGCTTGACTACGATGGTCAATTCGCCAAGTCCCTGGCGAACCGCCCGGTGGTGCTGGGCTATTACCTCAACAGCGAAGGGCAATCTCGTACCAGTGGCGTATTGCCCGAGTCGGTGATGACCAACGAGGTATTGCAAGGACGCACCATCCGCTCCACCTCCTGGAATGGATATGGCTCCAATATTGAGGTGATTGCCAAAGCCGCACCGATCGCCGGCTTCTTCAATTCGATTACCGACCGCGACGGCGTGGTGCGCTCTTTGCCTTTGCTGGCGGAGTACAAGGGGCGCTATTACGAATCTCTGGCACTGGCCATGTTCCGGGTGATTGCCGGTTCGCCATCGGTGGCGCCAGGGTTTTCCAACGAAAAATTTCTGTCGCGTAGTTACCAGGGGATGGACCGCGTGTTGCTTAAACAAGGCGACAAGAGTCTGGCCATACCGGTGGACGAACGGGTGGCCACCCTCGTGCCTTTTCGAGGCCCGGCAGGCGCCAGCGGTGGCTCATTCAAATATTTATCTGCCTCCGACGTCTTAATGCACCGCGTACCGCCGGGTATCCTCAAGGACAAAATTGTGCTGGTCGGCGCCACCGCCCCAGGCCTGCTGGACTTGCGTGTCACGCCCATGAGCGAGGCCTATCCGGGCGTGGAAACCCACGCCAACCTGATCTCCGGCCTGCTGGATGGCAATGCCTTGCTACGGCCGGACTATGCCCTGGGCTATGAAGTGTTGGCCTTGATCATTGCCGGGTTGATTCTGGCTTTTGGCCTGCCGCTTCTTCCCGCTTTGCAGGCGGTGGGGCTGAATGCTGGCGTCATTGCGGCGCTGGTGGGCGTTAATTTCTGGCTCTACCAGTCGTTTGGTCTGGTGCTGCCACTGGCCTCCTCGTTGTGCATGGCGCTGACCGCCTTTGGCTTGAACATGAGCTATGGCTATTTTGTGGAAAGCCGCACCAAGCGCGAATTGGCCAATCTGTTTGGTACTTATGTGCCACCGGAGTTGGTGGATGAAATGGTGAAAGACCCCGACGCCTACTCCATGAAGGCCACCAACCGCGAGTTGACCGTCATGTTCTGCGATATGCGGGGCTTTACCAAAATGTCGGAAAAGATGGAGCCGACCCAGTTGCAGGAATTGTTGACGGGTGTTTTCAGCAATCTGACCAGTTTGATTCGTGGCAACAGGGGCACGATTGACAAATACATGGGCGACTGTGTCATGGCCTTTTGGGGTGCTCCGGTGGAGTCTGCCGAACATGCGCATCTGGCGGTTAAGTCCGCCATGGAAATGGCCAACGCGGTGCGTGGCATCAACCAGGAACACAGGGCTAAGAATTTGCCTGAAATCGGTATCGGCATCGGCCTGAATACCGGCACCATGTGCGTGGGGGATATGGGCTCCAACATACGGCGCGCCTATACCGTGATCGGCGATTCGGTGAACCTGGGCTCGCGGCTGGAAGGGCTTTCCAAGGCCTACGGGGTGGATATCGTCGTCAGCGAGTCCACGCGCAAACTGGCGCCCGACTTTGCCTGGCAGGAACTGGACCGGGTTCGCGTCAAGGGCAAGGAGCTGGCCGTTGCAATTTTCTGGCCGATGGCTCCAGCCAACCGGTTGAATGAAGAAGCCGCCACCGAGCTCAAGACCTGGGGCAGTTTTCTTAAAGCCTACCGCGCCCAGAACTGGGACCAGGCGGATGTGCTCTTGATAAATTTAATGCGCATGAATGCCAAAAAATACCTGTACCAGTTGTACTCGGAACGGGTAGCCTCCATGAGATTGCTGCCGTTTGATCCCGACTGGGATGGCGCCACCAATTTCGAAACCAAATGAGGCGCCCGTTGTGAAAGTTCGTGTACTAGGTTGCTCCGGCGCTATTGCCAAAGACTGTAGAACTACGTCGTTCTTGATTGATGGCGATGTGTTGGTCGATGCCGGCACCGGCGTGGGTGATCTGACGCTGGATGAAATGCGGGCGGTGGACAGCGTATTGCTGACCCATTCGCACCTGGACCATGTGGCTGCGCTACCTTTGATGGTGGACTCGGTGGCGTCACAGCGCCAGAAGCCGTTAAATATCTATGCCCTCGCAGGCACCATTGCCGCCCTCAAGGCCCACATATTCAACGATGTGATCTGGCCTGACTTCACCCGCATTCCGTCAGTCGAACAGCCCTTTGTCTCCTTTCATGAAATTGAGACCGGACAGACGCTGCAGTTTCACAACAAGGTGGTGGAAGTCTTGCCAGCCGTGCATACCGTGCCGGCTGCCGGATTTGCGATCACTTCGGGCAACGGTTGCTGGGTCTTTAGTGGCGATACCGAGCGCAACCCGGCCTTTTGGCAGCGCGTCAATCAACTCAACGTGGCTATGCTGGTGATCGAGACCGCGTTTAGCAACCGCGAAAAGGACCTGGCCCGTCGCAGCCTGCACTTGTCGCCGGAATCGCTGGCGCATGAACTTGACAACATTTCCAGAGACCAACGCTATCCCATCTACATCACACACACCAAGCCTGCGGAAACCGAGATGATCAT
>CAIQYP010000029.1 GCA_903876045.1 uncultured beta proteobacterium | reverse complement strand
AGCGCCCCGCTCTCTTCGATGACGCGCTTCTTCTCGGCCGTCTCGGTATGGAATCTGGTAAACAAAGTGCCCGACCAGTTGGCAAAGGCGTAAGAAGCCGCCAGACCGGAGGTGAGTGCGATCAGCATGGCCACGATTAGTTGCGTCCAACGCTCAGAAGCTGAATCGGAGAGGTGTGACAACTCCTGATTCAGAGTGCCTTGCAACTCGTCGTCCTCAATCGTCGCCATTAGTGTCCAACCCCAGGGCTCTATCCGGCGTACCAGCGCAGTTTTGGCCCGCTGAACCCCGTCGCCTGAAGTTGCCCATTGGTAATGCGATATGCCGCCGCCCTGTGCCGCTTTGCCCAGGATCTGTTCGAGTACTTCGCGCTGCGCAGGACGGAAGTTCTTGTAGTTGCGCCCCTCCAGGCTACGGTCTGAGGGGGAGAGCAGAGAATTGCCTTCGCTGTCTATGACGGCGATGTATCCACTCTTGCCAAAGCGCTGTGATCGCAATCGGTTGATGGCTTCCTGTTTCTGCAATTGCTCCCATTTGTAGGTGTAATCGCCAGTCCCGATGAGCCAGTCGAAGGGTGCAAACAAGCGTACATAAGCAAGCTTGTCGTCCATTACCTTTGGGTTGTCGGGTGTGTACCAACGGTAGCTGGAATAGCCTTCGCCATCGGGCCTTTGCGCCGCCTCGATCAGGCCACGCATGATGAAATGCCCCTTGTCATCGCGGTTGTCCAGATTGGTTTTTCCTTCAATCTGCGGCGCGGTGGGCAGCAGGATGAATTTGCCGTTCAGGTCATCAATAAAGTAGTAGCCACGGCCTTCGTAAAAGCGCGCGTTGCGCAGCGCTTCGATGATGCTGCGCTTGACTTCTTCGACCGGTTTACTTTTTATCTCGCGCTGGTAAATGGATTGTGTGATCTGCATGGCCGTGTCGACCTGATCACGGATGCTGCGTTTGAGCACATCCTGCGTGCGCTGGCGGGTGAACTCAATGTAGCTGGAGGCGGACTCCATTTCAGAACGTAAGCGGGATTCCTGTTGCGCGCTGGCCGATGCGGCAATTCGCTGCAAAGAGGCTTGTTGCTCCGCGCCACTGCGCCACACAAAGAAGGCGCCCAGCGAAACGGTTAACGTGATGGCAATGATCAGCGTGCCCACGAGATGCAGTCGCGGGATGGTTCGCTCATTGGCCACTATGCGCACTACGCGGTACCTCCAACGCTGACTGCTGAAGGCAGCGCGCTCGCTGCCTTTCAGACATTTATGTGATTCACGGAGCGTACCGCGAATTAGCCGATTCAAATACCCGTTTTAACAAATTCTTCTCTAAGAATTTTTGAAAATTTGCAGTGCGGTTCGCACCTGCCATACGCGGGTTTCCACTCATAGTCCGCGCTGCCACTCCGCCCGCAAACGCGCCGATTCCGGTTGCTGAATGGCACGCTCCACTTCTTGCAGCAGCCGGGACTTTTCTGCCCCCAGCACCCCTTTGAGCACCAACCAGTTGGAGGCGTGGTCGCTGCGAAAGACGGTGCGCTTGAGTTCCAGTGCCTGAAGAAATTGTTGCATTTCTACAAACAGCTCCTGCGGATTCAGGGGTTCCCACTCCGGGAAATTCTGTCGAAATCGCGCTTCGCCTTGTGGAAAGCTGACCACCAGCGTGGCCAGAAATTCCGGCTGGGTCAGGTTAGCCAGTCGCGCCGATTGCAGCGCGTGCTGCTCGGAATGCACGCGCCCGCCCAGCCCGTTGAGCAACATCACCGAGCGTGTCATTCCGGCTTGGCCCAGTTTGTCCAACGCGTCAACGGTGGTCTCGAAAGTCTCGCCCTTGTTGATCTTTTGCAGCACCCCATCGTCGCCTGATTCGGCACCCACATACACCATGGACAAACCCGCTGCGCGCAGCTCCGTCAGTTCTGCCACCGTTTTGTTGCGCACATTGCGCGGCAGGCAGTAGCTTGAAATACGCCGCACTTGGGGTAATTGATCTTTGATGGCTTGCAGCAAGGTCATCAGGCGGCGGGTGGATAAAACCATGGCATCGCCATCGCCCAGAAAAACGCGTTGCACCTGGCCGGGAAACTGTTCGCCGATTTGGCGCAGAGCGTCCAACGCTTCGGTCTCATCGCGCAGGGCAAACTTCTTTTGTGGCGCGGTATACATCTCGCAGTAGGTGCATTTGTTCCAGGAGCAGCCGTTGGTCACCGGCAGGATGAGGGACTGGGCTTCGCTGGGCGGCCGGAATACGGGGTTGATGTAGCGGATGGGGATGGTGTTGCGCACGGGGTCTGCTTCAAAGGTTCAGGAATACATGCATTGTGGCTTCTGCGCTCATGCCTATTTTCTGGCCGATGACAGCGGGGTAGATGGTTCCGTTCGTGTCCCCCGCCCGCTTAAGCGGGCTCCTCCTTT
>CAIQYP010000028.1 GCA_903876045.1 uncultured beta proteobacterium | reverse complement strand
TCGATTTAGTCAGACTTGTTCAGCAAAACAAAGTGCTCCACCACGGGCGGCGCGGCAAAAAAGGGCCCCACGATGGCGCGCCATTGGGTGAACGCATCGGATTGCCGGAAGTCCACCGTGTGGTTTTCCAGTGTCTCCCAAAAAATTTGCAGCACGTAGCGTTCAGGGTTTTCAATTCCCTGGTTGATTTTGAAACCCTGAAAGCCCTTGCTGTGAGAAATCACATCGCGCAAGCCACGCACAATGGCCTCGTCAAATGCAGCGCTTTGACCGGGATGGATGCGAATGTCTGCCAATTCGAGAATCATGGGGGCTCCGAGAAATTGATATGAATCCGGCAGATTATGCTTTGGCCTATGCAATCTGATAACTTCGACTGGTTAGTTCCCGACTGGCCCGCCCCTGCCTCGGTACGCGCGTGCTGTAGTACGCGCCTTGGCGGAAACTCTGATGGTCGGTATGCCAGCCTTAACTTGGGCCTGCATGTGGGAGACGACCCCGAGCGGGTAGGTGTCAACCGGGCCTTGTTGCAAGCCCATATAGGGGTGCGCGCCGTGTTTATGGAACAGGTGCACGGAACGGAGATGCTGCGCCTTGATTCCGAAGTGCCTGACGGCGTTGCCGCTGATGGCGCCCTTACCACCAAGAATGATCTTGCTTGCACCGTGATGGTGGCTGATTGCTTGCCTGTCTTGTTGTGTGATATGCACGGCCGACAAGTGGCTGCAGTACACGCGGGTTGGCGTGGCCTTTTGGGCAGACAGGGCATAGGCGTTCTGGAAAAAGCCGCAGAAACCTTCGACCCCATTTTTCGAAACGCCGGACGGGTCAATAGGAGTAATTTGCTGGCATGGCTCGGCCCCTGTATAGGCCCCAGCGCTTTTGAAGTGGGAGACGAGGTGCGGGCGGCATTTGTGGCTGATATGCCTTCAGCCGCAGCGTGTTTCAGACCGGGTGCTGCCGGCAAATGGTGGGCCGATTTGCCCGCGCTGGCGCGGCAAAGATTGAATGCGCTGGGAATAGCACGAACGTTCGGAAATGACGGAGGTGACGCCTGGTGTACGGTTACCAACGCTTCAAGGTTTTTCTCGCACCGGCGCGACGGAGTCAGCGGGCGTATGGCCGCCTGCATCTGGCGCGTCGATCGATAGCGAGTCGGCAGGTGCAGTCTGCTTCGCCTCATAGGCCGCTTGCGCCTCTGCGTCACGATCACGCAACAGGCGTTTGCGCCCGGGCGTACCCATGATGTAGAGCACCAGGCCCACTGGCAAAAGCCCATATAGAAGGAAGGTCACGAGGGCCCCCAGTACCGTGCCATTGCTATTGGTGGCCTCAGCCACACTCATCATCAACGCCACATAAATCCAGGCAATGGGAACAATATACATAGCGGTTTCAAATATTACTTTGTAAGGAAAAAGGGACCTTCAAGCTGAGATACTAGCGGTCTAACTAAGAGAAAATTCAAAGGTGACTACGTGACCCAAAATTCCCCTGATTTCTGGAACCAAGCAGCCAAGGAGTTTCAGCAGTCCATGACTGATGGCTGGTCCAAGGCGCTTGAATCATTCAAGACGATGGACCTCAGCGCTGCCGGTTCAGGTCTTCCAAGCATGCCTGGCTTATCTGGCAAAACCCCAGAGATTCATTTCTCGCCTGAGAAGTTGAAGGAACTGCAGCAGGAGTATTCCAAAGAAGCGATGGGCTTGTTTGCCGAGGGCTTTAAGGCGCCCAAGATAACCGGCGATCGCCGTTTTGCCGATGCTTCCTGGAGCGAAAACCCGATGGCAGCTTACGCCGCAGCTGTCTACATGCTGAACTCTCGCACGCTGATGGGCTTGGCCGAAGCCGTAGATGCCGATGAAAAGACCCGCAACCGCATTCGCTTTGCGGTAGAGCAATGGGTAGCCGCTGCTGCGCCGAGCAACTTCCTGGCATTCAATGCCGAGGCGCAGAAGAAAGCCATTGACACCAAGGGCGAGAGCATTGCCAAGGGTGTCAAAAACCTGGTACACGACATTCAGCAAGGCCATGTTTCCATGACCGACGAAAGCCTGTTTGAAGTGGGCAAGAACGTCGCCACCACCGAAGGCGCCGTGGTTTTTGAGAGCGAATTGTTCCAGCTGATTGAGTACAAGCCGCTGACTGCCAAGGTTTACGAAAAGCCTTTCCTGCTGGTGCCACCTTGCATCAACAAGTTTTACATCCTGGATCTGCAGCCTGAAAACTCGGTGATCCGCTATGCCGTGGCTGAAGGACACCGCACTTTTGTCGTTAGCTGGCGTAACCCGGATGCATCCCTCGGCCACAAAACGTGGGACAACTACATTGAGGATGCGGTTATCAAGGCCATTTCGGTCACGCAAGAGATTACGGGTGCGCCAACCATCAATGCGCTGGGCTTCTGCGTTGGCGGAACCATGCTCAGCACAGCACTGGCAGTACTCGCTGCACGCGGCGAAAAACCGGTGTCCAGTGCCACTCTTCTGACCACGTTGTTGGACTTTACCGACACGGGCATTCTGGACGTCTTTATTGACGAGTCGTTTGTTAAGTACCGTGAAGCAGAACTGGGCAAGGGCGGCTTGATGAAGGGCGGCGATCTGGCCAGCACTTTCAGCTTTTTGCGCCCTAATGACTTGGTGTGGAACTACGTGGTTGGCAACTACCTCAAGGGCGAGACACCGCCGCCCTTTGACCTGCTGTATTGGAACTCTGACAGCACCAATCTGCCTGGTCCGTTTTACGCCTGGTACCTGCGCAATACCTACCTGGAAAACAACCTCATCAAGCCAGGCAAGGTCACTGTTTGTGGCGAAAAGATCGACATGAACAAGGTCGACATCCCGTTTTACATTTACGGCTCTCGCGAAGACCATATCGTGCCGATTGGCGGTTCTTACGCCTCTACTCAGGTGTTGCCAGGCAAGAAGCGCTTTGTGATGGGTGCCTCCGGTCACATTGCCGGTGTTATCAACCCCCCCGCCAAAAAGAAGCGTAGCCACTGGATTCGCGCCGACGGCAAGCTGCCTAAAACAGCTGAGGCCTGGATAGATGGTGCGCAAGAGCATGCTGGCAGTTGGTGGACCGACTGGTCGACTTGGCTTAAGGGCCACGCGGGCAAACAGATTGCCGCACCCAAAACCTACGGCAAGGGCAAATACAAGGCTTTGATGCCCGCGCCTGGCAGTTACGTCAAGGCGAAGGCCTGATCTTGGTTTCACGCGATGGCACCCTGGGCCAGGCTCAGGTCATCGCGATTCGGTTTGTTAGTGTTAGTCAGTCCATATCAAAAAGGAGATAGAAATGAGTCAAAAAGTAGCGTACGTCACAGGCGGAATGGGTGGAATTGGGACCGCCATTTGCCAGCGTCTGCACAAAGAAGGTTTCAAAGTTATCGCCGGTTGCGGCCCGACGCGTGATCACGCCAAGTGGATTGCCGAGCAGGCAGCACTGGGCTACACCTTTTACGCTTCCGCCGGTAACGTCGGTGATTGGGATTCCACCGTAGAAGCCTTCGGCAGGACCAAGGCCGACCACGGCACCATTGATATTCTGGTGAACAACGCCGGCATCACGCGTGACCGCATGTTCCTCAAGATGTCTCGTGAAGACTGGGACGCTGTGATCGAGACCAACCTTAACTCCATGTTCAACGTCACCAAGCAGGTGGTTGGTGATATGGTTGAAAAGGGCTGGGGCCGCATCATCAACATCTCTTCGGTTAACGGCGCCAAGGGTCAGGCTGGTCAAACCAACTACTCGGCCGCCAAGGCTGGTATGCACGGTTTCACCATGGCATTGGCGCAAGAGCTCGCCAACAAGGGCGTGACGGTTAACACCGTTAGCCCTGGCTACATCGGCACCGACATGGTCAAGGCCATTCGCGAAGATGTACTGGCCAAGATCGTCGCGACGGTGCCAGTCAAACGCCTGGGTGAACCGAGTGAAATTGCATCCATCATCGCCTGGCTGGCGTCTGATGACGGCAGCTACTCCACCGGTGCGGATTTCTCCGTCAACGGTGGTTTACACATGGGCTAATGCCACTTTCTGTCCGGGCGGACGCCCGGACTTTTTGTGCATTTGTCTAAACCCTGCTTGTGCTTAAGCGCATGCAGGTTTTTTTTTTACATCGTGATACAGACTGTGTGAGCGAAATCCTACACAGTGCAAAGTCTTTGGCACTTTGACGGAGCGGATTCAATAAATCCTCACATTGAGCGCAGCATAATTGGTCTAAGGGAGTTCGGGCACCAACCAAGGAAACGCATAGCGTCGGCACTTTGTTCATATGAAAAAAGACGATTTCGATTTTGTTGATTTGCAGGATTTACGCCTTGGCTTATTTGTCGATCTTGATGTCGGCTGGATGGCGCATCCATTTCCTACTAGTCGCTTCAAGATTGCGACCGAAAGACAAATCGAGATTCTGAAAGGTTTGGGGGTTGGACGCATACGCTATGTACCGTCTAAAAGCGAGTCACCCGATGAATCGGGCAGTTCCGAGAAAACCCTGAATGCTCAAGAGAGCATCCGGCAAACTCTGGAACGGGAATCTGCACAGCAGGCACTCAAAGTGCAGCAAGCGCGACTGGCTTTGCGCGTTCGCCAACAGCAAGATCTCGCAATTTGTGAGCAGCGTTTTAGCGAGTCAGCGCAACAATACCATCGTACCCTTGGGCTGTTGCAATCAAAGCCCCTGGAAGCAGCAAAGCAGTGCCAGACAATGGTCTATGCGTTGTCCTCCGAAATTCAGCAACAAGGGGACATCGCCATTCGCCTGTTGACTGAAGCAGCGGGTGACAAGGCTTCGCTTCACCCGGTGAATGTTGCCATCATCTCGTTATTGCTCGGGCGCGCGATGGGCGTGCAAGGAGCAGATCTTGAGGACCTGGGTATGGCCGCTTTTCTGCACGACATGGGCAAGGTGGCGCTGCCGGAACGCGTACGCAGGCTGGAAGAAAATTTTTCCAGTGCCGAAATCAAGGTGTACCAGGAACATGTGAGCCAAGGTGTGCGCATGTCGAAAGAGATGCAGTTGCGGCCCGGGGTGATACGCGCAATTGCACAACACCACGAACTGGCCGATGGAAGCGGATTTCCAGAGCGGATCAAACTGGAAGGGCAATCTTTGAATGCACGCATACTGGCCGTGGTCAACCGCTATGACGGGTTGTGCAATCCGTCAAAGCCTAGTGCTGCGATGACGCCGCATGAAGCGCTGGCAATGATTTTTGCCCAGCAAAAAACGCGCTTTGACGGCGCAACCTTGAGCGCTTTTGTCCGCATGATGGGGGTCTATCCGCCAGGCTCGGTGGTGCAACTCAATGACGAGCGGCATGCCATCGTGGTTGCAGTCAATTCAGCGCGACCGCTGAAGCCCCGTGTGATCGTGCACGAGCCTTCCGTACCCAGGCATGAGGCGGTGATTCTCGACCTGGAACATGCTCCTAACGCGAGCATTCGGCGCAGTTTAAAACCCTCGACACTGCCTTCCGCAGCCCTCGACTATCTACAGCCCCGTCCGCGGGTTTACTACTTTTTCGAACCCTCACAAAATTCCAGCGGTTTCACGCCTATTCAGTGAAACCTGAGAAGGCCTACCCGTGCAGGCCTTTCCACAACATATAGGCTGCCAGTGCATACAGCAAGGCCGCGAACACGCGCTTGAGTTGCGTCACCGGTAAGGCGTGTGCCATCCTGGCGCCCAGTGGTGCAGTTAGCACACTGCAACTTGCCACCACCAGCAGAGCGGGTAACCAGATATAGCCGAACGACCACGTCGGTAGGCCTGCGACGCCTTGACCGCTGATGGCGTAACCGGTTGCATTGGCAAGCGCAATCGGAAATCCCAGTGCGGCGCTGGTAGCCACAGCATTAATGATGAGCACGTTGTGCGCCACCATAAAGGGGACGCTGATAAAACCACCCCCGGCACCTACCAGCCCGGAAATCAGGCCGACTACGGCGCCGGCTCCTAATTGGCCAGCAAAGCCGGGCATGTTGCGTCCCGGTTGAGGCTTCTTGTTGAGGAGCATCTGGGTTGCAGAAAATCCGATGAACCCCGCAAAGACAAGGGCCAGCGTAGTGCCCTTCAGAACGGAGAAAATTCCGATGCTTCCCACCATACTGCCCAGTACGATTCCGGGTGCCAGTCCACGAGCAATATCCCACTTCACAGCACCACGCTTGTGGTGCGCACGCACGCTGGAAATCGACGTAAAAATGATGGTGCCCATGGAAGTGGCAATGGCCATCTTGACGGCTAGATCAGCCGGCACGCCGCGCGCAGACAGAATAATGGTGATAAAAGGCCCCAGCAGCATGCCGCCTCCGATGCCTAGCAAACCAGCCACATAGCCGGTACAGAGGCCGAGCACGGCGAGTTCAAGTATGAGTTGGGGCTCTAGCGTCATGAGGGGGCGAAATAAAGGTGTCTGCGGTGCGCCGGACCGTCATCCTGAACCATGGTTCAGGTGGGTAAGGTCAGCACCAGCCTTGGGTTCATCTAACGCGAGATGATCACGCTGACAGGGCAATGTTCCTAACCCTTGCTCAAAGAGCATTGGTACAAGGAAATATAAAGCCCAGCACTCACCGCAGACAATTGAATTGTAGGTGCTGTAAACACAGCATTGAGCTTGAGGGCTTTGTTTCAGCGCCCCGTCGCGTTAAAGCAACTGACCGTCTTCACTGAGTGCGTCGTCCAGTCGACCCAACAGGTTGTGCAGAACTTCGCTATCAGATGAAACTGTACCGGTTGTGTTAACCGGGCTGCTCTTGAGTTCACTCGTAGCGGGTTCAACTTTGTCAGCCAAGTCAAATGCCAGATTCAGTGCTGCCAGCACGGCAATGCGGTCACGCGCACGCACTTTGCCTGCATCACGAATCTTGCACATCGCCTCGTCTACGCGCAGCACGGCTTCGCGCAATCGCGCTTCGCCGCCCTCGGGGCAACCCAGCAAATAGCTTTGACCCATGATTTGCACTTCGAGCTGGTTCATGGGGTGTCTTTCTGGGTGGCGCTGGTCTCAGGTAGCCGCTCCAGCAAGGCGTCGACCCGAGAGCGCGCCGCGCTCAGGCGCGATTTGAGTGAATCGCGCTCGTGGGTAAGCGTCTCCACCTGTTTTGCCAGCAGCACGTTCGTGCGCTGGACCTCGGCATAGCGCAGTAGCAGGCGCTCCACACGTTCGGCAATTTGGTCAATTTGAGACGGGTTCGGCATGGGGGTCGCGTTGTTCGCCATAGAAGTCGCATTGTAGGGTTTTGCCAGATGCCATCGGGTTAAAATCCTGGCGTTGGTGCTCGCGGTGTGGTTCACATGCCGCAGTTCAACGGGAAGCAGGAGGGTTGAGCCTATCTAGGCCCGCCTAACCTGCGCTGCCCCCGCAACGGTAAGTGGACGCGTCGCAAGACGCCGCTTTCATCACAGCCACTGGACGCTTGAACATGCGTCCGGGAAGGCGATGGAGGTAGCTCCACCAGCCCGGATACCGGCCAACAAGGTAGCTGCACGCGAGTGCGGCCTTAACGCCCAAGTGCTGTCGGGGAAGACGGCGAGGGTTTTTTAGTCGGGTAGTTCTCTTTATGAAATTTTCTATTAACCGCGCACGTCTGAGCGTGCTTTCGCTCGCCTGTGTTTCCGCTTTTTCGGCCTCTGCACAAACGGACCCCAATCACAGTTTGGGCGAGGTGGTGGTGACGGCGAGTCGCAATCCTCAGTTGCTGAGTTCTGCCTCTGCCCATACAACCGTGATCACGCGGGAAGATATTGAGCAGTCCCAGGCTACCGACCTGGTCACTTTGTTGCAACGTGATGCGAGTTTGCAGCGCACCCAAAACGGCGGCATCGGTACCGTGTCTTCGGTCTTCTTGAGGGGACTCGCATCTTTGGACACGCTGGTATTGATAGATGGTGTTCCTCAGAATAAGCAGGATGCTTCCGGCACGGTCAGTCTGGAGCACATCATGCTGGATAACGTGGAGCGCGTGGAGGTGGTTAGGGGCAATGTCTCTGCAATTTACGGGTCGGGTGCAATTGGCGGCGTCATTCAGATATTCACGCGCAACGAGAGCCGTGACCCTAGCGCCAATCTCTCACTGGAAGTTGGGCCCCGTGGCACAGCAAAAATTAGCGCAGGCGCCAGCATGCGCGCTGGCGACACGACGCTGAACGCGGGAGCGAGTCGGTACACCACAGATGGATTTTCTTCGATCAACACGGTGCAATATTCGACCGCCAATCCCGATCCCGACGGTTATCAAAATGTTTCTTCGCATGCGTCCATTTCGCACGCATTGACCAAGGACCATCGGATTGGCTTTCAGATAACCCAGAGCGAGGGGAAAACCAGCTACGACGCCACATGGCTGACGCCAGTGGACCAGCAGTCAGCCCATACGAATTTGAATCAGGCAACGCTGTATTCAGACAACACCTGGGGCCGGTGGCACAGCCACTTGAGCTATAGCGAACAGTCCGATCGCAGCTTTTCTCTTGACACTAACATTTCTAGATTCAATACCAAGGCTGACGTTCTCAGTTGGGTCAATAATTTGCCAATAGGTGACTACTGGCTTGGCACTGCTGGTCTCGAAGAGCAGCACCAGCATATAGACACCTATTCGGACAGTATTTATTCACCTCCTTATGATCAGAGTCGAGTAGCGGATGCGGTGTTTTTGGGGCTTGAGGGATGCTTTGGCGCGGCGACACTTCAATTGAACGTTCGTAGCGACAAAGTGGGTAACCTTGCGCAAGATACCTTTTATGTGGGTGCGGGTTATTCTTTGTCAGATAGCTGGAAGATCACGGCCAGCAATTCAAGTGCCTTCAACGCGCCGCCGTTGGGTTATCTGTATCTGCCGGACTATGGCAATCCTTTGCTCAAGCCCGAGTTGGCACAAAGCCACGAAGTGGGTCTGCAGTATGAAAAGGAAAAGCAACTCTTGCGGGCAACCTATTTCGACACCCGTATGCAAGATCAGCTTGAGTACGTTGGGACCAAATTCACCAACATCAACCAGACTCGCAACACCGGCGTGGAGTTTTCTTACCGCGCCACCTATGGCAATACCGAAGCGCGTGCCAGTTGGACCGAGCAGAATCCTGTGAATGCACTTACCGGACAGGTATTGCAGCGCCGAGCGCGCACCATGATTTCCTTGGGACTTTCCCAGAATCTGGGTGCGTGGAATGTCGGAGGAGATGTTCGCTATGCAGGTGAGCGCCCTGATGTTTATTACGACCCGGTTGGCCCATCAAGCAATTTGAACCTGCCCGCCTATACCGTGCTGGATCTCACCCTGTCATATCGGCTTTCATCCGAATGGCTTTTCAAGTCCCGCATCGACAACGTGACGGATGAGAAATACCAGACCGTCTACGGCTACAACCAGCAACCCCTCAGTCTGTATGCCGGTGTTACCTGGACGCCCAAGCGCTGATTTGCTGTCATGCACTCTCAATCCGCACGGCAGACTTGCCCCGCCATCCTAGTCGCAGCCCCAGCCTCCGGCCAGGGCAAGACCACGGTTACCTCGGCCTTGGCGCGCTTGCATGCGCGACAGGGCCGTCGGGTGCGGGTGTTCAAGTGTGGTCCGGATTTTCTGGACCCGCACTGGCATACGCTGGCCAGCGGGGCACCGGTTTACCAGCTTGATTTGTGGATGACCGGCGAGGCAGATTGCCGCGCGCGGCTGTCGGCGGCCGCTGCGGACGCCGACCTGATCATCGTGGAAGGGGTGATGGGCTTGTTTGATGGCACGCCGAGTGCTGCCGACCTGGCGCGGCGCTTCGGCCTGCATGTGCTGGCGGTGGTGGATGCGTCCGCCATGGCGGGCACCTTTGGCGCTTTGGCCTTTGGCCTGCAGCATTGCCAGAGCGGGCTGCCTTGGGCAGGTGTGCTGGCGAATCGCGTCGCGGGCACAGGCCACTCCGACATGTTGCGTGATAGCTTGAATCAGCCGCAGGACTGGCTGGGTGCGCTGATGCACAACCCGGCACTGGTCTTGCCCGAACGCCACCTGGGCCTGACGGTTGCAAGTGAGGTCCCCGATGCTTTGATGCGCCTTGATGCGGCGGCCGACGCGCTGGCCGATACGCCGCTGGGCCGGATGACTCTGGAGGATTTGCAGTGTTGGAACACCGAATTCCAACCCGCCGAAAATTGCGCAAAGCAGGCAACAACCAGATTGCTGCAAGGCAAGGTGATCGCCGTGGCCCGCGATGCCGCCTTCTGTTTTTTATATGCCGCCAACCTGGATTGCCTGCAGGCCATGGGCGCTGATCTGCGCTTCTTTTCGCCGCTGGAGAATGAGGCTGTGCCCGCATGCGATGCGGTTTGGCTGCCCGGTGGTTACCCGGAACTGCATGCCGACAAAATTGCTGCGAGCACATTAACCCGGGAAGGCCTGGCGCAACACATCGCCGCCGGTCTGCCAGTTTGGGCCGAGTGCGGCGGAATGATGGCTTTACTGGACACGCTGGTCACTGTGGACGGCAAGAGCCACGCGCAGTGGGGCTTGCTGTCAGGCGTGGTCAGCATGCAAAAACGGTTGGCGGCCCTGGGTCCACAACAGTTGACACTGAAATCCGGCACACTGCGCGGCCATACCTTTCACTTTTCCACCACGGCCACCACCATGCAAGCCGCCACACGGACCGCTAGACCTGACGCTGCCGTCTTGCAGGATGCGGGTGAGGCCATGTGGCAGCAAGGGTCTGTGCGCGCCAGCTACTTTCACGCCTGGTTTCCATCCTCGCCCAGTGCGGTGGCCGAGTTGTTCAGCCCAGCCCCGCAGGAACTTGCATGAGCGCAGCGCTATACCAATCCAGCGCGCATCCAGGTGCGCCGCACGGAGACACTGCGATGGGCACGGATACGCTGGACTTTGCACGGGGCCCCCAGCGCATCGTCTGTCTCACCGAAGAGACGACAGAGTGGTTGTATCTGTTGGGCCAGGAGCGCCGCATCGTGGGCATCTCGGGCTACACCGTGCGTCCACGCCGGGCGCGGGAAGAAAAGCCCAAGGTCAGCGCATTCTTGACTGCCAAGATCGACAAGATTCTGGCGCTCAAGCCCGATTGCGTGCTGGGCTTCTCGGATTTGCAAGCCGATATTGCGGCGGCCTTGATTCGCCATGGCGTTCAGGTCACCGTCTTCAACCAACGCAGCGTGTCAGAGATTTTCAGCATGCTGTTTCAGGTGGCGGCCATGGTGGGCGAGGCTGAGCAAGGACTGCAGCGCATTGCCGCGATGCAAGCCGACCTGCGCGCCATGCAGGCGGCAGTGGCAGCGCTCGTAGCGGCGGGGGCGCGCCGACCCTCCGTATTTTTTGAGGAATGGGATGTGCCGCATATCAGCGCCATCCGTTGGGTGTCTGAGTTGGTGGGCATTGCAGGTGGCGATGATTGTTTTGCCGAGTTGTCGCTGGAATCATTGGGCAAGAATCGCATCATTGCCGATGGTGCCGAGATCGTACGGCGCAACCCCGACATTATTTTTGGCTCATGGTGCGGCAAGAAGTTTCGCCCTGAAAACGTGGCCGCTCGCGCGGGTTGGGGCGAGGTGGCCGCTGTCAAAAACCAGCAGCTGTTTGAAATCAAATCGCCTGACATCCTGCAGCCAGGTCCGGCTGCGCTTACTGATGGTGTGCATAAACTTCACCAACACATCACACGTTGGATGGACCGAGATTTGCAGGAGCGCGCAAAACCATGACGCAGCCCACAACCATTGCCAATAGCGAACTGATTCTGGGCGGCCAGCGCAGCGGCAAGTCGCGCCGTGCCGAGCTGTTGGCGCGCCGGTGGTTGGATAGCAGCCCCGCGCACAAGGCCGTATTGATTGCTACGGCGCAGCCCTGGGACGACGAGATGCGCCTGCGTATTGCCCGCCACCAGGCTGACCGCACCGAGCGTGTGCCCGGCATGCAAACCGCAGAAGAACCTGTGGCCCTGGCGGAGGCGCTCAACCGTCTGAGCCAGTCCGATACGCTGGTGGTGGTGGATTGTCTGACCCTGTGGCTGACCAATTTGGTCATGCCAGCCAGCGCAGAAGATGGCCAGCACGACTTTGCCAGCGACAGCAGCATGGCCCTGGCCAGTGCACCGATCGATCAATTCTTGAAGGCACTGTCTCTGGCGTCTGGCCCCGTGGTCTTGGTCGGCAATGAAATTGGTATGGGCGTGATTCCCATGGGGGCGCAGGTGCGCGCCTTTGTTGATACATTGGGCCGCCTGAACCAGGATGTGGCCCGTGCCTGCAGCCGTGTCACCCTGATGGCGGCCGGCCTGCCACTCACACTGAAAGACACCGCATGACGTTTGGTTTCCAATTCCTCACGCTGGCCGTTTTTGCCCTTGCTGTTGTTGCCGGGCCGGCACAGGCTGTGCAGGTCACGGATGACCAGGGCGTCACGCTGACATTGCCAAAGGCGCCGCTGCGCATCGTCAGCTTGCTGCCATCGCTGACCGAAACCGTCTGTGCTTTGGGCCAATGCCAGCGCTTGGTGGGTGTGGATCGCTATTCCAACTTTCCGGAATCGGTGAAGAAGCTACCGCAGGTGGGTGGCGGTATGGACCCCAACATCGAGGCCATCGTGGCATTGCACCCGGACGTGGTGCTGGCGGCCCTGTCGTCGCGCTGGGCGCAGCGCCTGGCCGCTTTGGGCATTCCGGTATTTGCGCTGGAGCCAAAGACGCAGGCCGATGTGCAGCGTGTGATTGGCAAGCTGGGGCAGTTACTGGAGGTGCCGGATGGGCAAAAGCTGTGGCGCGAAATCGATGCCGGAGTGAACACCGCCGCACAAAGTATTCCATCCGGCGTGCGCGGTACCCGCTTGTACTTTGAAGTCAACCGCGGCCCCTATGGTGCGGGGGAGGCTTCCTTCATTGGTGAGATCCTGACGCGTCTGGGTGCCAAGAATATTTTGCCCGCCAAACTCGGCCCTTTCCCGTTGATTAATCCGGAGTTGGTGGTGCGTGAGAACCCTGACTTGATCATGGTGGGTGAGTCGAATCTTGAAGCGTTGGAGCAACGCCCTGGCTGGAGCCGTATTCGTGCCATTCGCGAGCACCACGTCTGCATATTCACGCCTGCACAGTCCGATGTGTTGGTGCGCCCAGGTCCGCGCATGGCCGAGAGCGCCCGCATCATGGCGCAATGCCTGAGCGACAAGGCGCCGTCTACAAAGGCGCAGCCGTAATGAACGCGACGCGCACAGGCTGGTTGCTTTGGCTGGCGCTGCTGCTGTGCGTCGCCATGGCTTTATTGGGCCTGTGTATCGGCAGTGCCGGTTTTGAAAACACGGTGGGTATGCTGTTGGGCGACCAAACACCCGCTTCTGAGCGCGCCATGGCGCAACAAATTGTCTGGGACATCCGGCTGCCGCGCACGGTGGGTGCGCTGGCTGCCGGTGCGCTATTGGGCCTGGCCGGCGCGCTGGCCCAAGGGCTGTTTCGCAATCCGCTGGCTGACCCTTATCTCTTGGGTAGTGCTTCGGGCGCTTCGTTGGGCGTGGCTTTGGCGCTGGCCGCCATGGGGGGCGGGGCCGGTATGGTGGGCGGCAGCATGATGAGCGATGGCGGTGGGGCCATCAGCGTATTTTCCAGCAGCGTCTGGGTGCGCTTGGGTCTGACAGGTGCCGCCTTTGCCGGAGCGGTTTTTGCCGTGATGCTGACTTTGTCTTTAGCGCGTGGCGTGCAGCACACCTTGCGCTTGCTGCTGGCTGGCGTGATTGTGGGTGTGGTGTTGGGCGCCGTGACCTCTTTGGTGCTGCTGTTCTCGCCCGATTCTTTGCAGGCCATGCAATCATTTTTGTTGGGCTCCACCAGCTTTATCGGCTGGGCCTCCTGTGTGTTGATGATCTTTGTCTGGTTCATTTGTGCGATAGCGGCCTGGGCACTGGCGCGGGTGCTTGATGGCTTGAGTCTGGGTGAGGCCACAGCGCAAAGCCTGGGGCTGCCCATTGCCCCCATGCGTGCCGCCTTGGTTGTTGTGTTGGCCTTGGCGACCGGCACTGCCGTGGCGCAAACCGGCTTGATCGCCTTTGTCGGCCTGGCCGCTCCGCACCTGGTGCGTGCCATGGTAAAGGTGCCGCACCGCCAACTCATGTGGTTGGCCAGCGCCATGGGCGCTGTGTTGTTGGGCGGGGCTGATCTGCTGGCTCGCTGGCTGATTGCGCCGCAAGAACTGCCGGTAGGCGTGCTAACCGCCGCGCTCGGTGGCATATACCTGTTGTGGCTGATGCACCGGGGCGGTGGTGCACTCGGAGGGCGTAGCCGATGAATTCCCATGCGCAAATATCGCCGCTGCCGATGGCCGCGACAAGAGAAGAAACAGCAAAACCCGGCATAGCCCTGAGTACACAGAACCTAAGCGCCAGCTTAGGGGGCAGGGCGGTGTTGCATGACATTTCTCTGGACATCGTCCAGGGCCAATGGACTAGCGTTCTGGGCCCCAATGGCGCAGGCAAATCGACGCTGCTCAAGGCGGTGGCGGGCTTGTTACCCCACAGCGGCACGGTGTCGCTGCTGGGCCAGCCGATCCAATCCATGGCGCAACGGCAACGCGCGCGCGCGCTGTCTTGGTTGGGCCAGAACGAAAGCTCGGCCGACGACCTGAGCGCCTGGGACGTGGTGATGCTGGGCCGCCTGCCGCACCAGGCCTGGCTGGCACCGCCTAACGAAAAAGACCTGGCCGCGGTGGAGCGCTCTTTGCGTTACACCCAAGCCTGGGATTGGCGTGAGCGTGCGCTCGGGCAATTGTCGGGTGGCGAGCGTCAGCGCGTGCTGCTCGCCCGTGCCCTGGCTGTCGAGGCCCAAGTGCTGCTAATGGACGAACCACTGGCCAATCTGGATCCCCCGCATCAAGCCGACTGGCTGTGCGTAGTCGAGGCCTTGCTGACGCATGGCACCACGGTAGTCAGCGTGCTGCATGAGATCACCATTGCGCTCAACGCGAACCGCCTGGTGGTGATGCGCGAGGGGCGCGTCACGCACCACGGCGCCACC
>CAIQYP010000027.1 GCA_903876045.1 uncultured beta proteobacterium | reverse complement strand
GGCCGCGCCCGCGCCCGATCACGAGATCGCCGCGCTCTTCGCCAAAGAAATCCCGGGCGTGGCCTACACCGACGACGTGGATGCGTTGATCGCCATCGGCCGGCGCGTGCTGCGCGCCAAGTTTGCCGCGGCCGACATCGGCCTGTCGGGCGTGAACTTCATGGTGGCCGAGACCGGCACGCTCTGCCTGGTGGAGAACGAGGGCAATGGCCGCATGTGCACCACGGTGCCGCGCATCCACATCGCCATCACCGGGATTGAGAAGGTGGTGGAAAAACTGGAGCATGTGGTGCCGCTGGTAAGCCTGCTCACGCGTTCGGCCACCGGCCAACCCATCACCACCTACGTCAACATGATCAGCGGCCCGCGTCGTGCCGGTGAGCTCGACGGCCCCGAAGCCATGCACCTGATCTTGCTGGACAACGGCCGCAGCCAGGCCTTTGCCGATGAGGAGTTGCGCGCCACGCTGCAATGCATTCGTTGCGGCGCCTGCATGAACCATTGCCCGGTGTATGCGCGCATTGGCGGCCACGCCTATGGCACGACCTATCCCGGCCCGATAGGCGCCATCATCTCGCCGCACATGCTGGGGCTGGAGTCCACCTACCCGCTGGCCTTTGCCTCCACGCTATGCGGTGCCTGTGCCGAAGTCTGCCCCGTGAAAATTCCGATTCCCGACATCCTGGTGCGTCTGCGCAATGAAGCGCAGGCAAAACCCGATACCGAAGAGGCCAGCTTGCGCGGAAGCGGTGCGGCTCGTACATTGACCAGCACAGCGGCGTGGAACGTGTGGTCGCAAATCTACAGCCGCTCTGGCATGTATCGCCTGGCATCCTGGTTCATGAGCCGGGGGCGGTCTATGTCTCCTTCGGAGCAGGGCGCCTGGACACAAAGCCGTACACCCCTGATTCCTGCTGCAAAGCGTTTACGCGACTTACTAAAGGAAGAGAACAAGAAATGAGCCCACTCATCACCGCCCTCGGCGCAGCGCTGCCTGCACGTCAAGTAGTTTTCGACGATCTGCGCCGCCTGGCCTATGGCACCGACGCCAGCTTTTACCGCCTCACGCCCGAGGTCATCGCCATTGTGGAAAACGAAGCCGAGGTGCAAGCGGTGCTGGCCATCGCCCACGCGCACCAGCGCCCGGTCACGATTCGTGCCGCTGGCACCAGCCTGTCCGGGCAAGCCGTCACCGACGGCGTGTTGATGCTGATCGGCGAAGGTTTTGCCACCTGCGAGATTGCGCCCGATGCGGCGAGCGTGCGACTGGGCCCGGGCATCATCGGTGGTGAAGTCAACTTCCGCCTGGCGCCGTTGGGCCGCAAGATCGGGCCCGATCCGGCATCTATCAATGCCTGCAAAATCGGAGGCATCGCCGCCAACAACGCCTCGGGCATGTGCTGCGGAACGGCGCAAAACAGTTATCGCACCTTGCAAGGCATGCGCGTGCTGCTGGCTGATGGCAGCGTGTTGGACACACAGGACGGAAGCAGCATTGCGGCCTTCCGAATCAGCCACCACGCCTTGCTGAGTGAGCTGCAGGCGATGGGTGAGCAGACCCGCGCCGACAGCGAACTGGCCGGGCGCATTCGCCACAAGTACATAATCAAAAACACCACCGGCTACAGCCTGAATGCGTTGATCGACTTTATTGATCCGATCCACATCCTGTCGCACCTGATGATTGGCTCGGAAGGCACGCTGGGCTTTATCTCCAGCATCACGTTTGAAACCGTGGCCGAAGACCCGTTCAAAGCCAGCGCGCTGGTGTTCTTCCCCACCATCGCCAGCGCCTGCGACGCGGTCATGCAAATCAAGCCGAAACCGGTGGCCGCGGTAGAACTACTGGATCGCCCGGCCCTGCGTTCGGTCGAAACCAAGCCCGGTCTGCCCGCGGTTATTCAGACGCTGGGCGCAGATGCAGCGGCCTTGCTGATCGAAGTGCGCGCCGAAACCGCGATGGCATTGCAACTCAAGATGGACGCGGTGCTGTCCGCGTTGCAAGGCATTGAAACTGTGGAGCCGCCGCAGTTTTCCACCGACAGTGCCACCTGCGAGATGTACTGGAAAGTGCGCAAGGGCACGTTCCCCTCCGTCGGCGCCATGCGCAAAGCCGGCACCACCGTGATCATCGAAGACGTGGCGTTCCCGATTGAATCGCTGGCCTCCGCCACCCTCGATTTGCAGGCGCTTTTCCTGAAGCATGGTTATACCGAGGCCATCATCTTCGGCCACGCATTGGAGGGCAATCTGCACTTCGTCTTCACCCAGGATTTTGGCGATGACGCCGAGGTGCAGCGCTACGCGCGCTTTATGGACGACGTCTGCGATCTGGTGGTCAGGAAGTACGACGGCTCGCTCAAAGCCGAGCACGGCACCGGCCGCAACATGGCGCCTTTCGTAGAGATGGAATGGGGCAAGCAGGCCACCGATCTGATGCGCCGCATCAAGGCGCTGTTTGATCCCAAAGGCTTGCTCAACCCTGGCGTCATCCTGACCGACGATCCTGAGTCGCACCTGAAAAATCTCAAGCCCATGCCAGCGGCTGAACCGCTGGTGGATCGCTGCATTGAATGCGGCTTTTGCGAACCGCTGTGCCCTTCGCACCGTCTGACGCTGTCACCGCGCCAGCGCATCGTCAGTTGGCGTGAACTGTCACGCCGCGCTGCCGCAAAGGAAGACCCCGGCACGGTCGCCACCGACTTCGCCTACTTCGGCCTGGACACCTGTGCCGGTTGCGGCATGTGTTCCACCGCTTGCCCGGTTGGCATCGACACCGGCGAACTGACACGTCTGCTGCGGGGCCGTGGTCTGGGCAGCGCCAGCCACAGCGTGGGCAAGATGGTGGGCGAGCATTTCGGCAAGGTCGCAACGATGTCGCGGGTGGGCTTGAGCGTGGGCAATGTGGCGTCCAAGGTGATAGGCGGTGAACTGCTCAACAAGCTGTCGGGCGGCGTCTGGAAGAAGTCGATGCCGCAAGCGGGCCGTGCGCCGCAGGCCCGCACCTCGACCGGCGACCCGGTGGTGTATTTCCCCACCTGTGGCGCGCGCATTTTCGGCGGCAACAACAGTGATGAAGCCGGCCTGGCCGATGTGGTCATCGAATTACTGATTCGTGCCGGTTACGCGCCGCGCTTGCCTGAAGGCTTCGAGAAACTGTGCTGTGGACTGATGCTAGCCAGCAAAGGCATGGCCGAAGAGGCTGATGCCATGGCCAATGCGCTGACCACCGCGCTGCTGGCCGCAGCCGACGATGGTCAGGGCGGCTTGTACCCCATCATTCTGGATGCCAGCTCGTGCTCGGCACGCATGCAAAAGCTGTTGGCGGGTCGCGTTCAAATTCTGGACTTTCATGAATTCGCTGTCGACGCCTTGCTGCCGCGCCTGAACCACCGCCTGCACAAAAAGCCCGGCCCGATTGCTTTGCACATCAACTGCAGCGCGCGACGCACAGGCACCCACGAAAAGCTGCGCACACTGGTGGCCGCCTGTGCTGAAGCCGTGGTGGAGCCTGCCGGTGTGACCTGCTGCGGCTTTGCCGGTGACCGTGGCTTTGTCGTGCCCGAGCTCAATGTGCACGCGCTGCGCAAAATCCACGCCGAATTGCCTAGCAACTGCTGCGAAGGCGTTTCCACCAACCGCACCTGCGAGATCGGCCTGACCGAAGAAACCGGGCGGCCCTACCGCTCGGTGGCCTATCTGCTCGAAGAGTGCAGTCGTGAGGAGGAAGCCGCCGCTTGCTAATGAACATCCACATCAACCCACTGCGCACCACACCAACCCCTGACTTAACTGTTTTCATTTTTCTAAAACCAATGAGGAGACTCCCATGATCTGGCAACAAATTTACGACCCATTCGGCAATATGGTCATCTCAACGCTACTGGCCGCCGTGCCGGTGGCGGTGATGTTGATCTGCCTTGGCTTTCTGCATATCAAGGCGCATATCGCTGCGGGCCTGGGCCTGCTTAGCGCTTTGCTCATCGCCGTGTTGGCCTATGGCATGCCAGCCGAAATGGCCGGCAAGGCGGCACTCCTGGGCGGCTTTACTGGCCTCTTGCCCATCGGCTGGATTGTGCTCAACATCATTTTCTTGCAGCAGTTGGCCGAACAGAACGGCAGCTTCAAAGTGCTGCAGGATTCGCTCTCCGGCATCACCACAGACCGCCGTCTGCAACTGCTGCTGATTGCCTTTTGCTTTGGCGCCTTCTTTGAAGGTGCTGCAGGCTTCGGCACACCAGTGGCCGTGACCGCCGGTATCCTGATCGGCCTGGGCTTTTCGCCGCTGGCCGCATCGGGCTTGTCGCTGATCGCCAATACCGCACCGGTCGCCTTTGGCGCGCTGGGAACGCCAGTGATCACGTTGGCCAAGGTGCACGGCTACGATCTGATGCAAGTCACCGCCATGATCGGTCGCCAGTTGCCGCTGTTCTCGCTGATGGTCCCGTTCTGGCTGATCTGGGCCTTTGCCGGACGCAAGGCGATGATGGAAATCTGGCCCGCGATTCTGGTCACCGGTCTGTCGTTTGCCATTCCGCAATACCTGGTGTCGAACTTCATCGGCCCGGAACTCGTGGACATCATCGCCGCTCTGGTTTCCATGATTTCGCTGGTGTTGTTCCTGCGCGTCTGGCAGCCCAAAAAAATCTGGCGCTCGCCATCGTTAAAGGGCCATGAAACCGATGGCGGTGCAGCCAAGGCAGAACTGCCACCCACCGTGCATTCCCGCGCCGCTCTGGTGCAGGCCTGGACCCCGTGGATCATCCTGACCGTGTTTGTGTTTGTCTGGGGTCTCCCGCCCGTCAAGGCCTTTTTGAATGGCCTGTATGCGCCCACTTTCCCGATGTCCGGATTGCACAACATGATTGAAAAAGTGGCCCCTGTGGTCAGCAAGCCGACCAAGGAAGCGGCTGTCTACACGCTCAATCTGCTGTCCGCCACCGGCACCGGCATCTTGCTGGCCGCTGTCGTTAGTGCCTTTGTGATGAAGTACAACCCGCTGGAGATTGCCAAGACTTTTGGCCGCACCGCCTGGCTGGTGCGTTACTCGTTGGCCACCATCGTACTGATGCTGGGCCTGGGCACGCTGACGCGTTATTCCGGCACCGACACCACACTCGGTCTGGCCTTTGCCAACACAGGCGTGCTGTACCCCTTCTTTGGCACCCTGATGGGCTGGATCGGCGTGGCCATGACCGGCTCGGACACCGCCTCCAACGTGCTGTTTGGCGGTATGCAAAAAGTGGCGGCCGACCAGTTGGGCCTGTCGCCCAATCTTATGGGCGCAGCCAATAGTTCGGGTGGTGTGATGGGCAAGATGATCGACGCGCAGTCAATTGTGGTTGCGTCCACGGCTACACGCTGGTTCAACCATGAAGGCGACATCCTGCGTTACGTGTTCTTCCACTCCATCGCCCTGGCCTGCCTGGTCGGCATTTTCGTGACGCTGCAAGCCTATGTATTCCCGTTCACCTTGATGGTGGTCCGTTAAACGAAAGATCAAAACCATGTACAAGAAAATATTCGTCGCTATCGACAACAGCTCCACCGCGCGCAAGGCTTTGGACGAAGCCATCGCCCTGGCTGGCGCACTGAAAGCCAGCATCTGCATCACCTTTGTATCCGATGAGGCCGGCCTGATGCAGCACGGCATGGGCCTGGGCTCCTACATCGACGTGGACAAAGTCAAGGCCGAGATCCGCGTCGGCGCCAACAAGATGCTGGACGAAGCGGTAGCGCGCGCCACCGCCGCCGGTTGCACGGCCGAGCGCCTGCTGATCGAATCCGCCAACCGGCGCGTGGCCGATGCGATTGCCGAAGCCGCAAATTCGTGGGGCGGTGACCTGCTGGTGATTGGGGCGCACGGTGTGCGCGGCTTCGAACGCCTGCTCGTCGGCAGCGTGGCCGAGAACCTGACGCGCATCAGCCTGATTTCGCTTTTGATTGTTAGGCAACCTTAACGAGCCATCGGACCAACTGTGCCCCCAGTACAGTTGGTCCAATTCGAACAGGGTTTATCCGGCTCTTGCGCCCGAATCGCTACGGCGCTGCCCAGCCGCCTAGAGCGCGCGTTCTCAATACTGCGGGAAACGCGCAATGCCCCTGCGAGTGGCTACGCGCTCGTCCCACCTGTTCAGGCACTTTGTGCGGCTAGCAGCGGGCATTGCCGTTGTTGAACTACCGCCGGCAAAGCGTAATCGCGGCCCACCATGGCTCGCGCAAACAGGTAGTTTTCTACTGCTTCGGGGCTTAGTTCATCCAGGTCCACATGGCCTTGTACATCGCAGGGAAAGCGCAGAGTACTTTGGGTGTCGGCCAATGGTCGATAATAAATTTCATAAGCAAGGTGCGTCATGCTGACCTCCTAGCGTCTCGTGACACTGACAACTATGGTGATGAGCAACGCAAAGCATGCTCAGAAAAGGCCGGGCAAAACCGTGCTGTTCCTGCAATGTCTATTTGCAGCGACGTGCCATGAAGCCCAGGGTCAGTTGCTCCAGAGCATTGAGGGTGCGCTCGAAGCGGGCCGAAGCAATCAGCGAGCGCTCAACCAGACCAGCGCGAACTGACTTAGCGTACTGTTCACGCGCCATGTCAAAAGGTAAGGCCAAATAGTCGCTGCTCAGGCGAGCCATTTCAACCAAGGCTGGGGCCTTGGCGGTTTGGGGGTACATCACGGTAACCATTAGTGCACCGCTCCGCCAAGCGATTGCGACAGGGACTGACTGACGCGGTGGTCTATTTCCCAGATACGGCGTTCCACGTCATAAATATCGACGGCTTCGCTCAAGTAAGCCTCATCGCGCGATTGCTGCGATGGCATGGCGGGAACAATAGATTTCAGTATTTCGATTAGATGGTGCATGGCCAATCCTTTAGTAAAGTGGTGTGAGTTAATTATAAGGGTTAACCCTAATCTTTCAAGTGACCTGGGTCTATCCACCTAATTTCGCAAGGGGCTATGCCTTGCGGCCTGGCCTGTCTTGGCACGCCAGGTAAGTCATGTGATGCCTTGAAAAGCCACTTTGTTTTAAACTGGCTTACAGACACCGGGCGGGAGGCTGCCCTTGCTGACCAACTAAATAAATCAGGCGCCAAGGGCATCATGCGATGAATTCACACAAGCTGAGAGCGTTCATTCCTGGCTACATCGCCTTGTCGGTATGCCTGATCGTCTGGATTTTGGTGGGATCAATCTCATCCTTCAATGAAATCCGTGCACGCAGCGATTTTGAACACCATGTGACGGACCGATTGGTCGATGCTCTGGCAGAGACACGGATTGAGGCCATACAGGTGCAGCAATACATCACGGACTCCGCTGCCACTGGCGAAAACGATGGCCTGGAGGATGGGTTGAAGTCGCTCAACCATGCGCAGCGTCTGCTGGCGGAGGTCGCCGAACTGGACAGTAAGCTAAAGGCTGATGCTCAAATCCTCGCAGCGGCCCTGACGCAATTGCATGAAACGGGACTGCGCATGGTTGAGGCCTATCACCAATCGCAGGCGAGCGGTAACCGGATCATGAAGGCCCCTGACGGGTTCGACCCGCAAACTGATGAAATCGTGCGTCAGTTGGAGCAACTCAGTCAACGCATCGAGAAAATACAGGAGGATGCGGTCAAAGCGCAATACGTCACGATCGACCACTCCATCAATGTCATTCTTGCGCTGGGGATCATCCTGTCACTGCTGAGCGTAGGAACCGGCGTCGTTTTGTACCAGCAAATTTTTTCCGCGTTGGGCGCACGCGACCAAGCATTGAACTCCTTGACCGAGGTCCTGTCCGAAATGCTGCCGTCAGCGGGTTTGGAATCGACAACGGAAAGTCGCGACGTGGCTTGGCTTTCGAGCACCATAGTCAACCTGATTCATGAGCGCGAACAAAACAGTTTGGAGCTACAAACGGCCAAAGAAGCGGCCGAGTCATCCAACCGGGCAAAAAGCGAATTTTTGGCCAATATGAGCCACGAAATCCGTACTCCGATGAATGGGGTTATCGGAATGACCGAACTCGCTGCGGATATTGCCAAAGACCCGCTG
>CAIQYP010000026.1 GCA_903876045.1 uncultured beta proteobacterium | reverse complement strand
TGCCTGCCAACAGGGCACCCATATCCAGGGAATACACCACGGCTTCGGCCAGAATGTCAGGCACATCGTTTTGCGTGATGCGCCAGGCCAGGCCCTCGGCAATAGCGGTCTTACCTACACCGGCCTCACCGACCAGCAAGGGGTTGTTCTTGCGGCGGCGGCACAGAATTTGAATGACACGCTCGACCTCGTACTCACGGCCGATCAGCGGATCAATCTTGCCTTCCTTGGCCAACTGATTCAGGTTGATCGTGTACTGCTCCAGGGGCGATGATTTCTCATTCTTCTCGTTGCCACCTTCTTCCGCTTCACCGGGTGCTTCATTCGACTTGGCAGGCTCGGGTGGATCATTCTTCTTGATGCCGTGCGCAATAAAGTTAACCACGTCCAGACGGGTCACACCCTGCTGGTGCAGGTAGTAGACGGCGTGCGAGTCCTTCTCGCCAAAGATGGCCACCAGCACATTGGCACCGGTAACTTCCTTTTTGCCACTGCCCGTGCTTTGCACATGCATGATGGCGCGCTGAATGACGCGTTGAAAGCCAAGCGTGGGTTGGGTATCGACCTCGTCGGTACCCGCCACTTGCGGCGTGTTGTCCTTGATAAAGTTTGCCAGCGACTTGCGCAGGTCATCAATATTTGCTGAGCACGCACGCAACACCTCAGCAGCGCTGGGGTTGTCAAGCAAAGCCAATAGCAAATGCTCCACGGTGATGAACTCGTGGCGTTGCTGCCGGGCCTCTACGAAGGCCATATGCAGGCTAACTTCCAATTCCTGGGCAATCATGTGATTTCCTTTGCCTTGCGTTGATGATTAACTGTAAACCGTTTTGAACGACAGAGTTGCAAGGTCTGGGGTTCTCTTCAAAATTCAACGGGTTCACTCAAACACTTGAGTGGATGCCCGGCTTTGTGCGCAGCATCAAGGACCTGGTCCACCTTGGTGGCGGCCACGTCTTTGGAGTAAACGCCACACACGCCTTTTCCATCCAAATGGATCTTGAGCATGATTTGCGTGGCTGCTTCGAGGTCTTTACCAAAAAATTCCTGGATGACCACCACCACGAACTCCATGGGCGTGTAATCGTCATTCAGCATCACGACCTGGTACATGCCAGGCGGTTTGGTTTTCTCAGGAACCCGCTCCAATACGACCGAGTCGCTCTCGTCACGATCGGGTACGCGCACCGGGTTGGGGGCTGGAGGTTCGGTTTTTTTAGTCGCCATGCTTTCCATTCTATCGGTCACCCTGAAGCGCTGCATCACCCACACGATCTGGTGACTTTTTTGTGACTATCAAGTCAGTCGATTGAAATAAAACAGACAATTTGTGCAACCCACATGTTTTGGACTACGGCTAAACGCCTATGCAAAGGGTCGATCCATCGATCAGGCATGCAGAATCCCAACTTGATTCAAAATAGAGCCATGAAAATACTTGCCGGACTCTTATTTGCTCTTTTGTTCACGGGTCACGCCTTGGCCCAGGAAACCCCACAAACCCAGTTGCCTCGCATCACACTATCTGCAGGAATTCACCAGATGGATATCCAGGTAGCCTTGACGCCCGAGCAGCACCAGATCGGCCTGATGTACCGCAGCGAGATGCCGCAAAACGAGGGCATGCTGTTTGTGTTTCAAGCGCCCAGCAAACAGTGCTTCTGGATGAAAAACACTATTTTGCCGCTGACCGCTGCGTTTGTTGCCGACGACGGCAGCATCGTCAATCTGGAAGACATGAAGCCCCAGACCACTGACTCGCACTGCTCGCTCAAGCCGGTACGCTACGTGCTGGAAATGAACCAGGGCTGGTTCGGTAAAAAGGGGCTCAAAGCCGGCTCCAAACTGGTTGGGCGCCCCTTCAGCAACTGATCAGATCGCGATCAGTCGGGCGGCTTCGGTTGCGGCCACCTGCCCTTCGTCCGTCGGTATCACCCAAACCTCCACGGCGCTGCTGGCCGCATGAATCGCCATAGGTTTATCGCCCTTGGCCTGCACATTGAGGGCCGGGTCAATTGCGATCCCAAGAT
>CAIQYP010000025.1 GCA_903876045.1 uncultured beta proteobacterium | reverse complement strand
GATGATGGGGGTGAAGCGGTAGGCCGGCATCTGCTTGACGTTCTTCACAAAGGTGATGCCATCCATGATGGGCATGTTGACGTCGCTGATGATGAGGTTGACTTTTTGACCGGTGAGCTTGTTGATGGCGTCCTGCCCATCTTTGGCCTCTATCACCGAGTAGCCCTCGCCGCGCAGTGCTATTCCAACGACCGTCCGTATGGAGGCTGAGTCGTCTACGATCATGATAGTTTTGGTCATGAATGCCCCACGTATTTGTTGTCCCGCGCAGCGGCTACTTGCTCGATGAGTGGCACTAACTTGGCCACCACATTCGATTTGCAAATAAAGCCCTTTGCACCCACACTGGTTGCAGCCTTGCGATAGCTGTTGTTGTCATGCATGGTGAGAAAGATGACGGCGGGTGCGCGGTCCATTCCTTGCAGGCAACGTGCGACCTCCAGCCCGTTCATATGGGGCATTGCTATGTCCAGGAGTACTACATCGGGTTTCAACTCCTTGATCATGCGCAGTGCATCCTGTCCTCCAAAGGCCTGTCCGACTACCTTCAGACCGGGCTCGGTCGCCAGATGGTTGCGCACCGTTAAAACAAAGGTCTGGTTGTCATCCACCAGTGCAACTCGGATGGTCATGGTGACATCCGCGGGCTTGAAAGTAAGTTCACTGGCATGGGAGAACTTTATACTAATTAGCTTTCAATGAGATAGATGTTATCCAGTCGAAGCCTGTCAAGGCTTGCATTCTGAGCGGATCCAATTCAAGCGTCAGTAGCCCCTCGCTGAGGGCCTCGTCTGCGGCGTCCAGGGAACTGAAGACAGAATTGCCGACGGTGTTCTCGCGTAAGGTGTCCCATATGTGTTCGGCTGGATTGATCTCGGGGCTGTAGGGTGGCAAGAAGACCAAGCGCATGTTGGGCTGCACTTCAAGCCCGGCGGCAATATGCCAGCCTGCTTGGTCCATGACCATGATGACAAATTCGTTCTCGTGGCGCTCTGAGACCATGGTCAGAAACATCGACATGGTTTCGGTATTCACCCAAGGCAGAACCAAGCTATCCATGACGCCGTCATGTGGGCTGACCGCTGCGAACGCGTAGCTGAACTTGCGCAATAGTCGAGCACCAACACAAGGTCGCACGCCAGTGGGCGCCCAACAACGTCTGGGTTTTCCCAGTAGACCGAATCGTCCCTCGTCCTGGAACATCAACCGTACTGGGCAGCCCCATTCAGCCTGGCGAACGACCTCTTGCCGTACCACTCTGCGCAGTTTTTTTAAAGGCGTCCTGCGCTTGGAAATCAGCCTTGGGATGACGAGGGCGGGGCACAACCTTCCGCCAGCCGTGCCGGTCTAGCATCCGGTAGATGGTGGATGCAGCAACCGGGGCGCCCACCCGTTCTTCGAACGCTTTTTTGATCGCGCTGACATGAAGCATCTCGCCACCTGTAGCCATCTTTGTGAACGGTGCCAGAAGCGCTGTCTCTTGCTCGGAAGTTAAGTGCTGATGGTGGCGACCACCGCGACCGCGCAAGTCAAAGATGGCTTCACCCTCCTTGGCCCAGCGGGAATGAATCACATAGACGGTGGTGGTGGCCCAGCCAAGTAGCTGAGCGATCTCCTTGGCTGAACTACCCAAGGTGGCACGGATCAACACGCATTGGATCCGCTGGTACTCCGAGTGGGATTGGGCGCGCTTGAGGCGTTCGGCAAGGGCAGCGATAGTGGCCTTGTCATTGGAGATCAGATCCTTCATGAATAACTCCCGAAAGTTCAGGAGCCATTTTACATATTTACTCTATTGAAAGCAAATTGGTATCAAGGGACCGCGTCGTGAACTATCCAAAAATTCTGATTGGCTGCATCTGTGTGCTCGCGCACATGGCATTTGCTGACGTACTGACCGCATCACCGGTCAAGCCAGCAGGCGCGGGGACATCGGAATCTGACTACCTGTCAGACGTTCCCACCGTAATTTCGGTATCCCGCCTGGCCCAGACGCTGGAAGACACGCCGGGTGCCCTTACCATTCTGGACCGCGACTTCATCCACATGACAGGCGCTCGCAGCGTCGTCGATGTACTGCGCTTTGTGCCGGGCTTCCAAACCACCTCTTCCTTCGAGACCGACGCTCCCATGGCCGCTTACCACGGCCGCAGCGACGATTGGGCCAACCGGATTCAGGTGCTGGTGGATGGCCGTTCGGTCTACTCCGGGTTGCTGCAAGGCTCGGCCGGCATGGGCTGGCAAACATTGGCGCTGGATGACATTGAACGCATCGAAGTTTTGCGCGGCTCCAACTCCGCCACCTATGGTGCGCGGGCCTTTTTGGGCGTGGTCAATATTGTCTCGCGCGATGTGCGTGAAACCACAGGCCCCGCCGCCAGCGTCACCGCGGGTGAGAATGCCATTGCCGACGTGGGCGTACGCATAGGCTGGACGACGGGCGATGCCAGCTTTCGTCTCAGTGCCGACAGCGTCAGTGACGATGGATTGCAAGGCGCTTTTGGCAAAAACCACACCGAGCGATTGAACCTTGCCTCGCACTGGGAACTGGAACATGGTGCCGACTTGGATGTGCGCGCCGGTGGCGTGGGCATTTATGCAGGACGGGGCAGTCAGCTGCCCGGCGAGTACGGCAACCCGGCACGCATGTGGTTCCAGGGCTCGCAATTTGTACAGGCCGACTGGCGCAGCGCATTGAACGATTCGCAGGATCTGGCGATCAGTGCATCGCATACGGAAAACGTCGCCCGCGACAAGTTCGCCTACCTGATGCCGGGCACCTACTACCTGGCCCCCATAGACTTCAGCGGTGATGAAACAGTGAACACCCTGACGGCACAGCACACGGTTCGCATGAATACGTCGCTGCGAGGCGTCTGGGGTGCGGAGTG
>CAIQYP010000024.1 GCA_903876045.1 uncultured beta proteobacterium | reverse complement strand
TTTTCGGCAGGCGCGAATTCGCCCGTCACTTCAAAAGCGTCAGTCATGGTTTTCTCACACGCGAGCGCCGCAGGTTGTGCGGCTGCTCCGTTAATGGTTAAAAAACATCAACCATCAAACGGAACCTGCTCTGACCCGCATTCGGGGTTCTCAGCGCTTGGGACCCCATGTATTGGGGGTCCGGTGAATGAAGGGAGATGTACAAAAGGCTACAGTTTGTAGCGCAGCCTGCGATTATAGCCCGGATTCGGGTTTCTACCTAATAGACCTCCAAATCATCGCTTTGAAAGCCTTCGTCCAGCCGGCCTAGACCTTGAGAAAGTGCTCGCGGTAATGCATAAGTTCATCAATCGACTCATGGACATCGGCCAGAGCGGTGTGCCAC
Organism: uncultured beta proteobacterium; assembly: GCA_903876045.1. Classification (GTDB taxonomy): domain Bacteria; phylum Pseudomonadota; class Gammaproteobacteria; order Burkholderiales; family Burkholderiaceae_C; genus Allorhodoferax. The sequence continues at coordinate 2,823 of CAIQYP010000024.1, read as the reverse complement.
TGCTGCTTCTTGAATGAAGAGTAAACCTGCGGATTCCAGCGTTTGGCCAGTTCCTTGAGCGTGCTCACATCCAGATTGCGGTAATGGAAAAAACCTTCCAGCTTGGGCATGTATTTGACCAGGAAGCGCCTGTCCTGCCCGATGCTATTGCCGCACATGGGCGATCCGTTGGCGGGCACGTATTGACTCAAGAACGCAATCAACTCGCTTTCAGCCTGCTCTTCGCTTACGGTAGATGCCTTCACTTTGTCAATCAAACCACTCTTACCGTGGGTTCCCTTGTTCCAGGCGTCCATTTGGCTCAACAAAGCATCGCTTTGGTGGATGGCAAACACCGGGCCTTCAACTCGCACAGCCAAGTCGGGGCCGGTCACAATGACAGCGATTTCTATAATGCGCTCGCGCTCGGGCTCCAAGCCAGTCATCTCGCAATCGAGCCATACCAGGTTTTTGTCGGATTTGCTTAAGGGGGTGTTCGGTTCAGCCATGCCGCAATTGTCGCCGATGACCTAAACTCAGCCGCCATGAGCGACCCATCTTTATTCAGCCAACTTTCCTTCAGCATGACAATTGCCTTCGCAACGGCGCTGGTAGCAGGACTACTTTTGAAATTCTGGCTGGCCACGCGGCAAATTCGCCATGTGGCACAACACCGCGCGCAAGTACCTGCCGACTTTGCCAGCCGAATCACACTGGAGGCACACCAGAAGGCCGCCGATTACACGCTGGCAAAAACCCGCTTTGGCATGCTGGAGTTGGCCTGGGGCGCTGCCTTGGTGCTGGTGTGGACGCTGCTGGGTGGCTTGTCTTGGCTGAACCAATTTCTTCTGCAATGGATGCAGCCCGGTCTGGTCCAGCAAGTCGCCCTGCTGGTGGCCTTTGGCGTCTTAGGGGCGCTGGTGGACCTGCCCTTCACCCTGTACAAAACATTTGTCATCGAACAGCGCTTCGGCTTCAACAAAATAACACCCAAGCTGTGGCTGCAAGACATGCTGAAGTCACTGGTCGTCGGCGCGGTGCTGGGCTTGCCGCTTGCGAGCCTGATCCTCTGGATGATGGGTGCTACCGGTGCTTACTGGTGGCTGTGGACCTGGTGTGTATGGATGGGCTTTAACCTCTTGATGTTGCTGCTGTACCCCACACTTATCGCACCCTGGTTCAACAAGTTCAAGCCCCTGGACAATCCGGAACTAAAAGACCGCGTGACCCAACTGATGGCACGCTGCGGCTTCCAGTCCAAGGGGTTTTATGTCATGGATGGCAGCAAGCGCAGCGCCCACGCGAATGCCTACTTCACAGGTTTTGGTGCATCCAAACGGGTGGTTTTTTATGACACGCTACTGGAGCAACTCTCTCCCGGCGAAGTGGACGCCGTGCTGGCACATGAGCTCGGACATTTCAAGCATCGCCATATTCTCAAACGCATCGTTTCCATGTTCGCCATAAGCTTGGTGGGTTTTGCACTGCTGGGCTGGCTTAGTGGTCAAACCTGGTTTTATATTGGTCTGGGTGTGATCCCCAATTTTCGTGGCGCCAACGATGCCCTGGCTCTAATCCTGTTCATGATGGTTCTGCCGTTATTCAGCACCTTTATTGAACCTGTTATGGCCCAGTTCTCGCGCAAGCATGAGTTTGAAGCCGATGCTTATGCCGTAGCGCAAACCAGCGGAGTCGACCTGTCGTCTGCCCTGCTCAAACTATACAAAGACAATGCATCCACACTTACGCCAGACCCGGTATACGTGAAGTTTTACTACTCGCACCCACCGGCAGGCGAGCGTCTGAGTCGCATGCAAGGCAGCCATGTCAACGCCTGAATCCGTGCCTGAGTTCTTGCCGGCAACCCCGCAAAATTCACAGCAACGCGTGCTGCGTCCGGTGCTCAGTGCCACACAAGTCATCGCCGGTTTGGCAAAACTCAGTGGCTGGAAGTTGCACGGTGATGGCGCAGATGTGGCGATCAAGAAAACCTTCGCATTCAAAAGCTACCTGCGCACAATGGCCTTTGTGAATGCAATTGCCTATATCGCCGAGCAGCAGGACCATCATCCCGAATTGCTGGTGCGTTACAAAACGTGCAGCGTGCGTTTCAACACCCACGATGTACTAGGGATCACCCAATCCGACTTTGCGTGCGCTGCGTTGATAGATGCGCTGCTACAAACCCCGACTTAACGAGACCACAGACACTTGGCAAATCCCTTACTCGAACCCGGACTGGTGGTAGCCGGGCACGGCCGTCACGTACTGGTGGAAACACCAGACGGAAGACGCCTTATTTGCCACCCGCGCGGCAAAAAAAGTCAGACGGTGGTGGGAGACCAGGTGCTTTGGCAGGCAACACAGGACGAAGGCACGATCGAGAAGGTGCTGGAACGCCGCAACCTGTTTTACCGCCAGGACGAGATCCGCACCAAGATGTTCGCGTCCAACCTGGATCAGGTGCTGGTGCTAATTGCGGCAGAGCCTGTTTTTTCCGAAAGCCAGTTGTCACGCGCCTTAATCGCTGCTGAGGCAGAAAAGATCAAGCCCATCATTGCCCTGAACAAGAGCGATTTGACCGCGCCTTTTGGCCAAGCTTGGGACCGTATGGGTGTCTACCGTGAAATGGGTTACACCGTCGTTCCACTGGCCCTAAAGCCGAAGGCCGAAGGTATTGCTGCAACCGAGTTGGCGGCTTTACTGCCCTTGTTGCAAGGTAAGACGACGCTGATTCTGGGACCGTCCGGATCGGGCAAAAGCACTTTTATCAACCGCCTATTGCCCGGCGCGCAGGTGCTAACCAACGAAATTTCCACAGCCTTGAATTCCGGTAAGCACACG
>CAIQYP010000023.1 GCA_903876045.1 uncultured beta proteobacterium | reverse complement strand
GCCTACCTGATGTCGCGCCAGCTGCGACAGTTTGGTGCGGATGCTTTTATCGTGAACATTTTGGGCTTGGCACTGATCCGCGAGTTGGGGCCGGTCCTTGCGGCGATTCTGGTGGCCGGACGCTCGGGCTCCGCCATCACTGCGCAGATAGGCGTCATGCGGGTGACCGAAGAGCTGGATGCCATGCGCGTCATGGGCATCCGCAAGGGCTACCGCCTGGTCCTGCCGCGCGCCATGGCGCTGGCGCTGGTGATGCCGCTGTTGGCGGCTTGGACCACGGCCGCTGCGCTGTTGGGAGGCATGCTGGCCTCCGACTTGTCGATGGGCCTGTCACCGGAATATTTCATGTTGGCATTGCCCAAGGCGGTGCAACTTTCCAACCTGTGGCTGGCCATGGGAAAGTCCATGGTGTTCGGTCTAATCATTGCGCTAAACGCCTGCCACTTCGGTCTGCGTGTGCTGCCCAATACCCAGAGCCTGGGTGAGGGCACGACAGCCTCGGTGGTCACCTCCATCACCATGGTGATTCTGGTGGACGCGCTGTTTGCCGTGCTGTTCAAGGCGGTGGGGATATGAGCGCAACGGAAAGCATGAGCGCCGCCGGGCCGCCCCAAGGCGCGAAGGCCCCCCCGGGGGGCAGCGCAGCACGCGCAGCGGCAAGCGTGGGGGCCAGATCCCCTATGGTGGTGATCGAAGGGCTGAGCTCGACTTTTAGCACCCGTGGTGTGCGCGCTGTCATCCATAAGGATCTGAACCTGTCGATTGAGCGGGGCGAATTTGTGTCCATAGTGGGCGGCTCCGGTAGCGGCAAGACAGTGTTGTTGCGACAGATATTGGGGCTGGAGACGCCGGTCAAGGGGACGGTGACGGTGATGGGCGAGCCTGCCGCCGTGTTGGGCCGGGAGGGTGCCGCAAGCCGCGTGGGCATGCTGTTCCAGCACGGCGCATTGTTCTCGGCATTTACCGTGCTGGAAAATATTGCCTTCCCGCTGCGTGAACTGGGCACGCTGCCCAAAGCACTGATTCACGATGTGGCGATGGTGAAAATGCAAATGGTCGGCCTCGATCCATCGGCCGCGCACCAGATGCCCTCCGACCTGTCAGGCGGCATGGTCAAGCGCGTGGCGCTGGCGCGCGCCTTGGTGATGGACCCGCCGCTGCTGTTGCTCGATGAGCCCACTGCCGGGCTGGATCCGGACGCATCCGACGCGTTTTGCACGCTGCTGCGTTCGCTGCACCAGGAGTTGCGCTTGACGGTGGTGATGGTCACCCATGATCTGGACACCATTTTCGAGCTCAGCACCCAGATCGCGGTGGTGGCCGACAAGCACGTCATCGTGAATGCACCACCACGCGAGGCGATCCGCTTTGATCACCCCTTTGTGCGTGAATTTTTTCTGGGCGGGCGTGGCAACCGCGCCATGGAAGTCTTGCACAGCCAAGTGCAAGACGTGTAAAAAGAGAACCAGATGGAAAACAAATCCCACGCTATTGCTGCCGGTACCTTTGTGCTGCTGCTTCTCGGCTTGCTCATCGCCATGGCGAGTTGGCTCACGCGCGACACCAGCACCCAGCGCCAGTTCGAAATTTCCAGCAAAGAGAACGTCACCGGGCTTCAACCTCAAGCCGGCGTGCGCTACAAGGGTGTGGTGGTGGGGCGCGTGACCGCGATTGGGCTGGATGAACACACGCGCGGCAACGTGCTGGTGCGTATTGCGGTGAATGACAGTGCTCCCATCACCAGTTCCACCTTTGCCAGCCTGGGTTTTCAGGGTGTCACGGGCCTGGCTTTTGTGCAGCTCGATGACGGCGGCGAATCCAGCCTGCCACTGGCCACCACGCTGTCGCGCCCCGGGCGCATTCCCATGCGTGCGGGCCTGATGGCGCGTCTGACCGAGCAGGGTGGCAATCTGCTGACGCAGTTGGAGCAGGCCAGCCAACGGATGAATGCATTGCTCGCCCCCGAGAACCAAAAATCGTTGACCACCGCCGTGACCAATCTAAGTCAGGCGGCAGCCGGCATCAGCCAGCTCACGCGCCATGCCGATCAGGTGCTAACCGGAAGCGGGCCTGAGGGTAGCGCCAGCCTGCCGCGCGTGGCGGCGCAAATGGACAGCACTTTCAAAGCCATGCAGTCCACTTCCGAGCGGCTGAAGGACAGCGCCGAAGTGGTCAAAGCTTCCGCGGAAAAGTTCCGCCAAACCAACGTCCGGTTGAACGAGCCCGGTGGCACGCTGGACAGAATTGCCCGTAGTACCGAAGCCCTGGCCGTCAGCACGGCCACGCTGAACGCCACCTTGCTGCCGCGCTTGAGCCGCACGTCGGATGACACGGCACGCACCGTGCGCCAATTCGGCCGGCTGGCTGAAGGCTTGGCCGAGCAACCCCAGTCGTTGATTCTGGGTCGGGGCGCTGCGGCGCCGGGACCGGGCGAGTCTGGTTTTGAGCCACCGGCTGATAAAAAATAGGCACTCTATGCAATTGCGTTTTCTCTCTATCGCTCTGTGTGTCGCGGCGTTGAGCGCCTGCAGCAGTCCGGCCCCGCGCATCGCGGTGTATGACTTCGGCCCTGGCGTCACCGCACCCCAGGTGAGCAACCGGATGGCACCTTTGCCGCCGCTCTTGCTGATGGATGCGGAGGCCGCCAGTGCGCTGGACGGCACGGCGGTGTTGTACCGGTTGGGTTATGCGGATGCACAGCAACTGCGCCCTTACGCGCAAGCGCGCTGGAGCATGCCGCCCGCGCAGCTGCTGCGCCAACGCCTGCGGGAATTGCTGGGCCAGCGGCGTAGCGTGCTCTCGCCGGTCGATGCGGTAGTGCCCGGAACATTGGCCTTGCGTCTGGAGCTGGAAGAGTTCAGCCAGTTGTTTGATTCCGCCCAGAGTAGTGCCGGCCTGGTGCGGGTGCGTGCCACCGTGAGCCGATTCGGTAACCCACCCAAGCCCGTGGCGCAGACCAGTTTTGTGGTCCAGCGACCGGCCGATAGCGCGGATGCCAAAGGCGGCGTGCAGGCACTGGCCCAGGCCAGCGACGCGCTGGTTTTGCAAGTGGACCAATGGCTGCAACAAGTCGCAAGCGCTGAGGTCGCATCGCCATGAGCAACTTTGAGCAGCCCCCTGCGGCGACTTCCATGGTGGACTTGCCGCTGTTCCCGCTCAACACGGTGCTGTTTCCTGACGGCAGTTTGAGTCTGCAAATATTCGAGGTGCGTTATCTGGACCTGATCGGTAAGTGCTACAAGAACGGCACGCCATTTGGTGTCGTGTCCCTGGTACAGGGCAAGGAGGTGCGTAGCCGTGACCCAGCTGCGCCCAGCGGCGATGCCTTTGCGAATGAGGTGTTTGCCGATGTCGGAACCCTCGCGCACATTACCGAGTTCGCGGCACCCCAGGCCGGCCTGATGGTGATCCGTTGCCGTGGCGGTGCACGCTTTCGTATCCGTTCGCGCGCTCAACTAAAACACGGCCTTTGGCTGGCTGATGCGCAAGTGCTGCCAAGTGATACGCCAACCCCCATTCCTGCAGACCTGCTGCCCATCGCCCATGCGCTGGGGCGCCTGATCGAGCAGCAGCAGGACAGCGCCGCCATGCTGGATATTCCGCCTATTGCCCAACCCTACCGTTTGGACGACTGCGCCTGGGTGGCCAACCGCTGGTGCGATTTGCTGGCCATGCCCGCCGGCGCCAAGCAGAGTCTGCTGCAACTCGACAGCCCGCTTGTGCGGCTGGAACTGGTGGGCGACTTGCTCACCCAACGCAGCGCGCCGTAGCAGCGTCAAGCATGTGTGAAGTTTCGGCCCCCGCCTATTGGGGGTCTACGATGAGGAACATGCT
>CAIQYP010000022.1 GCA_903876045.1 uncultured beta proteobacterium | reverse complement strand
TTGTGGAGTACCACAAATCGTCACCCGGCCTATCCCCTGCCCGCGCGACCCATTGCGAACGTAGCGCGTGTCTCTGCGTGCGCCGAATGAGGTGCAGTGACCCGGTGTTGGTCTTTCCTTGTCCGTGCAGCAACGCCCCAAAGAGCAGGAGGGGCAAGGGCGGGCGACGATTTGTGGTACTCCACCATGAGGAGCCCGGCATGCCCTTTGCACCGCAGCGACCGAAGTAACCACGGCAACCGCAGCGAAAGTACTGACGTAGGCAACTTGTCGACCCCAAGCACACCGCTATCATCCCCCGATGCGAATACTTGGAATTGACCCCGGCCTGCGCACCACCGGTTTCGGCGTGGTGGACGAGGCCGGTGGCCAACTCAGCTATGTCGCCAGTGGAACCATCAGTACGCAGCACCTGGACACCCACGCCCTGCCGGCGCGGCTGAAAGTGCTGTTTGACGGCATCGGCGAAGTGGTTCAGCGCTACCAACCGGACTGCGCAGCGGTGGAAATTGTGTTCGTCAACGTCAACCCGCAGTCGACCCTTTTATTGGGTCAGGCGCGGGGTGCACTGATCACGGCGTTGGTGTCACAAAATCTGCCGGTGGCCGAGTACACCGCACTGCAGATGAAGCAGGCAGTGGCCGGGCACGGGCGTGCACAAAAGAGCCAAATTCAGGAGATGGTGAAGCGGCTCCTCAGTTTGAGCGGCTTACCGGGCACAGACGCCGCTGATGCACTGGGTCTGGCAATTACCCACGCCCATGCAGGAAAAGCCATGGCGCGATTAGCGGCCGCCGATAGTCTGGGAGGCGGCGTCCCAAACAAAATAAGCAACAAGTCCTCTTACCGGGCGGGGAGAAGTCGCTGAAAAAGTTACGTAATGGTTTCGTTTCGCTAGCCAAACCAGCATTTAAGGGTATAGCCTATATAGGAGCGGTGAAATGCACGAACATACTGCTTTGATTGAAGAACGGATAACTAGAAAATGCTGACCTCGAGCGATATTTCCGCCTTGATGCGGGCTGATCATGGTGATGCTTTTAGCGTTTTAGGAATGCATCAGAGCGCAGGCGCAATATGGGTTAACGCAGTAATGCCCGGCGCTGTGCAGGTCAACGTACTCGACCGCGACACGGGCGCCCTGCGGGCCACCCTCACCCATTGCAAAGTCAGCGAAGTGTTTAGCGGCCAGATCCCCGGTGCGACGGAACGTTTCGATTACCTGCTTGAGGTTACCTGGAAGCCGGCACCCGACCGCACGACGCCCCATGTACAGGTGCTGGAAGATGCCTATCGCTTCCCCTTTGTCCTGCAGGAATTGGATGTCTGGCTGCTGGGCGAGGGCTCGCACCAGCGTCCGTTTGAATGTCTGGGCGCACACCTGACGCAAAAGCTGGGTGTGGACGGAGTGAGCTTTGCGGTCTGGGCTCCCAATGCCAAGCGCGTATCAGTGGTGGGCAGCTTCAACCAATGGGATGGCAGGCGTCACCCCATGCGTCTGCGTCGCGAATGTGGCGTCTGGGAAATCTTCATCCCCGGCTTGATGCAGGGCGATATCTACAAATTTGAAATATTGGGCGCTAAGGGCGCCATTACCCTCAAGGCTGACCCTTACGCTTTCCAATCTCAAATGCGTCCGGACAATGCCAGCCTGGTTTACCCGCTGATGCCCCGCCGCCCGATGCGCGCAGATCGTGCAGCGGCCAATGCATTTGAAGCGCCCATGAGCATTTACGAAGTGCATTTGGGCTCCTGGCGCAAGGCCGATGGTTGGCGCTGGCTGAGCTACCGCGAACTTGCCGAATCCCTGGTTCCTTATGCAAAGGAAATGGGTTTTACCCACCTGGAACTTTTGCCGATAAGCGAGCATCCGTTTGACGGCTCCTGGGGCTACCAGCCATTGGGCCTGTTCTCCCCCACGGCACGCTTTGGCACGCCCGAGGAATTCCGCGACTTTGTCGATGCCGCGCACGACGCCGGTCTGGGTGTGATCCTGGACTGGGTACCCGCCCACTTTCCGAGCGATGCCCACGGCCTGGCCGAATTCGACGGCACCCACCTGTACGAATACGCCGACCCCAAAGAAGGCTTTCACCAGGACTGGAACACCCTGATCTACAACTTTGGTCGCACGGAAGTGCGCAACTTCCTGGTCGGCAATGCGCTGTACTGGCTGGAGCGCTTTGGAATTGATGGTCTGCGTGTGGACGCTGTGGCCTCGATGCTTTATCGTGACTACAGCCGCCAGGAGGGCCAGTGGATTCCCAACCGCCACGGCGGGCGCGAGAATCTGGAAGCTATCGATTTCCTGCGCCGCATGAACTTTATTGTGGGCACCGAGCGGCCCGGCGCAATTACCTTGGCCGAAGAATCCACCTCCTTCCCCGGTGTGAGCCGCCCACCCAGCCCCGATCTGCAAAGCGGTGGACTGGGCTTTCATTACAAGTGGAACATGGGCTGGATGCACGACACGCTGCAATACGCCTCCCTGGACCCGGTCTACCGCAAGCATCACCAGAACCAACTCACCTTCGGGTTGATGTACGCCTTCTCTGAAAACTTCGTTCTGCCGCTTTCGCACGATGAAGTGGTGCACGGTAAAAAATCCATGCTCGACAAAATGCCAGGCGACCCCTGGCAGCGTTTTGCCAACCTGCGTGCGCTCTATGGCTTCATGTGGGGCTACCCCGGCAAGAAGTTGCTTTTTATGGGTTGCGAATTGGCCCAACCCACCGAATGGGCAGACACCGGTAGCCTGCCGTGGCATCTTGAAGGGCAAAGTGCCCACCAAGGCGTGCAACGCCTGGTGCGCGACCTGAACCGTGTCTACCAGTCAACCCCTGCGCTGCACCAGCAGGACGTGAAGCCTGGTGGCTTTGAATGGATTTCGCACAACGATGCTGCTCAAAGCATCGTTGCCTTTACCCGCTGGGGTGAGGACGGCAGTTGTGCCGTAGTGGTCTGCAACTTCACCCCGGTGCCGCGCCATGGCTATCGCCTGGGCATGCCCCAAGCCGGCGACTGGGCAGAAACCATCAACTCGGACCTGGCAATTTATGGCGGCAGCAACATGGCGAACGGCACTCTGCATACCAGTGCCCTGAGTGCGCACCATAAGCTAAACTCAGTCATGCTGACACTGCCACCGTTATCCACGGTGATTCTGACGAAAGTTGCCGCTTAAAGCGCGCTGCCCAACAGAAAAGTGCAGGACATGGCGCTCACACAAGGACACACCCGCAAGCTAGGTGCCACCCTGGAGCCCGAAGGCGTCAACTTCTGTCTGGCAGCACCCCATGCCCATGCAGTGGAGTTGTGCCTGTTTGATGAAAGTGGCCGCGTAGAGACCAGGCGGCACTGGGTATTGCATAAGCGCGATGGTGTTTGGCACGCGTTTTTATCTGGCGCAAAGGCCGGTCTCATCTACGGCTGGCGCGTCCACGGCCCCTGGGCGCCGCATCGTGGCCATCGCTTCAACCCGGCCAAGCTGATGCTGGACCCCTACGCGCGTGAAGTCGTGGGCAGTTACCAGGGGCAGGACATTCACCTTGGTCACGCCCCCCACAACCCACACCAGGCCGACCCGCGCGACAACGCCGCCGAGGCGCTCAAAGCCCGCGTGGTGGCAGACCTGCCCGCACCACCGCCTGGGGTGCAAGTGGACCCGGCGCAAAGGGTGATTTATGAATTGCACGCCAAAGGCTTTACCGCACTGCACCCAGTCGTCCCTCCTGCGTTGCGTGGCACCTACGCCGGTCTCGCCCATCCCGCAGCCATTGCCCACCTCAAGTCACTGGGCATCACCACCCTGAGCCTCATGCCGGTAGCCCAGCGCGCCGATGAATCGCGCCTGCTCAAGCTGGGGCTTAGCAACTACTGGGGCTATAGCCCGATCGCCTGGAGCGCGCCCGAAAACCGCTATTGGAGCGGCGCAAAAGACACCAGCCCCCGCAGCGAATTCAGAGCGATGGTAGACGCGCTGCACCAAGCCGGTCTGGAAGTGATTCTGGACGTGGTCTACAACCACACCGCTGAAACCGATGAACTCGGCCCTTCTTTAAGTCTGCGTGGTATCGACAACGCCACCTACTACCATTTGGAGCCCGGCGACCCCGCGCGCTACATCAACTGGACCGGCTGCGGCAACTGCGTCAACCTGAACCAGCCACTGGTCTTGCGCACCGTGATGGACAGTCTGCGGCTGTGGGTGCAGGAATTCGGCGTCGATGGATTCCGCTTTGATCTGGCACCGGTGATGGCGCGTGGCGACCAGCGTAACGGGTATCAGGCGGCCAGCAATGCAGCATTTTTAATGGCCATCGCGCAGGATCCTGTGCTGGCATCCAAACTGATGGTGGCCGAACCCTGGGACATTGGCCCGGGTGGTTACCAGTTGGGCAATTTTCCTGCGGGCTGGTTGGAGTGGAACGACAGATTTCGCGACACGCAGCGGTCCTTTTGGCTTTGCGACCATGAGCATCCGGGCGCTCTGGCGCAACGCCTGGCCGGCTCGACCGAAGCATTCAACCCGCAGCAACGCAGCCCCAACAGCAGCGTCAACTTCGTGACGGCACACGACGGTTTTAACCTCACCGACCTGGTCAGCTACGAGCAACGCCATAACGAAGCCAACGGAGAACACAACCGCGATGGCCACGGCCACAACCTCAGCCGAAACTTCGGCGTGGAAGGCCCCAGCAACGACCCTGCTATTCAGGCGCAACGACTGCAATGCAAACGTGCCCTGCTGGCAGCCACGGTGTTCTCGCTGGGCACGCCGATGCTGCTGGCTGGCGACGACATCGGCCACAGCCAACAAGGCAATAACAACGCCTACTGCCAAGACAACGCCAGCACCTGGCTCAACTGGCAGAACGCCGACCATGAACTCAGCCATTTCGTAGCCCAATTGCTGCGTACCCGCAAAGAGCGCCTGGTCTTGCAGGCACGCGCCTGGTGGCAGGCCAACGGCCCCGCCGGGACGGTGATTGCACGTTGGACCCTGCCCGACAGCACTTCGCTCACCCACGAGGCCTGGAATGATGGCCGTCAACGTGCCCTGGGGCTTCACTTGCACACGGAACAAGCGAGCCCGGATGACCAAAACGCTACCTGCCTGCTCCTGATTAACGCCTCTGACCAGGCCATGCGCTTTCGTTTGCCCGATGGGAACTGGCTGCTGCATATCGACACCGGCACCGGCGCCGTTACGGATCAGGTATTGGCCGCAGAGGAAACCGTGCCCTCCGGTTGCCTCTGGCTCGCCAGCAGTCGCCCTTTATTCATCGCATCAACTCAACCCTGAGAACCAGCGCCCATGCCGATTCAGACCCTGCCCACCACCCCGTTCAACGACCAGCGCCCCGGCACTTCCGGGCTGCGCAAAAAGGTCACCGTCTTTGCCCAGAAGCTCTATCTGGAAAACTTTGTGCAGGCCCTCTTTGACGTACTGCCCGAAGCGACGGGTTTGACCTTGGTGCTGGGTGGCGACGGGCGCTACTACAACCGCGTGGCGGTACAAACCATTTTGCGCATGGCTGCGGCCAAGGGTTATGCCCGCGTGCTGGTCGGTCAGGGTGGGATTCTGTCTACGCCTGCAGTCAGCGCAGTCATCCGCGCCTATGCTGCCAGTGGCGGCATTGTGCTGTCGGCCAGCCACAATCCGGGCGGCCCGGATGGGGACTTCGGCATCAAGTACAACATCGGCAACGGCGGCCCTGCTCCTGAGAAGGTGACTGAAGCCGTCTTTGCACGCACCAAAGAGTTGGGTGAAATTCGTATCAGCGACTGCGCCGACATCGCGCTCGATGTGCTGGGTGACACCACCCTGGACGGCATGCAGGTGACGGTGATCGACCCGGTCGCCACCTACGCAGAACTAATGCGCACGCTGTTTGATTTCAACGCAATTCGCAAGCTGTTTGCTGGTGGTTTTCGCCTGCGTTATGACGCCATGAACGCGGTGGGCGGCCCTTACGCCCGGGCGCTGCTGGAGGGCGAACTAGGCGCCCCGGTTGGCACGGTAGTCAATGCCGTACCGCTGGAAGACTTTGGTGGCCTGCATCCGGACCCGAACCCGGTCAACGCCGAAGACCTGATTGCCCACATGTTTGCCGCCGATGCGCCTGACATGGGCGCTGCATCCGATGGCGATGCTGACCGCAACATGGTGGTGGGTAAAAAATTCGTGGTCTCCCCCTCGGATAGCCTGGCCGTGCTGGCAGCCCATGCCAAGTTGGTACCGGGATATGCCAAGGGCCTGGCCGGTGTGGCGCGCTCGATGCCCACGTCCACCGCAGCCGACCGGGTGGCAAAGGCGCTGGGTATTCCCTGTTTTGAAACCCCCACCGGATGGAAGTTTTTCGGCAATTTGCTCGACGCTGGCAAGGTCACGCTTTGCGGCGAAGAGAGCTACGGCACAGGCTCTGACCATGTGCGCGAAAAAGACGGTCTCTGGGCCGTGCTGTTCTGGATCAACCTGGTGGCGGCCAGTGGCAAATCGGTGGAGGCCCTGGTGCGCGAGTTATGGACAGCGCATGGCCGTTGCGTCTACTCGCGCCATGACTACGAAGCCATCCCCACGGACAAGGCCGACACGTTGATGGCCGGCCTGCGCGCTTCCCTTCCCAGCCTGCCGGGCACGACGGTGGCTGGCTGTGCCATTGCCCTCGCCGATGACTTTTCCTACACTGACCCGGTGGATGGCAGCGTCAGCCGGAAACAAGGCGTGCGCGTGATTCTGACGGACGGCTCACGCGTGGTGTTCCGCCTGTCAGGCACCGGCACCGAAGGTGCCACTCTGCGCGTCTACCTGGAGCGCCATGAGCCGGATGCAACGCGCCACGATCTGGAAGCGCAGACCGCGCTTAAACCGCTGGTCGATCTGGCCGAAGCGCTGGCCCACATCCGCGCTCTGACCGGCATGGAGCAGCCCAGTGTGATGACCTGAACCTTGTATTTTTTAAAAAACTTGAACGATTAAAAGGAGCTTTCGTGAATTTGCTAGATACCACCCACAACAACCCGCAAGATCGTTTGATGCAACCGCACATGTTGGTTCGCCGCACCATCGCACTGGTGCTGGCAGGCGGACGCGGCTCGCGCCTGAAACAACTTACCGACAAGCGCGCCAAACCAGCGGTGTACTTTGGCGGCAAGTTCCGCATCATTGACTTTGCGCTGTCCAACTGTGTCAACTCGGGCATTCGCCGCATCGGTGTGATAACCCAGTACAAGTCGCACTCCCTGCTGCGCCATCTGCAGCGCGGCTGGAGCTTTTTACGCGCCGAGTTGAACGAGATGGTCGACCTGTTGCCGGCCCAACAACGCCTGGACGAAGAACACTGGTACCGCGGCACGGCCGATGCGATTTACCAGAACATCGACATCATCCAGGGCAGCAACCCCGATTACGTCGTGGTGCTGGCAGGTGACCATGTCTACAAGATGGACTATTCGCTCATGCTGGCGGACCATGTGGCCAGTGGCGCCGGTTGCACCGTGGGCTGCATCGAAGTGCCGCGCGACGAAGCCAGTGCCTTTGGCGTCATGGCGGTGGACGATAAGCGCAAGATCATCGAATTTGTAGAAAAGCCGGACAACCCACCGGCCATGCCTGGCAATGACGCCGTGTCACTGGCCAGCATGGGTATTTACATTTTCAATGCCCAGTACTTGTACGACTTGCTGGACGCCGATATTACAAACCCCGGCTCCAGCCACGACTTCGGCAAAGACGTGATTCCCCGCGTGGTGGCAGAAGGCCGGGCTATTGCCCACCCCTTCTCCATGTCTTGCGTGTCTTCCACGCCCGACGCCTCCCCTTACTGGCGCGACGTGGGCACCATTGACGCATTCTGGGAAGCCAATCTGGACTTGGCATCCGTCACCCCTGAACTGGATATTTACGACACCAACTGGCCCATCTGGACCAGCCAACGCCAGTTGCCACCAGCCAAGTTTGTGCAAGACGCCGGCGGCAAGCATGGTCAGGCTATCAACACCATGGTGTCGGGCGGCTGCATTGTGTCGGGTTCCGTAGTCAGCAATTCGGTGCTGTTCTCCAGCGTGAGGGTGCACTCTTACTGCACCATCGACCAGGCCGTATTGCTGCCCGAGGTCACCATCGGCCGCCACTGCCGCCTGAGCAAAGTCGTGGTGGACCGCAGCTGCGAGTTGCCTGACGGGCTGGTGATTGGCGAAGATGCGGAACTGGATGCGGCGCGCTTTGAACGCAGTGAAAACGGTGTGGTGTTGGTCACGCGCGATATGCTGCTGCGCTTACCCAAATAAGCCTGGTCAACTTTCAACCCTGGAACCCAAGTCCCATGCGCATTCTTCAGGTCAGTGCCGAGATATTTCCCCTGCTGAAAACCGGCGGCTTGGCCGACGTCGCCGGGGCACTACCCATTGCGCTACAAAGCCAGGGTTGTGACGTGCGGGTTTTGCTGCCCGGATTTCCGGCGATTTTGGCCGGCCTGAAAGACCCTGTGCGCGTTGGCTCATTTGGTACGCCCTGGGGCGAAGCGGTGGAAGTTGTTTGTGGCGCCATGCCGGCGCTTGGCAACGAGACCCACACCGTCATCGCCTACGTACTGGTGGCGCCAGGCCTGTACGACCGCCCGGGAAACCCCTATGAAGATGCCAACAAGCACCCCTACGCCGACAACCACCGGCGCTTTGCCGCGCTAGGTTGGGGCGCCGCGCATTTGGCCCATGGGCTGGACCGGCTTTGGTGCGCACAATTGGTGCACAGCCACGACTGGCATGCTGCACTGGCACCCGCCTGCCTGGCCGTGTGGAATGCCGGCATGGGTCCGCGTGTGCCCAGCGTTTACACCATCCACAACCTGGCTTACCAGGGCGTATTTTGGCCACAAAACTTTGGCGACCTCGGTCTACCCGGCCATGTTTTCAGTATGCAGGGCATGGAATATTTCGGCCAGATTTCCTTCATGAAGGCGGGCCTGAGCTATGCCAGCCATATCACAACGGTCAGCCCCACTTACGCTCGCGAAATTCAAACACCAGACCAGGGCTGCGGTCTGGATGGGCTACTGCGTGGACGGGCCGGTAACTTAAGCGGCATTCTGAATGCGGTAGATGACGCGGTCTGGAATTCGGCCGCCGACAGACACCTTGAACACCATTTTGATGTGCGCAACATGACCGGCAAAGCACGCAACAAGGCGGTCATGCAGGCCGAGCTTGGTTTGACTGTAGATGCCGAGGTGCCTCTGTTTACCGTGGTCAGCCGCTTGACTGAACAAAAAGGCATGCCCTTGGTACTCTCGGGTCTGGATGAAATACTGGCGCGCGGGGGCCAGTTGCTGGTGCTGGGCAATGGCGACACGCAGTTGGAACAGGCCTTTGCCCAGCAAGCCAAGACGCATCCCGCGCAAGTAGCCTTCCGCATGGGCTATGACGAATCTTTTGCCCACCGCATCTTTGCCGCCAGTGATGTGACGGTGGTGCCCTCCCGCTACGAGCCTTGCGGTCTGACACAAATGTATGGCCTAAAATACGGCAGCTTGCCATTGGTGCGGCGCGTAGGAGGCCTGGCAGACACGGTAACGGATACTGATCTGGAAACCCTGGATGACCAAAGTGCCACCGGCTTTGTGTTTGACGCGTTCCAAGTGGACGACTACCGGCGCGCCATCCGGCGCGCCTTTGCCCTGTACCACAGACGTTCTGACTGGAACCGCGTACGCCAAACGGGCATGAGAATTGCATTCGACTGGGCCAGCGCAGCCCAGCACTACACCAACCTTTACAAGAGTCTGATTTGACCTCTATGACCCATTTAGCCGCTGTGCAACCCTTAACCGACTTCCCGTTTGACGCGCCGGGGCGTGACCTTGAGTCGCTCAAGCACGCGATCGCCAACAAACTGATGTTCACCGTCGGCAAGGACCCCAAGGTGGCACGGGCTGAAGATTGGTTAAATGCAGCCGCCTTCGCCGTGCGCGACCAGCTGGTGGAGCGCTGGATGAAGACCACGCGCACCCAATACGATCAGGACGTCAAGCGGGTCTATTACATGTCGATGGAGTTCCTGATCGGCCGCACTTTTGGCAATGCCATGCTCGCCTTGGGCTTAAGGGATCGCGTGCGCCAGGCACTGCTCGACTTTGGTGTGGACATGGATGCACTGACCGAGTTGGAACCCGATGCGGCTCTGGGCAATGGCGGCCTGGGTCGCCTGGCTGCATGCTTTCTGGACTCCATGGCCACGCTCAATATTGCCGGCTTTGGCTACGGC
>CAIQYP010000021.1 GCA_903876045.1 uncultured beta proteobacterium | reverse complement strand
ATATATTCACACAAGACAGAAGCCCGGGCGGCAGCCATGCCGCGCCGGGCTTCTGCGTCATATCAAGCAGGCCGCAATTTGGCGACTCAGGATCGGTGGGGCTGCACATAATTGGAAACCATTCATCGTCCTTCTGGAGAAGCCCATGGCCAACCAAGCCGCACCTGATTCAGCCGCCATTCCGGATTACAAAGAGTTTCTCGCGGCGTTCAAAGCCGATAGCCTTAACCCGAAATTCGCCGCCGATTTTGACAAGGGCATGAACGCTGCCATCGAGTGTTGCGACCGCTACGCGCAAAGCGGTCGCATCGCCCTCTATTGGGAGGGGCAAGACGGGCGCAGCACCAGCCACACCTTTGAAGAACTCAAAGAAGCGTCATCCCGTTTTGCCAATTTTCTGGTGAGCCAGGGCGTGCAGCCGGGTGACCGGGTGGCTGGTTTGCTCCCGCGTGTGCCCGAATTGTTGGTGGTGATTCTGGGCACCTGGCGCGCAGGGGCCGTCTACCAGCCGCTGTTCACCGCCTTTGGCCCCAAGGCGATTGAATACCGTGTTTCCTCCAGCGAGGCAAAGTTCATCGTCACGGACAGCAACAACCGTCACAAGCTAAATGAGGTTGCTAACTGCCCGCCGGTTGCAACCATCGCAAGCCACGGCAATGCCACGCCGCCGGCCGCTGGCGACTTTAATTTTCATGCAGAGTTGACCCGCCACAGCGCGAGCTTTACACCCATCATGCGCAGCGCCGACGACGCCTGCATGATGCTGTTTACCTCCGGCACCACCGGCCTGGCCAAGGGCGTGGCCGTGCCTAACAAGGCGCTAAAGGCCTTCTATATGTATATGCGCTACGCCGTTGATTTGCGGCCTGAGGATTCGTTTTGGAATATTGCTGATCCGGGTTGGGCATACGGCCTGTATTACGCGGCCATAGGCCCGCTGCTGATGGGCCACGCCACGCTGTTTTTTGAGGGCTCGTTTACGGTAGAAAGCACCTACCGGGTCATCCACAAATATGGCATTACCAATCTGGCTGGAGCGCCCACCGCTTACCGCTTGCTGATTGCCGCTGGCGGCGAGAAAGCCAGCGCAGTGAAGGGGCAATTGCGCGTGGCCAGCAGCGCGGGCGAGCCGCTAAATCCCGAGGTGATCCGCTGGTTCCAAGAGCACCTGGCTTGTCCGGTAAACGACCACTACGGCCAGACCGAAGTCGGCATGGTGCTGTGCAACTTCCATGGCCTGCGCCATGTCGTGCGCGCTGGCTCTGCCGGTTATTCAGTCCCCGGATTCCGTATGGTGGTGGTCAATGACGAGGGGGTTGAGTTGCCATCGGGCCAGCAAGGCACGCTGGCGGTGGACCGCGAGGCCTCCAGCCTGTATTACTTTGCCGGCTACTGGAAAGCACACACCTCCGCCTTTGTTGGCAAGTACTACCTGACGGGCGACACGGTGGAAATGGATGCAGTCGGCAACATTGCTTTTGTCGGGCGGGGGGACGACATCATCACCTCGGCAGGCTACCGCATCGGTCCGTTTGATGTGGAAAGCTGCCTGATCGAGCACCCGGCCGTTGCCGAAACTGCGGTGATCGGTAAGCCGGACCCGGAACGCACCGAGATCGTCAAGGCCTTTGTGGTGCTCAAGCAAGGCTATACCGCCAGCCCCGAACTTGCTGAGGAGTTGCAGCAGTTGGTGAAGCACCGCCTGGCCGCGCATGCCTATCCGCGCGAGGTGCAGTTTGTTTATGAATTACCCAAGACGCCCAGCGGAAAAATCCAGCGCTTCTTATTGCGTCAACAGGAGAGTGGTAAAACAGACGCCTGATTAATCCACTTAAGTTTCACCATGATTTCAAAGCGAAAAATAGTTGCCACCTGCATCGGCCTGCTGCTGGCCTGCTCGGCCTTTGCCAAAGACGTGGTGATTGACGTGCGCACACCCCAGGAATTTCAGAGTGGCCACGTAGAGGGCGCACTGAACCTGCCGCATGACAGCATTGGTCAGGACATTTTCAAAACCAAGGTCAACAAAGACGACCACGTCATCCTGTATTGCAAGTCGGGCCGCCGCTCAGAAATAGCCTTGGGCACACTCAAGGGCTTGGGTTTTTCCAACATCGAAAACTATGGCGGATTTGAAGAAGCCCAAAAGCGACTGCAAAAGCGCTGAGCCATTCGCGAGGCTCGGCTTGCGTCAGTGTCAATTTAGATAGTGAAACTGGAATGAAAAAGGCCTTCACCGCACAGCGGTGAAGGCCTTTTGTCAAAGTGCAGCTTTATCGGCCTTGCGACTACAGCAGAGAGTCAGCCGGCACGTAGGTCTTGCCCAGGGCCAGGGCCACGGCTTCGTACGTGACCTTGCCTTCGGCCACGTTGAGGCCATTTTTCAGGTGCACATTGTCTTTCAGCGCCTGCTTCCAGCCCTTGTTAGCCAGCGTAACAGCGTGGCCGATGGTGGCGTTGTTCAGCGCGAACGTGGAAGTGCGGGCTACTGCGCCTGGCATATTGGCCACGCAGTAATGCACTACACCGTCCACCACAAAAGTGGGCTCGGCGTGGGTGGTGGCATGCGAAGCCTCGAAGCAACCACCTTGGTCAATCGCCACGTCCACCAGCACGGCACCCTTTTTCATCTTGCCGATCATGGCGCGCGTTACCAGCTTGGGAGCGGCGGCACCAGGAATCAGCACACCGCCAATGACCAGATCAGCGTCCAGCACGGCCTCTTCCACGGTTTGCACGTTGGAGTAGACGGTGTGGATGCGGTTGCCAAAAATCAGGTCGAGTTGGCGCAGGCGTTCAATGCTCTTGTCCAGCACCGTCACCCGGGCGCCCATGCCCACGGCCATTTGCAGCGCGTGGGTGCCCACCACACCAGCTCCCAGAATCACGCAGTGGGCTGCAGGCACGCCGGGTACGCCACCCAGCAACACGCCCATGCCGCCCTTGGATTTCTCAAGGTGCGCAGCTCCGGCTTGAACCGACATGCGGCCGGCCACTTCGCTCATCGGTGCCAGCAAAGGCAGACCGCCGCCAGGGCCGGTAATGGTTTCATAGGCGATGCAGATGGCACCCGACTTGATCAGTGCTTCGGTCTGCTCGGGGTCCGGAGCCAGGTGCAGGTAGGTGTACAGAATCTGGCCGGGGCGCAGCATGGCGCATTCCTGCGGCTGTGGCTCTTTGACCTTGACGATCATCTCGGACTTTGCAAACACCTCGGCGGCATTGGCGGCCAGGGTGGCGCCAGCGGCCAGGTATTGCTCATCGGACAAACCGATTTCCGCGCCAGCACCGGTTTGCACCAGCACCGAGTGTCCGTTTGATGTCAGTTCGCGCACGCTTGCCGGGGTGAGGCCGACGCGGTATTCGTTATTCTTGATTTCTTTGGGTAGTCCGATGCGCATGCTGTGCTCCTGAGTAGTTTGTTGGAAGAGCGCAGTGTGCCCGTGGGCTTGCCACTTGCAAATAGAGATTAATGGTTTTAACTATGCAGTAGCAAAGCTAATACTTCAGTTAAGCCAGCCAACTGCGAAGTCCTGCCGCGCGTGCCCCATGGGCAGCGGGTGTGGCGGGCGACAGAGCCTGGGAAGCGCTAGCGCTTGGTCGCGGTAATCATCTGGTAGTTGCTGAAGAAGTAGGTGTTGCGCACCACCGTCCACTCGCCAATCGATTTCAGATAGTTAACCGGGTCTTCCTTGTCCCACAAGGCCAGGCCATAGGGTTCGAAGACCTTGAAATACAGCCAGCT
>CAIQYP010000020.1 GCA_903876045.1 uncultured beta proteobacterium | reverse complement strand
GGCTTACTTTGAAGGCAGTACCAACGAGGTTCCTGAAGAGGCCTACACCATTCCGTTTGGCAAGGCCAACGTGGTTCGAAGCGGCACCGACATCACCATCGTGACGCTGAGCCAGATGGTGCAGAAGGCAGTCATTGCCGCCGACCAACTGGCCGGGCAGGGCATCAGCGCCGAAGTCATTGATTTGCGTACCGTGGTGCCGCTGGACCGGGCGGCCATTCTTGCGTCGGTCAAGAAGACGGGGCGCTTGCTGGTGGCCGACGAGGACTACCTGAGCTTTGGTTTGTCCGGCGAAATTGCCGCCCTGATTGCTGAGAATCTGGACACTGTGGCCTTGAAGGCGCCCATCAAGCGACTTGCGGTGCCGGACGTCCCGATTCCTTACAGCCGTCCGCTTGAGCAATTCGTTATTCCACAGGTGGACGCGATCGTGAAGGCGGTGCAACGCGTTATGCAGGCACGCAAACCGGCAGAGGCCAGTGCATGACCGACATCGTCTTAATGGATGAAGCCTGGAAAGACGTCGAACCGGGGACCGAGGCTTTGCTTGACGCCTGGCAGGTGGGCGCAGGCGATGCGGTAAAGCAGGGGCAAACGCTTGCTGTGGCGGTGTTGATCAAGACCAGTTTCGATATCGTCGCACCCGTTGATGGCGTCATCGACCAGATTCTGGTGGCCAAGGAAGATACCTTCAAACGCGGTCAGGCACTGGCCCGACTGAAAGCATCCGGCTGAGCATGCGGGGCATGCCCGCATTTGAAACCGTGACGGCGGCTTTGGAGCAGCGCTGGAACGAGGAGTCCCTCGCCGGGCAGGTAACCGAACCTGCCTGGCGGATGTGGCGCTATCAGCGTCCGGCCATCGTGCTCGGAAGGTCGCAATCGAGTCTGCTCAACGGAGTTGAACGGAACGTTGAGCCCGAGGTGTTGCTGCGTGCATCTGGTGGAGGGGCGGTTCTGCTGGGTCCGTGGATGCTGGGGCTTTCCGTGGTCCTTCCAACCGATCACACGTTTGCCCGTGGGGGCGCCGTGAACACCTATCGCTGGTTGGGTGAGGTGATCGCCCGAGCGTTGGGCGCCATCGGCGTTCACGGCTGGGCGATTTCTCCTGCTGCGCTGCTTGCCCATCGTGTAGAGAACGCCATACCCGCCGTGGACTGGGCCTGCTTTGGCGGCCTCTCGCCATGGGAGGTTCTGGTGGACCGAAGAAAGATTGCTGGTTTGGCCCAGGTTCGCAGGAGCAAAGGTATTTTGTTGGTCGCCGGCATTCTTATGCAGGCGCCGCCGTGGGAACTATTAACCCGCTGCATCGGCAAGCCAGCAATGGACGCGCATGCCCTGTCTGAAATCACCGCGAATTGCGCAGAGTTTTGTGCCGACATGCCAGCAGACCACATCGCAGCGCGATTGTCTGCAATATTGAACCGGGAGATTCAAGCCGCGCTGACGGCTACATCGGCATCGCTCCTGGAGGCATGAAGAGCAAGCCCTTGCGTGCCGCCTCTGCAAGAACCGGCTCCACGTCAAGGGTAAGCGGCCCGGCCCAATCAAGTTCTATCTGCAGCTGACTATTCTGGTCGACCTCAAACTCACGCTCGCCATCAAAGGCAAGCGTTCCCTTCCCGGGCTGCAAAGACACCGGGACACCGATGGGCAGTTTGCCAACATGGGCAATACGCACGCAAGCCAAGGTGCCTGGCATAACGATTGCCTGGAGCAGGCGCCCCTCGCCAAAAGACACATGGCTGCCGAAGGGATCATCCCTAGACACCGGGGAACTCAAGGCCGCAATCGATGACAGCCCCATCGCCGTTGGTTCGGCAAACGTGACGAAAAGTTCAACCAGATCTTCTGCACGCCAAACGGCCCGAGCGCCCGTGCTGAGCTGACGCGAAAAGCAAAGGTCGACCAGGGCCAGTTCATCCATGCCGGGCCCGGTGACACGCAAACGTTTGTTGCGTCGCAATGCCAGGTCTGACGAGACATCACCCCTCAGCACCAGTGCAGCGGCAATGCCAACCAGCGTCGCATCCCATGCGCCAGGAAATGCATTGTTGGTACCGGTCGATAGCGTGGCCAGCGGGACATCGGCACAGGCAGTCGCCACCGCGCGGTGTGTGCCGTCACCACCCAAAACTGCAATCATTTTTACCCCGTGTTGACGCATTAAGCGTGCAGCAGTGGCGCTGTCAGCCTTACTCCCTGCGGGCGCCATATCCAGCAGCTTGATTTGGGGCATGGCGATGCCGCGACTTGCACGCGCGATATCGGCGGAATCCTTGACCCGTTGACCAATGCCTGCGGAGTCCGGAATCATCCAAGCCACCTCAATACCCAAGCTTCCCATGGCGGATAAGAGACGCAAAACCACGTTTACTTTTTCCGAAGTTGGAAATACCGAGACCCAACCCAACAGGCGACGCATGTCCCGCCCCGATGCCGGGTTGACGATGACGCCAACAGCAAGGGGGGGCTTTGATGAAGTGGTGCTAACGGGGGAAATATTCATATAGTTTTGAACCAGTGGAAGGGTTGGCTACCAAGCAAGAAGTGCGAAGTTACATCCTTTTGTGGTTGTTCGCTTGGCTGCCTTGCTGACAATTGCGGCTTGGCGCAGAATATCCAAAATATCAGGCGCGGATAGAAGACGCCGACACAAATAAACCAAGAGACAAAGCAGGATGCCAACACATCACGGGCAGATTTCAACGACACAGGATTTTCGTCTCAATGCTTCAGTGCTCAGCGTTGAGAGCAGCCTTGCTCGCTCTCGACAGCGTTCACTTGAAATTCATCGACTTGATCCGGAATGCCGCAACGCACGCGTGTTAACAGCAGGTGACGTGCGTGAACACAGGGAGCCGCTGGAGTCCTTGCTTTCCGTGGCCCGCAGCGGTATGCAAGCCCTTTATCAGCAAATTCGAGACGTAGGCTATGTCGTCCTGCTGACCGATGCGCACGGCGTAGCGGTTGAGTTCATCAGCAATCCCAGCATTGAGCGCGAAGCCCGTCGCGCAGGTCTGACTCAGGGGGGGTGTTGGACAGAAGATCAAGAAGGCACTTGTGCTGTCGGTCTGGCCCTGGTCGATAAGCTGCCCATGACGGTCCACCATTTGGAGCACTTTCGCACAACCAATCGCTCTTTGACTTGTAGCGCAAGTCCTATCTTTGCTGGAGATGGAAGTCTGATAGCAGTTCTGGATGCCTCAGCACTCGAGTCGCCCGATGACCGGCGCAGTCAGCACCTGGTTTTAAAGATGGTGGACGCAACGTCACGCATGATTGGCGATGCGTACTTTCTTAGGCAATACCAAAATCAATTGGTACTTCGAACCAGCGGCCGTAAAGACTTTCTTGAAATCACGACCGACGGATTGCTGGCGTTTGATGCAGGTGGCCATGTAATAGGGGTCAATCAGCAATTTCAGTATGACTACGGGCAAAGCAGGGACTCGCTCATTGGACTGCATGTGCATGATTTGTTTGGCGTTAACTATGAGTCACTACTTTCAACCGTCAACAAGAACCCCCTTGACCCCATTCAGCTTCGCTTGATCAAGTCGGGTAGCCAATGCTTTGCTTTGGCACGAGCCCCAAGGCGCCTACCCGTTGCCCATGGCGTGAGAACCAGGGATGCGATTCAAGGTTCCACAGATTCTCGGCTGACCACGCTTGCAGGCTTTGACGCAAAGATGCACTCCAACGTTCAAAAGGCCTTGCGCGTACTGAACAAAGGAGTAACCGTATTGCTTCAGGGAGAGTCGGGAACCGGCAAAGAAGAGTTCGCCAAAGCCATGCATGAGGCAAGCGAGCGTGCTGGCGCACCGTTTGTTGCACTTAACTGCTCGGCCATTCCCGATACGTTGATTGAGAGTGAATTGTTTGGTTACAGTGAGGGCGCTTTCACCGGCGCACGCACCAAAGGAGCCAAGGGAAAGATTGTGCAGGCTAATCATGGAACTCTATTTCTCGATGAAATCGGCGACATGCCATTGGCACTTCAAAGCAGATTGCTTCGCGTTTTAGCGGAGCGTGAAGTTGTCCCACTCGGTGCTGAGCGCGCCACAGGCGTTGACTTTCAGTTAATCTGTGCGACTCACCGAGACTTGCTCAAATTGGTCGAAATGGGTCAGTTTCGGCTAGACCTCTGCTACCGCCTCAACGGCCTGACATTGACATTGCCTGCGCTGCGTGAAAGAACTGATTTGACGGCGTTAATCGACAGCATCCTGAATCAGGAGGCTGCTGCGGCATCAGCGCCTCCTGCAGAGCTGTCTGCTGATGCGCGATTCCTTTTGCTTGGTTATTCCTGGCCCGGGAACATTAGACAGCTCAAAAATGCGCTACGTTCAGCACTGGCTTTATGTGAGGACGGTCTGATCGGGGTTGAGCACTTGCCAGAAGAAATCAGTGCTTCTGCGCCACCTGTTTTCCCGCCACAAAAGCTATTTTCAACGGGCTGGTCATTGGCGCCGTCAACGTCTGAAGACGCTCGACCAGTATCCGAGAAGACAGAACTTCTGCAGGCACTCAAAGAACACAATTGGAATATCAGTGACGCCGCCCGCACGTTGAACTTGAATCGCTCTACTATCTATCGACGTATGGCTGCACATGATGTCGTTCAGCCAAACAAGCTAAAGGGCTAGGGGTATTCTGTAGGCACTTAGTCCTGATCGCTTAACTTTGTTCTTGCCTACCGCGTTGCAGCAGGATTTTCGGCAGGAATCCGTCTGAAATAGGTTTTATGCGCATAATATGCGCATACGTTGTAGCCAGGAGTTGAACATGTCCATCGCATCCAGCGCCGCTGTCACCAGCACGCGCAAACGCGCCGTCAACCTGACCTTGAACGAAGGTCTGGTCGCACAAGCCAAGACCTACACCAGCAACCTGTCCGCCACCATGGAAGAGTTGCTCGCTACCTACGTGGTCCAGCAGCAGCAAGCCCGGCTGACCCGCCAACAGCAAGCGGCTACTGCGGTATCCGACTGGAACGCCCTGCACGCGTCGGTTGGCTCATTTGCCGACGAGCACTCGACGCTTTGATGGCACAGTTCGATGTACACCGCAATAAGGGGCCACTGAAGGAGTACATCCCTTTCGTGGTGCTAGTGCAGTCATCGCTGTTTGATGACTACCGCAGGCGTGTTGTGGTGCCTCTGGCGCGCCGGACCACGCTGCCCGCCCACACGGGCACGGCAGGCTCACGCATGCATCCGGTGTTTGAAGTCGACGGTATTACCGTCGTGCTGCACCCGTTGGACATGGTTTCTGTCGCCGTGGACCAGTTGGGCGCGCATGTAGCGTCCCTGGCTGAATTTGGCCAGGACATTGCAGACGCGCTGGACGAACTCCTCACACGCTCATTGGGTTGAACAGCCTGAAGCGACAGCGGTCTCTGATGACCAAGTACGCGCCCTTCGCGTATGACGCACACTCAATTTCCATTACGCTGGAGATGAACGCCACCCAATTGCTGGAACATTTCGACCGCCTGGCCGAAGCGCCCGACGCCGTGTCGCACGTGCATTAATCCACACAATCCACATGGGGATACTTCTAATTGAACGATAGTGCGCCGGCGATCATCATGGTGGTTTTCGCAATGAGTCCGGCGGGTTAAGAGCGTGGCCATCCGGACGCCTATACAACGCTTATGGAAGAAGGATTTTTATGGCAAGCAACAATGCAAAGTGGTCGGCAGAATTTCTGGGGACGTTCTGGTTGACCTTGGGCGGCTGCGGTAGCGCAGTTCTGGCGGCCGCGTTTCCGGGTGTGGGGATTGGTCTGCTCGGCGTATCGCTGGCGTTTGGTCTGACGGTCGTTACCGGGGCCTATGCGTTCGGCCCCATTTCAGGCGGGCACTTCAACCCTGCGGTCTCTATCGGCTTAGTGGTGGGTAAACGTTTTCCGGCGTCCGAATTGCCGGGCTACATCATTGCGCAAGTGTTGGGCGCCATCGCTGCAGCGGGCTTGCTGTATCTGATCGTTTCCGGCAAAGCCGGATTTCAGGGCGTGGGTGGTTTTGCCAGCAACGGCTACGGCGCCAACTCGCCCGGCGGCTTCAGCATGATGTCGGTACTGCTGACTGAGGTGGCCATGACGGCGATCTTCCTGATCGTCATTCTGGGCGCGACGGCTAAACGTGCGGCCGGCGGATTTGGTGGCTTGGCCATTGGCCTGTGCCTGACCCTGATTCATCTGGTGTCGATTCCGGTTTCCAACACCTCGGTTAACCCCGCACGCAGCACCGGCCCGGCCCTGTTTGCACAGACCGGCGCTATGGGCGATTTGTGGCTGTTTTGGGTGGCGCCCATCGTGGGCGCTGTTCTGGGCGCGCTGATCTATAACGTGCTGCTGGCTGACGGGTCTGAGTCTTAATATCAGCGCCTTAGTTTTCGCGACGAAGCACTCATCAGTGCTTCGTTGCGGAATGTCAAGCTGTCGCGGTTTTTGAAGCCTAGACTGAAAGAGTGACCGCCTCCACGCTGCTTCTCTACATCAGTCTTTTTATCGGCTCGCAAGTCTTGCTCGGGCTTGCTTTTACCCTGTTCCGTAAACTTGGCACTGCCCCGACTGCAGCGCCCGTTGAAAGGGCACCACTTTCCCAGCGCCAGTCTGCAGCCTGGAATGGGTTGCGCGCCTTCAGGGTTGCGCGCCGTGTATATGAAGATGCAGCGCAGACCCAATGTTCGTTCTATCTGGAGCCTGTGGACGGGCTGGCACTGCCGGACTACAAGCCGGGGCAATTTCTCACCTTCAGCCTGCTGCTCCCTGCAGCGCCCGGCGCCGAGGCGCACACGGTTACGCGCTGCTATTCGCTCTCCGACAGTTACGCACCCAATCACTACCGGGTCACCATCAAACGCGTGGTGGCACCTGCTGAGTGCGCTGGTGTTCCTAATGGCGCGTCATCCAATTTTTTCCATGACCATGTGCATGCAGGTAGTACGTTGCAAGTCCGCCCCCCCGCTGGTCACTTCCATCTGGACGTCCATGACCTCACCCCGGTGGTGCTGATTGCCGGTGGCATTGGCATCACACCCATGATGAGCATGTTGCGCTGGTGCGCACAACACCAGCCACAACGCACGGTGCATCTCTACTATGGTGTGCGCAATAGCGCGGAGCATGCCTATAAAGAGGTTCTTGAAGACATGGCAGCCGAGTTGCCGCAACTTCGTCTGCATGTGGTTTACAGCAGGCCTTCGCCGGAAGACAGGGAGGGCGCAGACTACCAGCACCAAGGCCGTGTCGACTCTGACCTGTTGAAGCAGACCCTGCCCCATGGCGCGCACCAGTTTTATATCTGTGGCCCAACGGCCATGATGGAAAGTCTGGTGCCCGGCCTTAGCGCATGGGGCGTGGCCAGCACCGACATCCATTTTGAATCTTTCGGGCCGGCCACCGTTCGCCCACCCAAAGGCGGCACTGAGGTGCGGGGCGCGGGTGAGACGAAGACTGTTTCCGTTCACTTTAAGCGCAGCGGCCGAACGCTGACCTGGAATGGCAAGGAAGGCAATCTGCTCGACTTCGCCGAGGCCCATGGCATACAAGTGGAATCCGGTTGCCGCTCGGGCAGTTGCGGTAGTTGCGTGACTACCCTGGCGAGTGGTGCGGTCGATTACGACAGCCCACCCGACTATGACCTGGCACCCGGGCAATGTCTGCTGTGCGTGGGCAAGCCACGCGCGCCACTGGAGCTGGACGCATGACTGCGATGCGACCCAAGCTCATTACGCGCGAGATCATTCCGTTCACGCTGTCGTTTGCTGCGTTAGCGTTGGCAGCGCTTCTGCTCGACAGCCTGCTGCACTACTACACCCTGGTGTGGATCGGGCGCTACCTGGGCATTGTGGGCACACTGATGATTTTGGGTTCGTTCCGGTACTCGCTGCGCAAGCGCAAAATAATCTCCAGTGGCAACCCGGTCACCCTGCTGCGGCGCCATGAGTACCTAGCCTGGCTGGGTTCACTATCGGCCGTTTTCAGGCTAGTTGTCGCATTTGTTTTGGTTTGTCAGGCTGCTTTTCGTAAGTTGTGTTGCTCCGTGGATTTTGGGGTGTTGGGGTTGAGGTGGACTTCGTTAATCGGGCTCCAATTG
>CAIQYP010000019.1 GCA_903876045.1 uncultured beta proteobacterium | reverse complement strand
GGGTCTTTTTCAATGTGCTTTTTGTATTCGGCAAAGGTGGTGGCGCCAATGGTGCGCAAGGTGCCGCGGGCCAGAGCCGGCTTGAGCAGGTTGGCAGCGTCGCCGGTGCCCGCGGCACCGCCTGCACCCACCAGGGTGTGGGTTTCGTCAATAAACAAAATGATGGGCTTGGGGCTGGCCTGCACCTCTTCAATGACGGAGCGCAGGCGCTGTTCAAACTCGCCCTTCATGCTGGCACCGGCTTGCAGCAGGCCCACATCCAGCACCAACAGCTTCACTTCCTTCAAGGCAGGTGGCACATCGCCCCGCACAATGCGCTGCGCAAAGCCCTCCACTACGGCCGTCTTGCCGACCCCGGCCTCGCCAACCAGAATCGGGTTGTTTTGGCGCCTGCGCATAAGGATGTCCACCAGTTGGCGAATCTCGTCGTCACGACCCACGATGGGGTCCATCTTGCCGCTACGTGCCTGCTCGGTGAGGTCGGTGGTGAACTTCTTCAATGCCTCCTGCTTGCCCATGGCCGCGGGTGCAATAGCGCCACTGTCTTCACCCGGCGCGCCTCCGGCGCCCGCGCTACCGGCTTGCTGGTCTTCGGGCGAACCGGACACAATCTGTGCCAGGTTCTCACTCAGATCATCAGGTTTGACCTTCTCAAACTGGCGCGACATGGCGAACAGGGCGTTGCGCAAAAAGCTGGTCTTGACCATGCCCAGCAGCACGTAACCCGTACGCACGGAAGTGTCGTTGAACATCAGTGAACCATAAACCCAACCCCGTTCGACTGCGTTGGTGATGCTGTCCGAAATATCCGAAATGGAGGTGGCGCCCCGTGGCAGCCGATCAAGCGCCGCCGTTATATCCT
Source organism: uncultured beta proteobacterium (assembly GCA_903876045.1). GTDB lineage: Bacteria > Pseudomonadota > Gammaproteobacteria > Burkholderiales > Burkholderiaceae_C > Allorhodoferax. Next base: position 790 of record CAIQYP010000019.1, on the reverse strand, counting down.
TGGCCAGTGCCGAAGCATCGAGGTTGTAGTGCTTGATGATGCGGTGCCAGTCAGAGTCCGGGTTCTGAATAATCTGGGCCACCCAATGTTCCAGTTCCACATAGGGATTTCCGCGTAATTTACAAAACACGGTGGCGCCCTCCACTGCCTTGTAGGCCAGGGCGTTGAGTTTTCCAAATACGGCTGCACGGTTAATTTCGGCCATGGTTTCTCTTTCGAAAATGCTTTATCTAAGGGAACAAAAATATCTAGTGTGCTGTGCGGGGTATCAGCGTGAGCGCCACCGGTTTATCCCGCAGTCGGTTGCCAAGCCAAGTGGTCCAACCCAACTTGCCGTGGCGCCCTAACTGGCTGGGTTTGATCTGCTCTGGCTTAAGCCAAAGTTGCAAATCCCAGCCGAATTCCAGACCCAGGTATTCTTCTACCAGGGCCACGACAGCCGCCAGGCTCTTGCCGCCGGGCAACAGACTTTCAAAAGCGGAGGCATCCAGGGCCTCGATGTGCACTCTGAAATTGTGTTGCCGGTCCCATACCATGCGACCCAACACGGCTCCGCCGCCCAACATGGAAGTTGGACTTTTGCGCCGCACGCCGCTGCGTCCCATGCGACTGCGCTCTCCCGCATCCAAACCCAGCCAGCGCCCTACAAACTGCTCCACCCTGACCTGACGACCCAGATAGGCCGACAAAATGGATTCCAACCCCGCAGCGTTGCGCACCTGACGCGAAAGCAAGCCGGCAAAATGCAACTTGGCGTGGTCATGTACTGCACTGCGCTGCAACTGGCTAG
>CAIQYP010000018.1 GCA_903876045.1 uncultured beta proteobacterium | reverse complement strand
GCCCCCACGTTCACATTCGTTCACTGCCCCCCAAGGGGGCGCTCGTCTTCCTAGAGGCGGCTCGTCGGAATCCGAAAATTGGCCCCCACGTTCACATTCGTTCACTGCCCCCCAAGGGGGCGCTCGTCTTCCTAGAGGCGGCTCGTCGGAATCCGAAATTATGAATATTCTTGTTATTGGTGGTGGCGGGCGTGAACATGCGCTGGCCTGGAAGTTGGCGCAGTCGCCCAAGGTGCAAATGGTTTATGTGGCGCCGGGCAATGGCGGCACCGCAACGGATCCGCGTTTGAAGAACCTGCCGATTACCGACATCGTGGAACTGCGCGCATGGGCTCAGGCCAACAAAATCGGCATGACCGTGGTGGGCCCTGAAGGCCCGCTTGCTGCTGGCGTGGTGGATGAATTTCGTGCCCACGGCATGCGCATCTTCGGGCCCACCAAGGCGGCCGCGCAACTTGAAAGTTCCAAGGCTTTCTCCAAAGCGTTTATGCGTCGCCACGGCATTCCCACAGCCGAATACGCCACCTTCAGCGACCCGGTAGCAGCCCACGCTTATGTCAGCAAAATGGGTGCACCCACCGTGGTTAAGGCTGACGGCCTGGCGGCGGGTAAAGGCGTTGTCGTTGCCATGACGGAGCAAGAAGCGCATGAGGCAATTGATTTCATGCTGCTGGACAACCGTTTGGGCGTGACGCACAACGAAGGCGGCGCGCGGGTGGTCATTGAAGAATTTCTGGAAGGCGAAGAAGCCAGCTTTATCGTCATGTGTGACGGCAAAAATATATTGGCGCTGGCTACGAGCCAGGACCACAAACGCTTGCAGGATGGTGATCAGGGCCCCAACACCGGTGGCATGGGTGCCTATTCGCCAGCGCCTATCGTGACGCCTGAGGTACATGCCAGGGCCATGCGCGAAGTGATATTGCCCACCATCAAAGGCATGGAAAAAGACGGCATTCCCTTCACCGGATTTTTGTACGCCGGGTTGATGATTGACGACCAAGGCCAGCCCAAGACTCTGGAATTCAATTGCCGTATGGGTGACCCGGAAACCCAGCCCATCATGATGCGGTTGAAGACAGATCTGGTTGATGTGCTGTGGGCCGCGACCGAGCCTGGTCCGCATGGAAAGCTCGATTCGGTAGAGTTGCAATGGGATCGGCGTGCGGCACTCGGAGTGGTGCTGGCCGCGCCTGGATACCCGGCGAATCCGCGCAAGGGTGACGCTATTACCGGCATTCCAGCGCACATCGATGATTGTGCGGTGTTCCATGCGGGCACGGCTTTGCAAGGCGACACCTTGCTGACGTCCGGCGGACGTGTGCTGTGCGTGACTGCGCTAGCTGACAGTGTCCGACAGGCGCAGCAAAAGGCTTACCAACTGATCAACGGCATCCATTTTGATGGCATGCAGTACCGCAGCGACATTGGCTTTCGGGCGATCAAGGCCTGAGACTCAACCATCGCACCTTTGAGAGACTGCAGGAACCTCTTTGTGATGGACGATTTCTCCCGGCCCCATCCGGTGCAACAGCGGGGCAGCAAGCTGGCGCGCAAGCTCTTTGAGGGACTTGGCTGGCGAGTGGCGTTTGATGGTTTGCCTGCTCGGCAGGGTGTCCTGATCGTGTACCCGCATACCAGCAACTGGGACTTCTTTGTACTGATTTTGGCCAAGTGGGCCGTGGGTTTGCCACTCAAATTTTGGGGCAAACATTCGCTATTTGCATTGCCGGTATTGGGGACCTGGTTGCGCTTGTTAGGGGGCGTGCCGGTAGATCGCAGTGCACCCCATGGCGCTGTTGGTGACATGGTCCGCACTATTGGTGAACACCGGGAAAGCAATACCTATTTTTGGTTGGCTCTGACGCCAGAGGGCACGCGCAAATGGACTTCTGGTTGGCGCAGTGGCTTTTACCAAGTGGCAGTGGGTGCCGGCGTGCCTTTGGGTACATGCTGTGTCAACTTCTCTGAAAAAACTGTTGTAGTCTCGCGCTTTTACAAGTTGTCGGGTGACGTGCAGACGGACATGCAACGCGTCGCCCAGGCATTTGATGGCGCTGTCGGCAAACATGCTGCGCAAGCAGCACCCATACACATTATTGAAAAATGACGATCCCGATGAAAAACAGTACCTTTACCTCGGCCGCGGTGCGTGATTACCTTATAGGCCTGCAGACGCGCATTACGGAAGCCATCGCCGAGATCGATGGCGGCAAGTTCCTGGTCGACCCTTGGGAGAAGCCGTCAGGTGAGACGTTGCAAGGCAACGGTGTTACCAAGATTCTGGAAGGCGGTGCGGTGTTTGAACGCGCCGGTTGTGGCTTCTCGCATGTGCGGGGCCCGAAGTTGCCCCCCAGTGCGACCCAGCACCGCCCCGAACTGGCGGGTGCGCCGTTTGAGGCCATGGGCGTCTCGCTGGTTTTTCATCCACGCAACCCGTATGTGCCCACGGTACACATGAATGTGAGGATGATCGCCGCCAAGATGCAAGATGGTGCGGAAATTTGCTGGTTCGGCGGTGGCATGGACCTGACGCCTTACTATGGTTTTGAGGAAGATGCGAGGCATTTTCACCAGACCTGCAAGGACGCCTTGCAGCCTTTTGGCGAAGACAAGTACCCGCGCTTCAAAACATGGTGCGATGACTATTTCTTCCTTAAACATCGCAACGAGGCACGCGGCGTTGGTGGTGTGTTTTTCGACGATTTTTCAGAGTTGGGCCAGGTACGCAGTTTTGAAATGTTGCGTGCAGTAGGTGATGGCTTTTTGACTGCCTATCTGCCGATCGTGCAGCGTCGAATGCACACGCCTTTTGGTGAGCGCGAACGAGCCTTTCAGTTGTACCGCCGCGGCCGCTATGTGGAGTTCAATCTGGTGTGGGACCGGGGCACGCACTTCGGCCTACAGTCGGGTGGACGTACCGAATCGATTCTGCTTTCCATGCCACCGCACGCCACCTGGTCATATCAAAACGTGCCGG
>CAIQYP010000017.1 GCA_903876045.1 uncultured beta proteobacterium | reverse complement strand
GCAGTCCGACCGGCAACCAAACCAGGGATCAGGCGGCCAGCGCCAGTGCGCAAAGCTCCTCGGTTTTCTCGCTGCAGTTTGCCCCCGACATGCCCTTGGTGGCCGTGGGCGCACCGGCTTCCAGCTACTACCCGGCAGTGGCTGAAGCGCTCGGCATGCAACTCCGGGTGCCGCCGTTTGCCGAGGTCGCCAACGCAGTAGGCGCGGTGCTGGGTGAGGTGTCACAGCGCATCCACATCACGGTGACGCAGCCCGTGCGCGGCACCTTCCGCGTCTACACCAAAGGTGGGCCGAAGGACTTTGCCGGCGTAGAGGCTGCCATTGATCACGCCAAAGAACTCGCAGCCGCTGAGGCCACGCAGAACGCGCTGAGCGCCGGCGCCGATGGCGTCACCGTCGCATTCAGCCAAACCGACAACACGGTCAACAACGACATCGACGGCAACATGTTTTTTGAAGCCATCGTGACGGCCACAGCCTCAGGTGCACCGTTGACAAAAGCTCGAGCATCCGCCGGTGCATTGCTTGGCTGATAATTCGGCCATGCACCCCTCACTGGTCCCACAACTCCCCCACATCGCTGCCCTGTGCCAGACGCACGGTGTGCTGCATCTGGAGTTGTTTGGCTCAGCCACCGGTGCAGCGTTCAACCCAGCGTCCAGTGACTACGACTTTCTGGTCGAACTGGACACACAAGCGCCAGGCTCCCGCGCCAAGCGTTGGATGGCGTTGGCAGATGGCCTGGAGCAGTTGCTGGGGCGGCATGTGGACTTGGTCAACCCGCGCTATATCCGCAACCCTTATTTTTTGGATGCAGTTAATGCCACGCGCATCCCTCTCTATGACCAGCAAAGCGCCCAAACTTCTGCATGATGCGTTGGGAGCCATCGCCTCTGCAGCCGAGTTTGTAGCGGGTGTCTCGCTTACCCAATACGCAGCAGAAAAGATGCGTCGATCCGCCGTGGAACGTCAGCTCGAAATTCTGGGCGAAGCTTGTTCGCGGTTGGCGCGTTTGGACTCATCCCTTCTCACCTCAGTCACCAACCTGAAACTGGCGATTGATCTGCGCAACCGCATCATCCACGGCTACGACGCGGTGGATGATGAAATTGTCTACCTCACCGTCACCGAAGATTTGACTGAGTTGAAATTGGCTTTGACCGGCTTGCTGGACAGTTTGCGAAATGCACCTTGATCGCAAAAACGAAAACCTGCAGGCTGCACTTTCTGCCCACGGACTGAGCCTGCGCGGTGGATTTACTCCGGTCACTGCAGATGGCCTGGCCCCATTGCCCGATGGCCAGCCGGTAGCCCATGTCTGGATGGTGGGCGTGATCGGCTCGACTTTTTGGCCACACTTCAAGGCATCCCCCTTTTTCAACGACGGACTGCCCGACCCGCTGGACCGCTGGAGCCGCGCCATCGGCGAGGAGTTGGCCACTCACTTTGGTGGCCGCGCCCTGTTCCCTTTTGACGGTCCGCCCTATCACCCGTTTCAGCGTTGGGCCGACCGATCGGAAGCCACCCAACCCAGCCGCATGATGCTGCGCATCCACCCCGAGCACGGGCTGTGGCATGCCTACCGCTTTGCGTTGGCGCTGCCAACAGCGGCCGAGGCACTTGGTGACCCATCAAAGTCTGGCTCT
>CAIQYP010000016.1 GCA_903876045.1 uncultured beta proteobacterium | reverse complement strand
TTGGCCGGTGTGACCGACCAGATCGTCTACCTGGACGAAGGCGACCTGGTGGACGTACAACTCGGCAAATACTGGCTGTTTGACAAGCAACGCAAGGCCGTGGCGCCAGCGCAGCGCCCGGTCAAGACCGTATTTGCACACAGTGGCGCGGCCGAACTCGGGCCCTACCGCCACTACATGCAAAAGGAAATTTTTGAGCAACCGCGTGCCATTGCCGACACGCTCGAAGGCGTGGAAGGCATTACTCCCGAACTGTTTGACCAGCAGATGAACCACCAACCTGGCGCCAACGCTGCGCGCGTGTTCGACAAGATTGACTCGGTGCTAATCCTGGCCTGCGGCACCAGTTCGTACAGCGGCTATACCGCGAAATACTGGATCGAGAGCATTGCCAAGGTACCTTGCAACGTCGAAGTGGCCAGCGAATACCGCTACCGTGACTCGGTGCCCAACCCCAACACACTGGTGGTCACCATCTCCCAAAGTGGCGAAACCGCCGACACCCTGGCTGCGCTGCGCCATGCCCAATCGCTGGGTATGCAACATACTTTGACCATCTGCAACGTGGCCACCAGTGCCATGGTGCGCGAATGCAGCCTGGCCTACGTCACGCGTGCCGGCGTCGAAGTGGGCGTTGCGTCGACCAAGGCCTTCACGACCCAACTGGCCGGCTTGTTTCTGCTGACTTTGTGTCTGGCCCAGGCCAAGGGCCGCTTGACCGACAGCGAAGAAGCGCGCCACCTCAAAGCCATGCGCCACCTACCCGCCGCTCTGCAGGCCGTGCTGGCGCTGGAGCCGCAAATCATTGCGTGGTCGGAAGACTTTGCGAAGTGCGAAAACGCCCTATTCCTGGGCCGCGGACTGCACTACCCCATCGCACTGGAAGGCGCCTTGAAACTTAAAGAGATCAGTTACATCCATGCTGAGGCCTACCCTGCCGGTGAACTCAAGCATGGCCCGCTAGCCCTGGTGACCAGCGCCATGCCGGTGGTTGCCGTAGCCCCCAACGACGCTCTTCTCGAAAAGCTCAAAAGCAATCTGCATGAAGTGCGCGCCCGTGGCGGTGTGCTCTATGTGCTGGCCGACGCCGACACCCGCATCGACAGTGGTGAGGGACTACATGTGATTCGCATGCCCGAGCACTACGGTGAACTCTCGCCCCTGCTGCACGTCGTGCCGTTGCAATTGCTGGCGTATCACACCGCCTGTGCGCGGGGCACGGATGTGGACAAGCCTAGAAATCTAGCCAAATCGGTGACCGTGGAGTAGTTTCGTTAGTCCGCTGAGTTATTTGTTGACAACTGTTTGGTGAGAATAAAGTCGTACAACTCACAATAAAGTCGTAAACGGTTTTCACCGGTTGGGATGAGCAAAGTCCGTCGGAGTCAGCGTGGCTAACGCGAATATGTTCAGAGTCTAAAAAGTGTTTCCGCACAGCCACAGCAGTGGCGATCAACTTCACCGCCTACCAAGTTTCAAAACTGAACGTCGGGAATGGAGCGTCGGCAATCGCAGTGCAGCCGCGTTTGCAGACCTTGCAGGCAGCGTTTTGTGTACGCCGATGACAGTGTTGGCGCGCAATGATCGAATGCCCACTGCATTCGTACCCATGCATACCAATCAAGCGTCTGGAAGTGCCTTCTTGGGTAAGTCGGCTTCCAGCGTGCGCCGTCAGCGACGACAAACCTCACCGCCTACCATTTTTCAAAAATGAACGACGGTAGTGGAGCGCCGCCATTCACCTTAGCGACAGGAGTCGCCCGCGAAAAGTCAGAAAAGCTCAAAGATTACGATAAACAGGTCCTGCGCAATGACTTTGGAAGAAATGGTGGGGCCAAGGCTAGCCACAATTTTGGCGTTTCAGTTTCTGCGTAAGGTCATGTGGATGGTATTGCCTCGGCCTCGATCAAAAGAGCGCGAAAGTCGTTGACGTTGGTAAGCGTTGGTCCGGTGATCACCGAGTCGCCAAGAGTTGAAAAGAAACCGTGGCCGTTGTTGTTGGAGAGTTCGTCCTGCGGCTTCAAGCCCAATGCCCAGGCCCGCGCCAGAGAGTCGGGCGACAAGAGCGCCCCCGCTATTTCTTCCTGGCCGTCCACGCCGTCGGTGTCACCGGCCAGAGCGTAGATGCGCGGGTGCCCACCCAGGGTCAACCCCGTGGAAAGCAGGCATTCCACGTTGCGCCCGCCGCGTCCCTTACCGCGCAGGGTGACGGTGGTCTCGCCGCCGGATA
>CAIQYP010000015.1 GCA_903876045.1 uncultured beta proteobacterium | reverse complement strand
CCCAGTTGGGAAGATCTGAGCACCGTGCTGATCGGCATCATCGTGCTGGTGAGCTTGTTGGGCGCGGCCTGGACACAGTGGGAGCGCATGCGCCAGGACCCGTGGCTGCGTTTGTTGCATGCGGCCCGGCGCAATCTGCAAAAGGCGGGACTGGTGGTGACACCGGAGGCGGCACCACGGCAACTAGCCACAGCCCTGAAGAACCTTATTGCCAGCGCTGGAGGCAACGCGAATGAGAGTGCCTCCGCCACCTCTGACCCGGCCCGCGCCGCAGAGCTCGAACGCATTCAGAACTGGCTACTCAGCCTGGAAGCCTGGCGCTATGCGCGCAGCACCGCGACAACTTCCGAAACACGCGCAGCGCTAGGTACACTGCGTCGGCAATTCCGACAAATTCGCTGGCCACAGCACCTGAACCCCTAACGCAAAATCACGTGAACACTATTCAAAAAACCATGGCCGCCGTGCTGCTCGCCACCTGTGCGCTGCAAGCCGGAGCGGTCGTCAAAAAGCCACCCCACAAACACAAGCTATCCAAAGCCCAACTGGCCGCCGCCAAACCGTCCAAAATCGCGGGCCCAGCGTACGCCACACGGGCGGATGTGATGCAAGAAGCCGATGCGATTGCCACCCAGCTTGGGCTAGACCCCAACTGGGTACGCCACACCATCGGAGCGGCGCATTTCATGCCCGGTATTGCCAAAGCCATCCTGCCGCCCCCGATGGGAGTGCCCAAGAACTGGGCGGCGTATCAGAGTCGCTTTGTAGAACCCGTGCGCATCAAGGCCGGATCCCAATTTTGGCTGGCCAACCGTGACACTTTGCAGCGCGCGGAGGCGCAGACCGGTGTGCCGGCCAGCATCATCGTGGGCATCCTCGGTGTGGAAACAATCTATGGGCAAAATACCGGCAACTTCCGGGTCATCGATGCGTTGTGCACGTTGAGCTTTGACTTTCCGGCCGGTCACCCCAAGGCCGAAGCGCGCACGACGTTTTTCCGTGGCGAGTTGGAAGCGTATCTGGCGCTCACCGCGCGCACCCATACCGACCCATTGGCGCTGCGTGGCAGCTATGCAGGAGCCTTGGGCTGGCCGCAATTCATGCCGTCAAGCTGGGTGAAATACGCCGTAGACTTTGATGGCGACGGCAGAACTGACCTGTTCAACAGCCCGGCCGATGTCATCGGCTCCGTGGCCAACTATTTCAAAGCCTTCGGCTGGAAGCCGGGCATGCCCACCCACTATCCGGTGCACATGGATGAGGCCTCTTTTGACAAGGCGGCTCTGCTGGTGCCCGACATTCTGCCCACCTTTAGCGTGACCGAATTGGCGGCCAAGGGCGTTTTGCTGGATGCGCCAGGCAGTCAACACACGGGCCCGCTGGCGCTCATTGAATTGCAAAATGGCGATGACGCGCCGCAATACGTGGCGGGCACAGAAAACTTCTACACCATCACCCGCTACAACTGGAGCAGCTACTACGCCATGGCCGTTATCGAACTCGGGCAGGCCGTGGCAGATGCTTTGGGTTTTCAGGCGCCAAGCGCCTCGTCCATGACAAAATAAGCTATGGCCACAAAACCAGCAACACCTGAAAAGATGACGCTAGACCGTTCCGACGGCAGTGCCACCATCGATCTTTACCGGGCTGCGCTGGGTCCCATGCGTGCCGACTATTACCTGAAAACTTTTACCCGGTTTGATGCGGCGGGCAAGAGTGGCCCCAGCTGGAATTGGGCCGCTGCGCTGCTCAGCCTGAACTGGATGCTGTTTCGCAAACTGTGGATCGCAGCACTCGGGTATGTGGGTGTGCTGGTGGCTGCAACACTGCTGCTGTTTGGTATCGGACGGCTGGTGTTTCAACTGTCCGATCAAACGCAGTGGCTGCTGCTGGCAGGCGGAATATTGCTGGCCATTGCCATTCCAGGTGCCTACGGCAACGCCTGGCTCTATGCCTACTGCAACCGAAAAATGGAGCGCGCGCTGGCAGCCTGCGTGACATTGGAAGAAGCGTACGAATTGCTGTCGCGCGAGGCCATTGGTGCAAAGCGTATGGTGTTCCTGGCAGGACTCAACATTTCGCTCTGCCTTATCGTCGCTTCCATAGCGCTATCTTGGCCCCATCCTGGTGCCTTACCCCTGCATACCGGCCCGATAGCGCAAGCCCACGTTGAGGGACTGGTACAAGACGGGCCAACCGCGCTAGCAGCGAGCCCGCAAGCGTCTGCACCCGTATTGGCTGCGTCAGCGCCGCCAGCGTCTGCAAGTCCGGCCGCATCGGCACCTCAGGCTGCTGCAAGCGCTGTGCCGCCGGGCCAAAGCACTGCTCTGGCAAACAACCAAAGCATGGTCAAAGAGGGTGACCCGGCGACTGAAAAGCAAACGGCTACAAAGGAACCAGCAAAACCCTCGGCCAAGCCCCGGGCGGAGAAAGCCGCGCCGACCAGCAATACAGCGAAAGCAACCAAGCCCACCAAAGCTGAACAGCGTGCCAAAGCCAAGGCTGACAAGGCAGTCAAAACAGAGAAGGTGGCCAAAGGAACCAATGCAGAGAAGGCAGACAAAGCAGGCAAAGCAGCAACCAAGGCTGCTGAAAAATCCCTCGCAGACAATGGCGCGGCAACCACTAGTGCGCCAGACTCGGGCAAGTTTTTGATCAACGTGGGCTTGTTTGCTGATGACAACAATGCCCGCAACGCCTTTGTCAAACTGCAGGATGCAGGCTTGCCGGCACTGTCCCAGGAAATCAAATCAAGCAAGGGCAAACGCACACGCGTCCGCGTTGGTCCATTCGAAACCCAGCCAGAGGCCGACCAGGCTGCAGAACGCATCCGTGCGCTGCAACTAGAGGCCGTGGTCTTTAAACAGTAGGCACTGTTGGCCGCTTGGGTCAGGTCTTTTCGCTCAGACCACGGTCACGCTTTCAAATACGGGATAAAGGGTATCGACCCAGGAATCGACCTCCTCCTCTGCCACATTGATGTGCGCCAGACATGCAGCGCCATGCTGTTCCCACTCACGGTGACGTAGTACGCCCTCGTGCCGTGCCACCAGATATTCGGCCACCAAGCCCATCGCCACCAGGTTGCGCGCCTCTGCCGGAAAGTGACTGTCGCCCAAAATCGTGAAATCGTGGTGCAGGCGCACCGCTGCCACCGTCATCGGTGGCAAGCGCCAGGTTTTGGCAACAATGGCGCCGACTACCGCATGGTCCGTTTTGTGTGCTGCGTTTTCAGTCTGGGTAAAAGAGCGATCCTGCCGTGCCAAGGCTTCGGCCAATGTGCCGGAATAACCTTTGACACCCAGCAGCATGATGGGAATGCCCACATGGCAGAACAACCCGCAGGTGTGCGCGATATCCGCATCCACACCAAAGAGTTGCTTGGCAATAAAGCCCATCGCCAGCGCGCGTCGCGTGGAGGTTTCCCAGAAATGCTCGATCAACGGCGAATTGATCCGGATGGTATTGCGCGTCAAAAAGCAAGTGAGGATGCCAATGGTCGGACCCGCACCCAGCATGGAAACCGCCTGCGCCACGGTCGACGCTGGACGTGCACGCGCATACAAAGGGCTGTTGACAATACGCAGCAGTGAAGCCGCCATCGCCACATCGCTGGACGCAATGCGCGCAATTTCACCGGGATCAGGATCTGCCAGCCCGACCTCTTTGCGCAAAGCGGTCAGCAGTTCCGGGCATGGCGGAATAACGATGTCGCGCACCGCCCCTTCATTTCTGGCGCGGTCTAACTCGCGGTCAATTTCAGCAATACCCATGCATTCCCCCTTCGCTGCATTATCGGAGCATTGCCGGATGCGCGGTAACGACTGCGGGGTGAATGTACCCACCAAAGTTTCGACCCGGTACTTCAATCCGGATGCCCGGTCGTACGAATGGAACCTGACTGCAATTGGTATCGGCTCTGGTTGAGGCGTATCAAGATTCGCGTCAGTATTTTCATGCACCATGCGCCTGTTGCTACAGGCCGGTTGTGTCCGCAGGAGTGTCAACCATGAAAATACTACGTTCCCTATCAGTCTCCCGGCGGCTCGCATTGCTCACGGCAATCTGCTTGATTGGCATCGGTTTACTGGTCGCCCTGCTTCTCGTCTCCGAGCGCACACTCATCATGCAGGAGCGCCAACTGGGAGTGCAGCAAGGGGTAGAAAGTGCGCATAGCCTGGTTAGCCACTTTCACGCGCAAGTGGCTGCTGGCAAGTTAACCGATGAGGCCGCCAAAGAGGCAGCCAAGGCAGCCGTAAAGTCGTTGCGCTACAGCGGGTCGGAATATTTCTGGATCAATGACATGCATCCCACGATGGTGATGCACCCGATCAAACCCGAACTCGACGGACGCGATCTGACTGAAAACAAAGACCCATCCGGCAAGCATCTGTTTGTTGAATTTACACAGACCGTCAAGGCCAGTGGCAGTGGCTTTGTCTGGTACCTGTGGCCCAAACCCGGCAGCGATGCGCCTGTGCAAAAAGTATCCTTCGTGAAAGGATTTGAACCGTGGGGCTGGGTCATCGGATCGGGCGTCTATGTGGATAACGTTGACGCCATCTTGACAAAGCGTCTCGCCCTTACCGGCGGAAGCACTACGGTGCTGGCCTTGATGCTGATTGGCATAAGCCTATTGATTACCCGCAGCGTCATTGATCAACTTGGCGCCGAGCCTGTCGTTGCGGCCGCGCTGTCCCATCGCATGGCGCAAGGCGATCTGGCGGTTCGCATTGATTTGAAGCCCGGCGACACCAGTAGTCTGCTGTACTCCATCCGTGAAATGCGCGACGGCTTTGCCCGTCTGGTGGGTGATGTGCGACAGGGCTCATTGGGCGTAGCCAAAGCAAGTGCCGAAATTGCGCAGGGGGATATTGATCTGTCTGCGCGTACCGAGCATCAGGCCAGCGCACTGGAACAAACCGCTGCCAGCATGCAGGAACTCAACTCCACGGTGCAACGCAACGCAGACTCGGCACGTCAGGCCAACCAATTGGCTCTGAACGCATCGAGTGTGGCAGTACAGGGTGGCGCGGTCGTCAGCCAGGTGGTGGAGACCATGCACGGCATCAATGAATCTTCGCGTCGCATCTCCGACATCATCAGCGTCATTGACGGCATCGCCTTTCAGACCAATATTCTGGCACTCAATGCGGCAGTCGAAGCTGCCAGAGCCGGTGAGCAAGGTCGGGGTTTTGCCGTGGTGGCCACCGAGGTGCGCTCACTTGCCGGGCGCAGTGCAGCAGCGGCGCGCGAGATAAAGACCCTGATAAGTGCCAGCGTGGAACGCGTGGAGGCCGGAACGGCTCAGGTGAATAAAGCCGGAGCGACGATGGATGAAGTGGTGACATCGATCAAGCGCGTCACTGACATCATGGCCGAAATCACCACCGCCAGTAACGAACAGGCATTGGGCGTGGCGCAGGTAGGCGAAGCGGTATCCACCCTGGACCAGGCCACGCAACAAAACGCGGCTCTGGTAGAAGAAATGGCCAACGCTGCGGCGCAACTCAAGGAACTTGCCGATTCACTGGTGGACACCGTTTCGGTATTCACGCTCTCGACCTGAGCCCGCTGCCACCCGAAAAAATGGCACCCGGGGAATGTGCACAGCCAGGTGCTTCCACGCGATAGCTTGGGATTCGGCTCTAGCCTGCACAGAAACCGGGGCAAAGCGCCCCGGCTTTTTTACCTACGATGCAACCAGGTACTCGCGGCTGATGTAGGCCCCCAGATCGTTAACACGATCCAGAAACTGCGTCAGGTAAGCATGCAGACCGGTAGCCAGAATTTCGTCAATGCGGCCGTACTTCAGCTCGGCGCGCAGCTTGCCGGCACGGCGCAGGGTTTCACTGTCCGGGTTGCTGGAGACGAGCGCCAGGTTATTCACCACCTCATTCAGGCTGGCGTGCAGAGAGCGTGGCATATCAGGGCGCAATATCAGCAACTCAGCCACGCGCTCGGGCCGGATCACATCGCGATACACCTTGCGATAGACCTCAAAGGCCGAGACACTGCGCAGAATGGCGCTCCAGTGGTAGAAGTCGTACTCCTGATCACGCTCATTGGCGGCGCCGTAGAAATCACTTTGCACGGCGTGAAACTTCACATCCACCAGACGTGCCGTGTTGTCAGCCCGTTCCAGGAAAGTGCCGAGGCGCATGAAGTGCAAGGCCTCGTCCATCAGCATCGTGCCCACGGTTACCCCGCGTGACAGGTGCGAGCGGAACTTGACCCATTCAAAGAACTGCGAAGGGTCGGCATCGAACTCGCTGCTCTTGATCATGCGTTTGACTTCGAGCCAGGTCTGGTTTTGTGTCTCCCAGACCTCGGTGGTCAAGGCACCGCGCACGGCACGCGCGTTTTCGCGGGCAGCGCCCAGGCAGGAGACGATGGACGATGGATTGCTCTCGTCTTTGACCATGAAGTCCATCACTTCGCGGGCATTTACCGTGGCATATTGCTTGGTGTAGGCGCCGGTGAGTTCGCTGATGCTCAGCAAACCCTGCCAGCCCATTTGCGCCACAGCGTCACTTTGGGGCAGCAGCGAAGTCTGGTAATTCACATCCAGCATGCGCGCGGTGTTCTCGGCCCGCTCGGTGTAGCGGGACATCCAGAAGAGGTGGTCAGCAGTTCTAGACAACATATTAAGCTTCCAATATCCAGGTATCTTTTGTTCCGCCGCCTTGGCTGGAGTTCACAACCAGCGAGCCTTCTTTCAAGGCCACGCGGGTCAGGCCGCCGGGCACCATCTGCACGGTCTTGCCACTCAGCACATAGGGCCGCAGATCGATGTGGCGGGGTGCGATGCCACTCTCCACAAACGTCGGGCAACTCGACAGACTGAGCGTGGGCTGCGCGATGTAACCGCTGGGGTTGGCCTGCACAGCCTTGCGGAAATCTTCAATCTCGGCAGTGGTGGATGCAGGGCCAACCAACATGCCGTAGCCGCCCGCGCCATGCACTTCCTTGACGACCAGGTCTTTGAGGTTGGCCATGGTGTAAGCCATGTCGTCCTTATTGCGGCACATGTAGGTAGGCACGTTGTTCAGGATGGGTTTTTCGCCCAGATAGAACTCGATCATCTTAGGCACATAGGGATAGATCGACTTGTCATCGGCAATCCCCGTTCCCACCGCATTGCAAATGGTGACGTGGCCGGCGCGATAGGCGTCAATCAGCCCCTCGCAACCCAAGGTCGATGTGGGACGGAACACGCTGGGGTCCAGGAAGTCGTCGTCCACGCGTCGGTAAATCACATCCACCCGGCGCGGGCCGCGCGTGGTGCGCATGTAGACGAACTTGTCTTTCACAAACAGGTCCTGCCCTTCGACCAGCTCGATCCCCATTTGCTGGGCCAGGAAGGCGTGCTCGAAGTAAGCGCTGTTGTACATGCCAGGGGTCAGCACCACCACCGTGGGTTCCGCCGTGGTCTCGGGGCTGCTGGCACGCAAGGTTTCGAGTAACAAGTCGGGGTAATGTGCGACCGGTGCTACGCGGTGCGCACTGAACAAATCGGGGAAGAGTCGCATCATCATCTTGCGGTCTTCCAGCATGTAAGACACACCGCTGGGCACACGCAAGTTGTCTTCCAGCACGTAGTACTCGCCGTTGCCCTTGGCATCCGGGGCGCGCACGATGTCAACACCGGAGATATGCGAGTAGATGTTGTGCGGCACATTCACGCCCACCATTTCAGGGCGGAACTGCGCGTTGTTTTCAATCTGCTCACGCGGTATCAAGCCGGCTTTGAGAATGTCCTGGTCGTGGTAGATGTCATGGATAAAACGGTTGAGTGCGGTGACACGCTGCACCAGACCTTTTTCCATGCTGCCCCACTCATTGGCAGGGATGATGCGGGGGATCAAATCAAAGGGAATGAGGCGCTCAGTGCCAGCACCGCTCTCGTCCTTTTCGCCATAGACCGCGAAGGTGATACCGACACGGCGGAAGATCATTTCTGCTTCTTCGCGCCGCTTGGCCATCATGTCGCCAGGTTGGCGCGCCAGCCACTCGTCATATATTTTGTAGTGGTCACGAATCTGTTCGCCCTTGGAGAAGAACTCGTAAGGCAGCTTGGTGTACATCTCGTCAAATTTCTGCATAAATCCTCTTGAACTCAATCTCTGTTTATGTTGCAAGCAAGCTTCGCACCAACATACTAAGCCCTTTTGTGTGCACTGTTATGGAACATGGTGACTCCAATAGTGCATCTCCACTGATCGATCGCAAAGTGTTTGTGAAGGACTATCCGAACGCCAAGTCATGGCACCGCAATGGGGCGAGTCATGCACCACAATGCCGCGCTCCTGATAGCGCTGCATCACGGCGGCAACCGGATGACCATATCGATTGCGGTAGCCCGACTGCACCCACGCCTCTCGGGGCTGCACTGCAGCCAAAAAAGCCTCGCTGCTGGAGGTCTTGCTGCCATGGTGCGGCACCAAAAGCACATCCGCTTTGAGAGGCGCTTGGGCCGCCACAAGTAGTTCTTCCTGTACTCTTTCGATGTCACCCACCAACAAGGCAGTTTGCGAACGCGCGCCTGTGCTCAGAATGCGCAGCACACACGACAGCGCATTGGGTGGATGCGGCGACTCGTAATCCGCCGCCTGAGGGTGCAGGATACTGAACTGAACGCCGTCCCACTCCCAGTGCTGACCCGCGACACAGTGTTGCGACTTGCGCAGGCTTTGTAAGCGGTCGTCCATGGCAATCGAACTCAGCAGTTTGGCCTGCGGCTGCATGGCCAGCACAGCGGGTGCACCGCCCACATGGTCGGTATCGCGGTGGCTCAACAGCAGCAAATCCAGCCGTGTATGCAACACCTGCAAAAGCGGCAGTAATACGCGGTGTCCGGCATCACTCTCCAGGCTGTAGCGCGGACCGGCGTCGTACAACAAAGCGTGCGTGGCCG
Organism: uncultured beta proteobacterium; assembly: GCA_903876045.1. Classification (GTDB taxonomy): domain Bacteria; phylum Pseudomonadota; class Gammaproteobacteria; order Burkholderiales; family Burkholderiaceae_C; genus Allorhodoferax. The sequence continues at coordinate 15,289 of CAIQYP010000015.1, read as the reverse complement.
TGCGCACCAGCACCGCATTGCCCTGCCCTATATCAGCCGCCAGCAACTCAAACTCTCCCACCGGCGGCAGGGGTGCCTGCCACAGCAGCACAGGTAGCAACAAGGGCAGCCCCAGAAAGCGCATGTAGAGAGGCAGACGTGCCACCAGCAGCACACCGCCCAGCACACCGGAGGCGGCCAGCCACCAGGGCGCTGTCGCCAGCGTGAGCGTAGCCCAGGGCCAAGCTGCCAGCCATTGCAAAAATTGCATCAGTACGGCGATGGCGCCGCCGGCCAGATCCCATAACCACGGCACGGCCACGCCCGCCATGGCCAATGGCGTCACCACCAAAGTCACCCAGGGAATGGCAAGCGCATTGGCCGCCAGCCCCACGATTGAAACCTGTCCGAACAACAACAGTGTGAGCGGTGCCAACGCCACCGTTACCACCCATTGCTCGCGCAGCATGGCGGCGAGGCGCGACACGGTTCCCCGCGCCAATCCCGCGACTGGACGCGCCACACCCGCGTCGGTTGCAAACAACACCCCCACCGCCACAAAGCTGAGCCAGAAACCAGCCTGCAGCAACGCCCAGGGGTCGACCGCCACCACCACGGCACACGCCAGCATCCAGACCTGCGGCCAGGGCCAGCGCGCACCTGAAAGGCGCAGCAGAGCCACCGTGGCCAACATCAAGCAAGTGCGCTGCGCCGGAATGCCCCAACCCGAAAACAGCGAATAGGCAGTCGCCAACAACACGCCACCCAATAGCGCAGCATCCACCGCAGGCAGCAGCAAACACAGCCGCCCGGAACGCCGCCACAGCCAAGCCACCAACCAAGCCGCACCCCATGCAAACATGGTGATGTGCAGGCCGGAAATGCTGACCAGATGGGCCACGCCCGTAGCACGAAAAACATCCCAATCGACCCGATCAATAGCGTTCTGGTCACCCACCACCAAAGCCGCAATGAGTCCGGCAAATTGGCGCTGTTCTACATGGGCATAAATGCGCTCCCGCACACTTTGCCGCAGCAGCGCGACGGGATGGGTCCAGGTCTGCTCCAGGCGCTGCGGCTCCGGGTCTGCGCTGCCGGCACGCACGTAGGCGCTGGCTTGCACACCACGCTCCCACAACCAAAGTTCATAGTCAAAACCATGCGGATTGCGGCTGCCGTGGGGCGCTCTGAGCCGCACCGTCATGCGCCATCGCTCTCCTGCCCGCAGGTCGCCAGGCTGGCGCTGCAGGGCGACCTGCTCGCCGCCCACGGAATAGACACCGGCATACCAGCCCACATCGACGCGCGGAGGCACCTGCACCGGCTCGCCATCCAGAGTCGCCGAGTCCACGGCCAAGGTGAAACGCAGACCGGCCTCGTTGCGCTGCGGCATGTCGGTCACGACGCCGCTTATCAGCACATCGCGCCCCTCCATAAGCGGGGCAAGTGACTGGCTTTCATAAAAGACGCAGCGTATGCCGGTGCAGCCAAGTGCCAGGCCTGCAGCCGCAACAAACCAGACGATTGCAAGCCGTGCACCACGCAGTCGCAAACCCCTGTGACGCCATAAGGTACCAACCAGCAAGCCACAGGGCAATGCCAATGCCGCGTAAGCCCACATTGGCCACAACGCACTTTGCTGCAGTTGCAAAGTTGTGCCAAGCACCCATCCCAACAAGGCCGCAAATGGGCCTGGACGTCGATTAACCGCGTGGCGGGCGCCCGAATTTGGTGCGGAGTACATACCGGATGCTAGCGCCAACAGCGGTGTGGCCCATCTCTTGCTTCTAAAAGAGGACGGCCATTTAGGCCGGGCCACGAACTATTGGTACCATCGAAGCGAACTGCATACGCCCCTTACGGCCCAGAGCATCCTCTAATAAAGACCCGTCTATGTCCATTCACGCAGCGCTCAATCACGTCACCCACTACAGCTATGACCGCTTAGTCAATCTAGGCCCTCAAGTCATCCGCCTGCGGCCGGCGCCGCACTGCCGCAGCAAGATCATTTCGTACTCACTCAAGGTGGAGCCTGAAGTTCACTTCATGAATTGGCAGCAAGACCCGTTTGCCAACTACCAGGCCCGACTGGTGTTCCCGGAGAAGACCAAAGAGTTCAAGGTGACAGTCGGTCTGGTGGTGGAGATGGCGGTTTACAACCCCTTCGACTTCTTCCTGGAGCCCGATGCCGAAGAGTTTCCCTTCACCTACGAAGCCGACCTCAAGCAGGAGCTGATGCCTTACCTGCTGGCCGACCCGATGACGCCCCTGGTCTCCGAGTACCTGAAAAAGGTCGACTACACCAAGCGCCGCAGCGTGATCTTTCTGGTCGACTTGAACCAGATGGTGCACAAGGATGTGAACTACACCATCCGCATGGAGCCCGGCGTGCAAACGCCCGAAGAAACCCTGACCAAGGGCAGCGGCTCCTGCCGCGACTCCGCCTGGTTGCTGGTGCAATTGCTGCGCAACTGCGGCCTGGCCGCGCGCTTTGTTTCGGGTTACCTGATCCAGTTGAAGCCCGATGTGAAGTCGCTCGACGGCCCCAGCGGCACCGAAGTCGACTTCACCGATTTGCATGCCTGGTGCGAGGTCTATCTGCCGGGAGCCGGTTGGGTTGGCCTGGACGCCACCTCCGGCCTGCTGGCCGGCGAAGGCCACATCCCGCTGGCCTGCACGCCCCAACCTTCGGGCGCTGCGCCCATCGAAGGTGGCGTGGACGAGAGCGAAGTGGAGTTTGCTCACCTGATGGAAGTGACGCGCCTGTATGAATCCCCGCGTGTCACCAAGCCCTACACCACCGAGCAATGGGCCGAGGTGATGGCGTTGGGCGACAAAGTGGACGCCGAACTAACGGCCGGTGACGTGCGCCTCACCATGGGCGGCGAACCGACCTTTGTCGGTGTGGATGACCGTGAAGCAGCGGAGTGGAACACCGAGGCACTGGGCCCGACCAAGCGCGGCTTTGCTACCTCACTGGTGCACAAACTGCGCGACGAATACGGCAAGGGCGGCTTCCTGCACTTCGGCCAGGGCAAGTGGTACCCCGGTGAGCAATTGCCGCGCTGGGCCCTGAATATTTACTGGCGTGCTGACAAGCAACCGGTCTGGAGCAACCCGGCGCTGTTCACTGATGAGCGCGACCCCACCCACTACACCAGCGAAGACGCAGGCAACTTCATCCGCACCCTGTCAGCCAAGCTTGGCCTGACCGACAACTACGTCACCGCAGCGTACGAAGACACCTGGTATTACCTGTGGCGTGAACGCCGCCTGCCGGTGAATGTCGACCCCTTCAACAGCAAGCTCGATGACGAGATGGAGCGCTCGCGCCTGCGTCGCGTGTTCGAGCAAAAGCTCGACACGGTGATCGGCTATGTGCTGCCTGTCAAACCTGCTACCGGTCCGCGTCTGACCGGCCCCGAGTGGACTACCGGCCCCTGGTTCTTCCGCGACGAGCGCATGTACCTGATGCCCGGCGACTCGCCCATGGGCCTGCGCCTGCCGCTCGACTCCTTGCCGTGGGTGAGCGAGGGCGACTACCCCTACCTGATCGAACTGGACCCGACGGCCCCGCGTGGCAACCTGCCCGCACACGCCAACTTTGCCGCGCGTTATGCGCCGGGCATGAGCGCGGGCACGCCCTACGCTGCGAGCAGCACAGGTGCCGCCGCCGCTGATGACATCCCGACGGGCTCTGCTGGAGCCGGTGCTTCAAGCAACGGCAAGACCAGCAACGGCGTGCGCCGCGCCGCGGATGCGCCCTATCTCGCAGGCCCCGGCGCGGCAAGCGAAGCCGCCCGTCGACTGCAACAAAACCGCGCCAGTACCGCTGCCGGCACGGCATCGGCGAACGCCCAAGTTGCAGCACAACCCGAGCCGGTGGACTTTGCCCGTGAACCAAAGCGCCAGGAATCGGCCCACTGGATCACCCGCACTGCGCTGTGTGTGGAAGTGCGTGACCCACGCCGCGCCAACGGCCCCAAGGCCGAGGCTGTCGGCACAAAGTCGGGCGTGTTGTACATCTTCATGCCGCCGCTGGAGCTGCTGGAAGACTATCTGGACCTGCTGGCCGCCATCGAAGCCACTGCCACCGAACTGAAGGTGAAGATCGTGCTGGAAGGCTACCCGCCCCCACGCGACCCGCGCCTGAAACTCCTGCAAGTCACCCCCGACCCCGGCGTGATCGAGGTGAACATTCACCCCGTCAACAACTGGAAAGATCTGGTGCGCAACACCGAGTTCCTCTACAACGCGGCCTTCGAGTCGCGCCTGTCGGCCGAAAAGTTCATGACTGACGGCCGCCACACCGGCACCGGTGGCGGCAACCACTTTGTGATGGGCGGCGCCACGCCTTCGGACAGCCCCTTCCTGCGCAAGCCGGAGTTGCTGGCCAGCCTGCTGCTGTACTGGCACAACCACCCGTCATTAAGCTATCTGTTCAGCGGCATGTTTGTCGGCCCCACCAGCCAGGCACCGCGCGTGGACGAAGCGCGCAACGACCAACTTTATGAGTTGGAAATTGCCATCGAGCAGATCTACAAAAACCGCGAGATCCATGGTCAGAGCATGCCGCCGTGGCTGGTGGACCGCACCCTGCGCAACATCCTGATCGATGCCACCGGCAACACCCACCGCAGCGAGTTTTCGATCGACAAGATGTACTCACCCGATTCCAGCACGGGTCGCTTGGGCCTGCTGGAACTGCGCGCCTTCGAGATGCCACCGCACCCGCACATGAGCAGCGTGCAACAGCTCCTGCTGCGTGCGCTGGTGGCCCGCTTCTGGAAGACCCCTTACAAGGCACCGGCCACGCGCTGGGGCACCGAGTTGCACGACCGCTTCATGCTGCCCACCTTCATCAAAATGGACTTCGATGATGTGATGACCGAGATGAATAGGGCCGGCTACGCCTTTGACGCCAGCTGGTTTGCACCGCACTACGAGTTCCGCTTCCCGCTGCTCGGCTCCGTGCAAAGCATGGGCATCGAAATGACGCTGCGCAATGCGCTGGAGCCCTGGCACGTGATGGGCGAGGAAGGTGCGCCCGGCGGTACCGCGCGCTACGTCGACTCATCCCTGGAGCGGGTTGAAGTGCGCGTCAGCGGCCTGAACGAAAGCCGCTACGTGGTCACCTGCAACGGCCAGGCCCTGGCTATGCAAAGCACCGGCACGGTCGGCGAATTTGTGGCTGGCGTGCGCTACAAGGCCTGGAACCCGCCGAGCAGCCTGCACCCCAGCATCGGCCTGCACGCACCGCTGACCTTTGACATTGTGGACACCTGGATGAAGACTTCGCTAGGCGGCTGCCAGTACCACGTCACCCATCCGGGCGGCTTGAGTTACGAGAGCTTCCCGGTCAACTCCTTCGAGGCCGAAAGCCGCCGTCACTCCCGCTTCATCGCCATGGGCCACACCCCTGGCGAGATGGTGATTCCACCGGCCACCATCAACGTGGCGGCCAGCAAGGAATTTCCGTTTACGCGGGATTTGCGCAGAAGCTAAGTTACGCAAATGGGACGCCAGCCCGGTTCATGTGCCAGCAAGGCCTGGCGGCGTCCTAACTCACTCCCCGTCAAATCGAATGGTATTGCGCCCCGCGTCTTTTGCCAGATACATTGCAGCATCGGCAGACTTCAGAATTTCGTCCTGACTATGTGACTGGCCAGAAAATACCTTGACGCCAATACTTGCAGTGCAGTGATACTCCACAATATTTGTTGCGTGCCCATGAAGTTCCACTGACAGGAAATAAGGCTCCGCCAGCTTTGCACGGATTTCTTCAGCGATGACCTTGGCAAACTCTGTGGATTCAGCCTTATCGGCCGCAAGGTCACCCAACAGAACCACAAACTCATCACCACCAAAGCGGGATATCGTGTCAATATGGCGCACGCAACTCTTCAACCGCTCGGCAACTTCGAGCAAGAGCAAATCACCTACGTTATGTCCATGTGAATCGTTGAGCGGCTTGAAGTTGTCCAAATCAAGAAACATGACCGCTCCGTGCCGGTCATTGCGCTTATTCGCAGTCATCGCTTGTGACAACCGGTCCTGCAGCAAACGACGGTTGGGCAACGCGGTCAGCGTGTCATAGAAGGCAAGTTGCTTGATCTCTTGTTCATTGCGTCTTCGCTCGGTTACATCACTAAAGCACCAGATTGTTTCCCGGGATTCAAGTGACAACATAGAACCGCTGACATCCAGCCAGATATGCCGGCCATCCTTGCGAACTTGCTCAAACTGCGTGCGAAACACTTTTCCATCCAAGAGCACCGGCATGGCAGCGGCTCCGAACTCCTGATGTGCCTCATCCGTCAGATAGTTTATGCGGGTGGGCATCCCTTCAAGCTCACCTGAATTGAATCCCATCATGTGCTCAAAAGCTGGGTTGGCCCAAATGATGATCCGATCTTTCGTCGTTACGATTCCTATGAGGTCATTGTTTAACAACGCCTTCTGCTCTGCGATCAGACGCAGCATTTGCACGTTCGCGTGCTTCTTTTCAGTGGTGTCCATAAAGGACCAAATTGACGCAGTGCTGTCGGTCGAAATCCGGTCGCCACTGATGTCGAACCAGCCCGGTGTTCCATCCTTGCGCAGGTACTGCATTTCCTTGCGGAAATTTTCTCCGCGTTGAAGCGCTGGGTAAGCCTCGGTCGCAAAGTCGGTATCAGCCTGATCGTCCTTGTATAAGATTTTGGTAGGTTGCCCGACCAGTTCCGATACGGAGTAACCAAGCATCGCCGCAAAAGAATTATTCATCCAGACAAAGTGCCCGTCCTGGAGTTTGACAATGCCAGCGATGTTGCTGTTGAGAATGGCTTTTTGCTCAAGGTGATTTTGTCGAAGTTGTTCCTGAACCAGTTTTCGTTCGGTAATGTCATGAACGATTGATAGGAGCAGGGTTCTGCAATCACTTTCAATCGGTGTTGAATACACTTCAACATCGCGGAGTTCACCGGAAGCCAGTCGATGTTCAAACTCGAAATAGTTTCTTGATTCCTGTAGGGCCAGCATTCGTTCCTCTGCAACGCGTTCGGGTGATAACGTGTTGATGTTGCTGATCAACATTCCAATAAGTTCATTCCTGGGGTAGCCGTAGTAGGTCACAGCCGCCAGATTGGCATCTTCAATGTGCCCGGTGTTTGGCTCGATGAGCAATTGCACCGAAGAATTCCTTTCGAAGAAATGTCGGAAGCGCTCTTCGCTCTGGTGCAGCGCCCTGTCACGTTCACCCAACGTATTGAGGAGACGATTGAAGGCAGATAGTAAATCTCCAATCTCATCATTTCTTGTGACGCTTAAAGGCACGGGGCCTTCGCTTGAGTCCGACAATTCGGACAATGTCCTGATTGCTTTCGTCAAGGGTGAGAGTTGACGTTTCAGCATCCACCACGCCGAAAATGCTGCCATGAGCGTTAGCAATAACGTGGCTATCTGTATGCGTTGAAGCATGTTCTGGATGGGGGCAAATGCCTCCCTGGTTGGCAACGTGGAAATTACAAACCAGCCTGCCATGGGAATCCTCGCCGAGGAAGTCAGAACCTCAGCGCCCTGAGAAGTGGTGTTGACCACATATCCGTCAAAACCCTCTAACCTGCGGTCCAGCACGGCATTGACACCTGGCGCGGGTATTGGTTGCATAACCAACTTCTTGTTATTGGCCGTCGCAACGACGAATTGTCTGCTCTTTGGATCCACCATGAGGTAGCCACCGGTCTGACCGTAGCGACTTTGGTTCAGATCATCCAGAAAGTTGGGTTTGCTCAGGTCGGTTGCACCCACTATTGCACCCATCACATTTCCTTGCGGCCCAAGTATGGGGACTGTGATTGCGAAACTTGCGGCTCTCACTCTTTTGCCGATTGTTGGCTTTCCTACGGAGGCTTTGCCCCCGGTCAGTGCGGCTGCGACATGGTCCCGGTCCATATAGTTAAGACCAATTCGCCCGATCGACGGAAATTCGGCAATCGCAGTCCCATCTATTCGTGTGATAAACACACCCGCATTAAAGAGAACTTCAACCGCGGGGCGCTGCTGAAGCAGTTGTTGCAATGAGGCAGGGTCATCCAGCAGACCTGAATTTATAGAGAGCGAAAGGCCGCGCAAAAAATCAAAGCGCTCTTCGAAATCGGAATTAACCGCAGCAGCGACCAATGCGACAGTGGCTTGCTGCTGGTCTCCCAACAGGCGTTGCATGTCTTCCCGCAGGGACTTACTGACGTATAGCGCCAGTGACCATATTGAAAGCAACAGGATGACCAAGGTGGTTAGAGTCACCCTTGCTTTGAGCGACCGCCATTGGAAGCGGGCAACGTTCATGCGCACCCTTTTAGAAAAACAATTTTCTATGGACTAGTGTGCATCCGAAAGGAGCCCGCTTACACAACGCAATTCAATTTATCTTTGCAACCTGTTAAAGGTGTGAAATTGAACACTTTATGCGCAGCATCAAGTAACCGCCTCGCAATACGCTATACAAGTGCCATGACACTTCGCCGTTGCCTCATGGCATGCATACAAATGGATAGTCAGGTTATGACCTCATTGCGGGACCCAGAGTTGGACACCGTGCCCATGGAATTAACTTCCAACCTGGTACAGAGTGGTTCAACCGCCACGCACGCGCAGCCTCGGCCCAGGAAGATCGCAAAACCACGAGATCCAGAAGAACTGTGGAGCATCCTTCAGCACAATGATCCGGTTTCAAGAAAGACCCCGCATCTGGGGCAGGCGCTGATTGATGCACAAGCAATAAGCAGCGAGCAACTGCAACAGGCTCTTCATGCACAGGCCAATGATCGGGCTCAGGGTTTGCGTACCATGCTCGGTAACCGGCTTGTGGCAGCGGGAGTCATCAGTGCACAGCAACTCGAACAAGTGATCGCCGACTGGCTCGGTACGTTGGTAATTGATGCAACAGGCTACCAGTTCGACCCTCACGCACTATCGCTTGTGCGCAGAGATGTGGCTGAACGCGAATCAGCCTTGCCGCTCATGTTGCGCGAGGACATGCTGGTGGTGTTAATGATCAACATCCATGACCGCAGACTGTTGGAAGAGTTGCGATTCATGACCCAGCGCCGTATCGTCGGAGTGCTGGCCGCCCCTGGCACCCTTATGCCAGCCATTGCCCTGGCCTACGCGCAATCCGCATTGCTGTCCAAGACAGATAGTGGAATGGAGTGCACTCACACTTCAGCCAGAGAACTCGCCACCAATATGTCGCAAGACGCGGGGCGCTCTGTGGAAGCCGAATCTGAGGTGGCGAGTGAGTCCGACAACATCCTGGTGCGAATGATCAACTCGCTCATTGAAGAAGCGATTGCGCTGAAGGCCTCCGACATCCATATCGAAACCCAGGCTGCTCCAAGCAAGGTGCGCGTTCGCTTGCGCGTAGACGGCGAGTTGATAACGCATCTCGAAGTAGAGGCGCGCTTTCGCTTCGCGCTGGTGGCGCGCATCAAGATCATGGCCAACATGGACATCTCGGAACACCGCAAGCCTCAGGACGGCAAGATCGACTTTTCACGCTTTGGCGGCACCCGCGCCGAGTTGCGCGTAGTGACGGTGCCCACAAGCAACGGACTGGAGGATGTCGTACTGCGCTTGCTGGCCGGCTCAAAAGCGTTACCACTTTCGCAAATCGGTCTTAGCCCGCATGACTTGGCGACGCTTCAAATGGTGGCGCGTAAACCTTATGGATTGATTCTGGTGTGTGGCCCCACCGGCAGCGGAAAGACCACAACGCTGCACTCGCTGATCAGCGACATCAATACCGATAGTCGCAAAATCTGGACCGCCGAAGACCCGATTGAAATCACCCAGCAGGGCCTGCGGCAAGTACAAATGAACCCGCGAATCGGCTGGACCTTTGCTGCGGCAATGCGCACCTTTTTGCGGGCCGACCCTGACGTGATCATGATCGGCGAGGTACGTGACGAGGAGACAGCACGCATTGCAATCCAGGCCTCTCTAACCGGGCATCTGGTGATGTCAACACTGCACACCAACTCGGCAGCCGAGAGCATTGCGCGGTTGCTGGAAATCGGGCTCGATCCCTTTAATTTTTCAGACTCACTATTGGCCATATTGGCGCAGCGCCTGGTGCGCCGCTTCTGTCCACATTGTGTAGTGTCGAGCCCGGCCGATCCAGGGGAAATTCGCTACCTGTCCATGCAGTATATGGAAGGTGTACGCCCCTATGTCGAAGCCGATTTACTGGCCCTGCAGGAACATTGGCGCCTGGAGTTCGGCCTGATCGACAACTTCGGAGTAAGGGCTTTACGCAGCTATTCCAAAGTTGGCTGCGAGCTTTGTGACAACCATGGATTCAAGGGGCGGCTGGGCATTTACGAATTGCTGCTCAATAGCGACAACATTCGTGCACACATCCGAAGGCGCGACGCTGCCAATGACATTCGGATTAGCGCATTGCATGATGGCATGAAGACCTTGCGGCAAGATGGCATCGAAAAGGTGCTTTTGGGTTTAACAGCCCTATCCGAAGTGGTAGCGGCAAGTAACTTGTGAGCAAGGCAATACCTTGGCATCAGTCCTTAATCAGCGCAAGGCTTGCAGCAGCGCCGCGTAGAGTTCTTCCGGTGGGGTTGGCTTGGTTAAAAAGCCATTCATACCGGCAGCCAGGCAGCGCACCCTGTCGTCAGCAAATGCATTGGCGGTCATCGCCAGAATGGGGGTTCCGGCGTAGCCCGGCAACTGGCGGATTTTGCGGGTCGCGTCCAGCCCGTCCATGCGGGGCATCTGCATATCCATCAGGATCACCCCATACGCTGTTTGACCAGCCTTCTCTATGGCTATGACGCCATCTTCAGCGACATCCACCTCAAACCCGGCATCTTCCAGCAGGATGGTGGCAATCTCGGCATTCACAGGTTCGTCTTCTGCGACCAAAGCGCGCAGGCCAACATGCTTCTCGCGCAGCAGGGTCAAAGCGTCACCCTCCGAAGGCAGGCGATCCGGGACATGCTGCAACCCTCCCCTCTTCAGGCGTGCACTGAACCAAAAACTGCTACCCGCACCCGGTGTACTTTCGACCCCCGCGTCACCGCCCATCAAACGCGCCAATTTGCGGGTGATCGACAAACCCAGACCCGTACCACCATACCTGCGGGTAGTGGAGTTATCGGCCTGCTCAAAGTCCGAGAACAGTCGGCTGAGCACCAGTGGGTCTATACCGATACCGGTGTCAACGACTTCAAAGCGCAGCAGCGCGCTGTCTGTACTTTCTTCCACGACCCGGGCACGCAAGGTGACCCGACCCGCCTCGGTGAACTTGATAGCGTTGGTAACGTAGTTCAGCAGCGCCTGCTGCAATCGGGTTACATCTCCCTCCAGATTTCCGGGCAAACCCTGCACGTCCGTAACCACGTCAATCCGCTTGCTCTGCGCACGCTCGTGCACCATGGACACGACACTGGCCAGCATGATCTCCACCCGTAGCGGTGCTTGCTCTAGCGTCAACTTTTCGGCATCGATCTTTGAGAGATCCAGAATGTCGTTAATGATCTGCAACAGGTGGTGGCTGGCGGCCTCCAACTTATCCAACTGCTCCGACTGCTTGGGCGTGACGCCATCCCGGCGTATCAGGCGCGCCATGCCGGTGATGGCGTTGAGTGGCGTACGGATTTCGTGGCTCATATTGGCCAGGAAGTTGGCCTTCGCCCTTGACGCCGATTCGGCTTCAAAGCGCAGCCGCCTGTCCTCCAGCGTATCGAGCCCATGCGCAACATTTCCGGTCAGTTCTTCCAACAAGGAAACTTCATCTGAAGTAAAGGCATCAGGTCGCCCTGAGTAAATTGTCAATACGCCCCTGATACCGGACTTTTTGGTAAAGGGCAGGGAAATGCTGGATTGGTAGCCACGCTGCACTGCCGTCTGCCGCCAGGGTTGCACGGCGGGGTTATTGAAATAGTCCCGGTTTACCTGCGTTTGCCCGGTGCGGATGGCGACCCCGGTGGGCCCATTGCCATAAGGCGACCCCTCAAGCCAGGAAATTTGCACACCATCCAGATAACCCGAATCCAAACCGGCATGCGCTATGGGCCGAACCGAATGGGCATCGTCCTTTTGCGCGTAGCCGACCCATGCCATCAGGTAGCCGCCCTTCTCACAAATGAGTTGGCAAATATCCTGAACCAACTGCTCCTTGCTCTCGGCCCGCGCCAAGGTGAAGTTGGTATCCGTCACCAGCCGGAGCGCACGTGAGGCTGCTTCACGCGCCAATTCGGAGTGGCGACGCTTGGTGATGTCGTAAAAACTGACGACAACCTGCTGAAGTTTTCCCGATGCGTCAAATTCGGGGAAGGCACTGACCTCAAGCCAGGTGATCCCTGATTCACCAGGCACTTTTGCTCCAATCATCGCCTCTTGAAACGGCATCAAACCAGCAAGGACTCTGTTCACGGGGTAATCAGCAAGTGCCAAAGCATGCTCTTGCGCGTCCACGAAACACCAGGCCGGATCTATTGCAGCTTTGCCCAACATCTGGTCCTGCGAAAGCCCCAGCAATCTGGAGGCTTGAACATTGCAAAAAACAATGCGGCTATCGGAAGCGTGCACCACCAAACCCGTATTCAGGTTGTTCAATAATTCGCGGTTTAAACGTTCACGATTTTGAAGCTCAATCTCGGCACGTTTGCGGATGCTGATGTCCATCAGAACCCCTGTGCGGATTTTGGTGTCGCCCACATCCTCCTCGGAAGAAGATGTCATTTCTACCCACTTGCACTGACCATCGGGCAGCAAGATCCGGTACTCGATCGACAAGCGGGTCCGATTCTGAATCGCTTGCACAATGGCCTGATTTACTCGCTCCCGATCGTCAGGATGCCTAAACCCGCGCAACACTCCGGAGTCGCGGATAACCTCTTCGGGTGACAGGTTCAGCAACTGGCGCACACCATCGCTGACAAAGGTGTACTTGCCTAGCTGTCCGGGCGCAATGCTCATTCTGTAAACCATGCCGGGCACATGACTCGTCACTTGGTGCAAAACGGCCACTGACTCCAGCAGTGCAAGGCGACTGGCCCGGCTTTCCGTGATGTCCTCCACCGTACCTTCGTAAAACAGCACCTTTCCCTGCGCATCACGCACCAAATGGGCGCTCTCCTTCACCCAGATTCGTTCACGCGTCTTGCGCCGATAGATCTCGGATACGAAGTCCAGCACATGGCCATCACGCTCGATAAGGCGCATGAAATCATCGCGACGGGTTGGATCGACATACCACTGCCGCGCCACGTCGCTAAAGTGGGCAACCAGTTCTGCCTCGGAGTCGTATCCGTTAAGTTTTAAGAGTGCCGGATTGGCACGGATCATCCGGCCATCGGGGCTTGATCGATAGCAGCCAATGGGCAACAACTCGAACATGGACGAAATTTGTTTTGAATCCATTTTGCTCTGGCACCAAGCAACGTTCTTGGTAGCGCCATCATCCTGTTAATTTGGAACGGAGTATCACATCTTGCGATATCCATTTTCCAATGTGAAGATTGTGAGAGCGTGTTTCGAAACCCGAAAAAGATACATTTATCAACAATAGCCGAAGAAAAATCGGCTCATAAAACCCGCCATCAGTCCTTGAACACCGGCTTGCGCTTTTGCATGCTCGCCGTCATGGCCTCGTTCAGGTCAGCGCTCATCAGCATGGCGGCGTTCCAGGTGGCGACATAGTTCAGGCCATCGGCCACGCTGTGATCGCGGGCATAGCTGATCATTTCTTTGGTGCCCCGGATGGACAGCGGCGACTTGGCCGCGATGGTGGCGGCAATCTCCTGCACCCCCAAGTACAAGGCCTCGCGCGTTTCAAACACGCGGTTGACCAGGCGCATGCCGGCTGCTTCTGTGCCGCTTACATTGCGCCCTGTGTAGGCCAGTTCGCGCGCCATGCCGTCACCAATGAGTTTGGGCAGGCGCTGCAGCGTGCCGACATCCGCCGTCATGCCGATATCGATTTCTTTGATGCAGAACTGCGCGTCAACCGAGGCATAGCGCATATCGGCACAGCAGATCAGATCGACTGCCCCGCCGATGCAGGCGCCGTGAATAGCCACCAGCACTGGCTTGCGGCAGCGCTCCAGGCTGGTGAGCGTGTCCTGCATATCAAGAATCAGGCGACGTAAGGCCTCGCGGCTGCGACCGTTGCAATCGTTCTGGATTTGCTGCGCCAGCCCCATCAGCATGCTTAGATCTATGCCGGTGCAAAAGTGTTTGCCCTCGCCCTGTAAAACGGCCACGCGCGCTTCGGGCGTCTGGTCCAACCATTCAAAGGCTTTGCGAATTTCCTGCCACATCGTGGCGTCCATGGCGTTGCCTTTGGCGGGGCGGTTCAAGCGCACGGTAGCCACGCCTTCGTGCAAATCGACGGTGAGGGTTTCAAAGTTCATGGTGACGCCCTTGTTTACTTGGACTTTGCTGCCTGATAGGCCGCCAGATAAGGTGCCAGGCGTTTGCCCATTTCGTCGCCCAGTGCTTGCAGTGCGCTCATGGGGCGCACCATCACTTCAAACTCTACGATCTTGCCGGTGGCGTCAAAGCGGATCAGGTCTACGCCCTTGAGTTGCTTGTCGCCTACGCGGGCGCTGAACTCCAGCGTGATGCTCAGGCCATCGGCACTGACAAATTCGCGGTGGTAGACAAAGTCTTCAAACACCTTGGACACGGTGGTCAGGATCAGCCCCACCACCATCGCACTGGGGTAGGGCGTGTGGGCCATGGGTGAATGAAACACCACCTTGGGATGCAGTAGGCTGCCCAGTTCACCCAAGTCGCCACTGGCCACCATGCTGTGCCATTGCACAAGGCCTGCCGCGACTGCAGCGGGCATGCCACCCGCCGGGCTCGCCGCGGCACCGGCTGGCGCGGCTTGTGACGCAGCAGGTTGCGGCACCGCTGCGGCTGACAGATCGAGCCCCAATGCCAACTCCGTGCCCTGCTTGATGGCGCGTTTGGCATCCAATTCGGCAGCCTTGTCGGCACCGCCAATCAGGTGCACGGCACAACCGGCTGCCAGCAGATCAGCCTGCAATGCGCGTTGCGGGTCTTGCCCCGCACACACCACCACGGTGTCGGCCGGAATCGTGATGTCTTTGTCGCCCACGGTAATGTGCAGACCCGCGTCATCCACCTTGCGGTAGGTCACGCCATTGAGCATTTCTACCGCGCGGTTTTTGAGGGAGGTGCGGTGTATCCAGCCCGTGGTCTTGCCCAGGCCATCGCCCACTTTGCTGGCTTTGCGCTGCAGCAAGTAGAGCTTGCGCGGGCTGACTTCGATGTGCGCTGCCTT
>CAIQYP010000014.1 GCA_903876045.1 uncultured beta proteobacterium | reverse complement strand
TTTTGCCAAACGAAAAAGGGTTTGGTGTGTGGCGGTAGTTAAGCGATGCATAGTGTGTGTATTTCAAAGTGAATTAGTTAAACCCCGACGAGTAGCTACCGCTGGTGAGCTGGCCGGCAGATTGGCCGACGGTGCGGATGAAGGGGCGCTGGTTGAAAATTGTCCCGGGAAAACATCTTGGTTTTGTGCAATTTCCGGTTGAACCGGTCTTTAATGAGCGCCGAAAAGCGTCCGAATTCCGCGTTGCAGAGTTCGGCAAATGCCCCACGTTCACTCACAATTTGAGCTTTCGCGCCACATCATCGGTAAACAGGTCCACCACCGGCTCATTCAGACCGGTATCCATGTGCAATTCCGGCAGCGGCTCGTCGAGCCCCACTCCAATGAACTTCAACGCAATGCGTGACCCAAGCCCAATCCCATTCGGCCTATCCCTTGGGAGACTGTTCACTTCAATGCTGTCTGGTTCGGTTTTACGTGGCATGTCGGAAACAGTGTGCGTCAACAAGCGCGCTAGGTCTACAGGAACTGCCTTAACTTAAAGTAGCCTCTAACTCACGCCCTGTTTGCAAAGCTGCCTTGTTTGCAGCCAACAAGTCAGCTCTCGCTTGTTTTTGGTACTCAGGGGGTTGACCTACTTGAGAGCAATAGAAAGGCGCTGCACGCTTGGCACCGGCAGCGGTGAGCGTCCAATGCACCCCCTCTAAACCATATGTCCGTGACTCTTGAGCTCTCAGGAGTTCCTTCTTTCCAGTTGCGTCCAGCTTTACAAAACCGGCATCCTGAAGGGCTAGCATTCCATATTCGACGATGATTGCCGCTTCGGTCCTTTCAAAAAGGCCGAGTCCGAATCGCCCGCACTGAACGGCAATTGACCTCGATGACGCGATTGACTTAGAGGCCATGATGGCCAGGCACAGTGCGGAATTTGGTTTTAGGTCAAAGAACTTTTCGCTGGTTCCACGGTCTTTGATGCCGCTATCGAAAAACAGGCTGACGATTCCACCCATTGCGGCTTTGAACTTCTCATCTTGCTTTTCTTGAGGGATTTGCTTGGTTGCCACTTGTAGTACCACTTTCTTTTTTTAGCAGCTTGGTGCTGCTACCTTTGCTGACGTTACTGGCAGCAAAGAATATGAAACCTCTCTGATGAGGCATCGACTGTGGGCACATAGCAAAAGAGTCATGCAGCCCCGCTGCCGTAGTGAAATCACTTTAGGCCGGAAGCTTTGCGTCCCAACTTTTCAGCAGGTTTGCCCGTGCGCCGATTCTGCGCGTGATTTGGCTACGTAGAATTATTTAATTGGCGGGAGCGGAATGCTCACGACTGTTCAAAACAAATGGACCGGCCAATCGGCAGCGAGCTCTTGGAGGAGTTTCAGTGCCGCCATCGAATGACGTGCTGGCGGCATCATCACCACAGCAAAGTTCGCGGGTGAGGCTTGAGAGTTTGCAAATAGGGCCTCCCCACACAGGCTACAAACGTCCAATCTCTGGCGTTCTGCGCGAGTGGGGTGGCATACGACAAGGCACCGATACCAAGGGTGATGCTGGTTAGGGCGTGCTGGGGGAGCTTTGCATATCAGGCAGACCAGTCGGCCACCGCACCATCAATTACCGCACCTGGCGCAACCACTGAAGCTGGAAATCAGTTGCCTGACGCACTGCGAGCATCACAATGGCCGGCGGACGGGTGCTTACACATGCGGAGACCCCAACCACGCACACTGATAATTGCAACTATGGCGTTCCTGCATAGCTGCGGACGCAGAAATGCACACTATTTAATCAAATCCAAGGTTTACCAGTGTAAAAGGCGAGTTTTGCTTTGCAGAAGTGCCATGGTTGTACCCAACCGCGAAGCTGGCTATGCAGGAACGCCATGGGTGCGGGCAATCCGTGAAGTTGCGACCCTTCCGCGCAAGTAATCGGCACTCCCGGCCGAGTTCTGGAAGAGTTTGCAGCACTGCACGCAGCGAGCGGTTTTTGAAAAGTTGTCCAGGGACAACTTTTTGAACTAACCGAAGTTTGGGCCGGCCCAAACTTTGCGTCACTTCAGCCGCAACGCTTGTTTCCATTCGGGCGCCTGCCGCTCCCACACATGGATTTCCTCAAATGTCTTGGGGAGCAACATGCGACCAATCTCGAAGCTCGCTGACAAAGGCGTCGCGGGATAAATATGAACCACACGTGCGCCGGCGCGCGTGATTCGCTGCAAGAAGGCATCGAACTCGCGCCGGAAGGTCAACAGATGCTCCTCCTTGCGAATGATGCCGCGGTCCGGCGATACGGCCTGGAACTCAACAACATATCGGCCACTGGGATGGGTAACCATACCGGGATGGGACTTGGCAATTCGAATACCAGTTACTTGAAGAGGACGAGGCCAGCTTCCACTCTCAGCAGCTCTTGGGGCACGCTCGTGAACTACGGATTCCCACACCATCGGTTTTCGAGGGCGATGTTTTGTCCACTGAGTACCAGAGTAGCGGACTGGATGGTCACCGCTACTACCTGTCACTCGCCGGTGAGAATAGGGTCGCTCGGCTATTCGCGAAGAGGAGAAGTATCGGTCGGAGCGGTGTACAAGGCGCATTCCATATATCACTGCGCTTAGTGGACTAATCGGCACAATCACCGGTCTTGTGGCTCTTCTTGCCAAGTGGGGGGCCTAGTTGTTAGTGGCGGTATGAAAGCGCGCAAAAATGGCGGTTGAGTGCGGTTTTCCGTTGACCTACCGGGTAAACAAGCGTCAGCAATGGGGAAAATCGTGGACCCGCGATGCAGCGGGTGCTGTCGTTCGCAGAGCCCCGGCGACGGACTGCTCTCGAATGTAAAGGAGTCGTGCCGCTGCTATGCTTGTCAGTGAGCCGGGTGAGGAATCTCGATGTGCATCGAACTCCGGTTCACGCCATGACCGGGGCAGCAGACTCGGCGACCTTGGGCGCGGTCGAACGTATTTTGAATCGAGGATGCCATGCATATCAGAGACGCCGGGGGGGCATTTACGCTAAACAATCCCGACGACGGCACTCCCATTAAGGAGATGCTGTCGCTTGGGAAGTACCTGATTCTCATCACTGAGAAGTGCACCTACCGCGCGCAGATGGCTGACCAGGTAGACCCCGAGCGCAAGAATCCTAGCCTCGCCCGTCACTTCCAGCAGAAGTTTCTGGACCTCGGGACGAAGTCCCCGCTGCTCTGCCGGACATTGATGCAAGCCAAGGTTCTGTTTCGCAAGGAATTTCTGTCCATCGAGGTTGACAAGGCGATGGGACTCGCGCTTGAGGCGCTTACGGAACTCGCGGCACTGCATGAAGCGTTCGAGAACTTCACGGCTGCGGAGCAGGCAGCAATTGAGAAGGTTGACGCGTACCCAAGCAGAGATGCCAGCAAAACGGTGCCCTCCGTCAGCAACGTTCAGAGCCAGTGCAAGACTTTCGCACAAAAGGCTGACCACTTTGTCGTGAAACTAATGGAGCTCGTCCGGCTGTTCTATCCAGAGCAAAGGGGGAAGAAAAACTGGGACGATTTTCAGGCGCTTGCGAAGCGGCTTTATGGTGACAGCGACCCCTTCTGTGAGGTGCTTAACATCGCGGTGCCCTTGTTGAAACTGGTTCGAAACACCCGTGATTGCCTTGAGCATCACCGGCCTGAAGTGACAATACGCGACTTCGAGCCCGAACCTGATGGCAGGATTGCTCCGCCGACAATCGAGCTTGACTTTCGTGGCAGCGCGCTCCCGCGCTGCAGGATTTCCTCTTTCATGGCGCAGGTAGAGAATCATCTGCTCGATACGTTTGAGATGTTTGCTGCCCACATGAGCAGCAAACAGGCAAAACCCTTTGCGGGGATGAACATGATTGTCGGCCTGTTGCCCGAGGACGTGCAGGCATCTTGGCATGTTCGCTTCGCCTTCGGCATGTACGACCATGACGGCCGGTTCATCCCCTGTGGGTAAGGAAGGAACAGGCATGAAATGCTGGATTTGCGGCGAAGAGGAAGCCGCCACGCGCGAACACCTGGCCAAGGCTTCAGACCTCAAAGCGTTGTTCGGCAAGCCTTCGCAGCAGCAGCCGCTACATTTCAACGCAAGTGACATCCCCGGCAAGCCCCGCCGGCGTAACATCCGCGTCGGCAGCCTCAAGTCGGACACGCTGAAGTTCGCGCATCGAATCTGCCTGACTTGCAATAGCAAGCTCACGCAGCCATACGACTACGCCTGGGAAGACTGCTCGAAGGAGATGCGGGCGGCGCTACCTATTTTGCTGGCACGGGGTTCTTTCCGCGCCAACTGGCTGTTCCCCTACGACACGCGCAGCACGATGTGCCGCGTACATCTGTACTTCACGAAGTTGTTTGGTTGCCTCGTAGTGGAAGGCGGCATTCCACTTGACATCGCCCCGTTCGCCGACGCCATCACCAGCGGTCGCCCCCATCCCAATCTCTTCCTGGCGTTTGGTCATCTGCCTATGCCAGTGGAGATGGTCGGGGGGAGCGACGTCCACATAGCACAGCTGGATGGCAAGGTGGCCTTCGCAACTTGGGTCTACAACGTAGGCGACCTCGCAGTGAATGTGATGTATGCGCTGCCTGGCGAACAACGTCAAGGCCTCGAGAACGCTTGGCATCCCCACATGGGGGCCAAGAGGCTGCGCTTTACACGTTTTGAGAATGCCTTCTAGTAGCCGAGCGGTTGACCTGAATGGCCCGCTCCCCCTTACTGAGGCGCCCCTTTCCGCCAGGTTCGTTCGCACCGACATATTTGCGGGCTAAGGAGAGGGGCACAATGGTCGTTGTGGAGTTGTTGACGTAGTAGCGGAAGTGCGGGGGCGTCAGCTGTCGATGTATTTTCGTACATCGAACGACCCGACAGAGCCACATCGCCGACCGTCCACGCGAGAGCCCGAATGTCTCTGACCAGCCTTCTACTGACCTAATGCGGAACGCCTCCGCGACCCGTTTTCAATGGCTTGCTCAATAGTGCATTGGCGGGCACATTGGACCCCTCGCGAATCGGCCAAACAATCGGCCAATGGACCGGCCAGTGCACTGGCCAAATTAATCCAAAAATTCAAATAGACTCATTTAAATCAATAGCTTACTAGCGCTCAAAATCGGTCACACAACCGGCCAAATGGCTGGCCGCAACTGCTCTGGGCGCAACAGTGCACAAAGGCGGCACTAGGGCCAACGTTGCAGGCATGTGCGGCGAGCGGATTCCGGAAAACCCTGTTGAAAAGTTGTCCCAGGACAACTTCTTGAAGTCAAGCGATATCCGGCTCAACCTGTTTCCAGGGAATGCGCCGAAAATGGTTCGGACTCAGGGCAGCGGAGCATGCTAGCCGCCCCGTTCACGCACTATTTGGCTGTGTGGGTGGCCGGCGAAATGGATTTCGGTTGAACATGATTGCAAACTCACCTCCACCTGCCAATTTTGAAATCAGTGCCGCAACGAAAAATGTAGGTGCTGGCGTGGTCACGATGCCGACCTGCGAAGCTGATTCCGGCGATGCTTTTTGGAAAGTCGCCACGGAGCAACTTTTTGCGATCTGGCAGCTTCCGGCTTAACCTGCTTGCTAAAGGCCAGCCGAAAGTGGTTTGGACTCTGCGCAGCAAAGTGCCGCCATTCGCCCCACCCTTAAACACTATTTGACCTTGACCGTCATCTCGGCAGCAGGTGGGTGCCATGAAGGCACATGCGGGCCAATTTCTATGTGCAGCTCTGGCAACGGCGCTTCAA
>CAIQYP010000013.1 GCA_903876045.1 uncultured beta proteobacterium | reverse complement strand
GCTTCTCAACCGACAGGGTCACCTTGGTGCCCACCACATCATCAAAATGGTTGGTTATTTTGTCGAGCTTGGCCGTGACGTAGGCATTCAGAGCGTCGGTAACTTCAATGTGGTGTCCGCTGATGGTCAGTTTCATTTTTCTTTCTCCTAAAAAATCGGTCCGGGCCTAAGCCCCTGAAGTGCGGTGAGTGGCTTGTTAGGCCGCATTTTCTGCACCTTTGTAGTCAGCATAGCAGGTGCCTGTGCCGCAAAATTTTTAAAGTCCAGTGAGTTGCTTCGGGTGTCGCAAAAGTTTGATCTTGAGCAAAAATTTATCACAGTATGCGCTCCTAAACACGCGAATTGGTGCGCATGCACAAGGTTTCAATTTGCTTTGCCACCAGGGTCGCGCCATCGCTCTGCTGCAGGCGCATTGCGGCCGCCTGTCTTGGTGCCAGAGGCCAGGCAATGGCGGCCTCTATGGACTGCTTCAATTGCTTCGCGCTGATGTGCTCCATGGACACGGGCGCAGGCGTCAATCCCGCCAGGTGCAACCGGTGAGCGTGATGGTATTGGTCGAGTATCAGGGGCAGCAACACCTGCGGCACCCCGGCGCGTAGTGCTTGCGCGGTGGTGCCGGAGCCGCCGTGGTGCACCACCGCCGCCAGCCGAGGGAACAACAGCGCGTGGGGCGCGGCTGCAACCCTGCGCCAACTCGGCGGTAGCGTCTGCATCCCGGGGCCGGCCCAGCCTGATGCGATCAGGCAGCGCCTGCCACTGTCCGCCATGGCCTGAAGCAACAGCGTTTCCATGCGTTGCGTGCCAGGGCCACCCATGCTGCCAAAGCCGATGTAAACCGGCGGCTCGCCGTTCCGCAGCCAGGCGTCCAGTTCGGGGTCCAGTGAGGCAGGGTCATTCAGAAATAAGTATTGGGCCCGCTGCAAATTTGTCGGCCAGGCCGGGTCTCCGGGAAATAGCGTCTCATCGGTGGCGATGGCGTATTCGCATCCACGCAGCAGGTGATCGCGCAAATTCACCTCGGCCAGCCCGGCCTGCCTGCGCGCTTGGTTAAGCGGCAGGCCCAGCATATTGGCTGCCAGGCGATCATGTAGCCACCAAAGCGTGTGGTTGATCCACGCGGCAAGCCCATGCCAGCGCACCGTGGGCGGCGGGTGCAAACCCGATGGAACCATGCAGGTGCTGTATAGAACGCCCAGTGCCGGAATTCCCAGGCGCTCGGCCACCGACGGCGCGGTAATTGCCAGCCCGGCCCAGACCAGGGCGTCTGCATCGCCACAGATCGCCAGAAGTTCCTGCATTTGGGGCGGTAGTGCCTCGGCAAAGTAGCGTTTCAGCAAGGGCGTGGCACGGCGCACGTTGCCCGTCAGCACGGCCGGGTTGGCGGCCAGAAACTGCTGCATGTGCAGTCCCACGGGCGCAAAGTCAAAGCCCATGGATTGAACCCAAGTCAAAAAGTCGGGTGGTGCTGCAATCCGCACGCTGTGGCCACGTTGGCGCAGCACTTGACCCAGGGCCAACATGGGCTGCACGTCACCGCGTGAGCCAACAGACACAAGTACCAGGCGAAGACCGGGGCAGGGCGACAAGGGTTGGTTTCCAGGACGAGTTATTCGCCGCAGTCTATGCCAGCGTCGGCCGGCGCGCCTAAGATGCGCGCTGCGACTGGCATCAATCTTGCGCGAAGCCGGACGAGTGTCCCATTTTGAAATGGACCCTTTTGAACAAAAACGATACGGAGATTTTCACTGTGACTCCAACCGGATGGATGCGTTGGTTACTGCTGGGGCAGGGCCTGGCGCTGGTGCAACAAATTGCCGCCGCTGCAACCTTGACTGTCGGCGTGCTGGGCCTGGAAGACGATGTGCGCTACCAGCCACGTCGGCTGGAACACAACTACCCCGGCCAACCCGCAGGCCGGCCGCTGGACGCTGCGGCCTTGGCTGCAGATGAATCTGCCATCGAGGTCGAGGCGGTAGGCCACAAACTGGTGGTCAAGAGCTTTATCGCGGCCAATGCGGCCGACTTGCCAAAAGCTCTGGCCCAGATGAAGGCGGCCAAGGTGCAATACCTGTTGCTGGACCTGCCGGATGCGGACCTCAAGACAGTTCTGGCCAGTGCACCTGCAGCGTTAGGCCCGGCGCTCCTTTTCAACATCGGCTCAGGCGCGGATGAATTGCGCGGTGCGGGCTGCGCGGCTAACTTGCTTCACACCTACCCCAGCGAGGCCATGCGCAGTGACGCGCTGGCCCAGTACCTGGCAGCACGCTCCTGGAACCAGGCCTTGGTGCTTTATGGACCGCGCCTGCAGGACAAACTGCAACTCGACGCCTTTATGCGCTCGGCCAAGCGCTACGGCATCAAGATTGGCCAGTCCATCGCGTACAAGTTGTCCAACGACCCGCGCGAACGCGACCTGGGCAATGTGCGCCTGCTGACCAAGGACAAGGGCCATGACGTGGTGGTGGTGATCGATAGCGATGGCGAGTTTGCGCGCAACGTGCCCTACAACACGCAGTGGCCGCGCCCGGTTTTGGGTAGCAACGGTCTGGTCGCCATGGCCTGGCATCCGCAATGGGATCTGAATGGCGGGCCGCAGTTGTCGCGTCGCTTTATGCGCGCCGCGCACCGGCCCATGACCGGGCAGGATTGGGCTGCCTGGGCTGCCGTCAAGGCGGTGGTGGGTGTGCTCACCGAAAACCCCAAATCCACCGTGCCGCAGCAACTGCTGATGCTGCGCAAGGGCGAGGTGTTTGTTGATGGTTTCAAGGGGCCGCGCCTGTCGTTCCGTGCCTGGGATGGGCAACTGCGGCAGCCGGTGTTTTTGGGTCAGGCCGATGGGGTGGCTGCGGTCGCTCCATTTGATGGTGTGATGCACCCTACCGAAGTGCTGGATACCCTGGGATTTGATGAAAAGGAGAGCCCATGCAAAGCGCGTCCGTGAATCTGCAGGTTCCACTTCTTGTGCACTTGGCGCGCGCGCTGCGTGCCGTGGTCGGGCGCGAGTTGCTCAAGTTTTTGCGCCAGCCCTCGCGCCTGGCCTCATCGCTGGTGCGGCCGTTACTTTGGTTCGTGGTTTTCTCGGCCGGTTTCCACAACGTTTTTGGCGTGGCCATCATCCCGCCTTACGAGACCTATGTGGAATACAAGGTCTACATGTTGCCCGGCCTGCTGGGCATGATTGCGCTCTTCAACGGCATGCAAAGCTCGCTCTCCATGGTCTACGACCGCGAGATGGGTGTGATGCGCCTGCTGCTCACAGCCCCATTGCCGCGCGGCTGGTTGCTGGGCTTCAAGTTGGTGGCTTCCACCTCCCTGTCGCTGTTACAGATGCTGGTGTTTTTGCTGATCGCCCTGGCCTTTGGTGTGGAGGCTGATCTGGCCAACTGGTTGCTGGCGGTTCCGGTGATGGCGCTGGGCGCCACCATGCTGGCGGCGCTGGGCCTGATGCTGTCGGTCTACATCAAGCAGTTGGAAAACTTTGCCGGCACTATGAACTTTGTCATCTTCCCCATGTTCTTTATCAGCACCGCGCTTTACCCCCTGTGGAAGGTGGAGGAGTCGGGTGCTTTGTGGCTGGTGCAAATTGCCCAGCTGAACCCGTTTACCTATGTGGTGGAACTGATCCGCTTTGCCCTGCAAGGGCAGTTCAACGCGCAGGCCTTGGCCGTGGTGCTAGTCGGTGGCGCAGTCTTCTTCGGCCTGGCCTTGCGCGGTTACGACCCGCAGCGCGGTTGGATCAAACAGCGCGCATAAGGGACTTGGTTATGTGGACTTGTTTGCGGCGTTTGCCTGTCTGCGCCTTGTTGTTTGGGTTGCTGTGTCTGGCGCCAGCGCAGGCCGGTGTCATGACCCGGGAGAGCATGACGCTGGCCTTCCCCGCGCCGCTGGTGGTGGGCGAGAAGGAGCGTGATGTGCCGGTCTGGCCGATCTTTGCGCAGGACCTCACCAGCACCACCATCGTTGCCTATGCCTTCGAGTCGATCGACTTTGCCGCGATTCCGGGGTTCTCCGGCACACCCTTCAATCTGCTGGTGGCGTTGGACAAAGATGGCAAGTTCATGGACGTCAAGGTCTTGTCGCAGCACGAGCCCGTGTTTTTGGACGGCCTGGGCCCGCAGCCTCTGTTCAAGTTTGTGGAGCAGTACAAAAACCTGTCGCTCAAGCAAAGCATCAAGATCGGCCTGAACCAGAGCAGCGCCAGCAAAGCCAACAGCGCCAATGTGTATATCGACGGTGTGGCCAAGGCCACCGCCTCGGTGCGCATCCTGAACCAGAGCCTGCTGGCCGCGTCACTCAAGGTGGCGCGCGCCAAGATGGGCTACAGCACGGGCACTGACCCGGACCTGATTGCCCGTATTCGCCCTGATGTGTACGAGGCGCTGGACTGGAAGGGCCTGCTCAAGGCCGGTCTGGTGACCCAGAAAATATTCAAGAATTCTGAGGTGGAAGCTGCCTTCAAGGGTACGGTGGGTGAGGGTCTGGATGATGAAGCCCGGCGCGCACCGGACGCGCCTTTTGTGGAACTGTATTTCGCCCATTTGAATGTGCCCAGCGCCGGACGCAACCTGCTCCCCCCTAAGACTTGGGATTACATCCAGAAACGCCTGGATCCGGGCGACCATGCGCTGCTGGTCATGGCCAAAGGCCGCTACGGCATCGTCAGTGATGACTTTCAGCGCGGCACCGTGCCGGACCGCCTGAGCTTGAGCCAGAGCAAGCTTCCGCTGGAAATGCGTGATCTCGATCTGGATACCCAGCTAAATGTGCCGGACGAGTTGAAGGACGCTCAGTGGCGGGTGTTCCGGGTCATCTCGCCAGCGGGGCTCGATCCGTCCCTGCCGCTGGAATTTGAGTTACTGGTATCGCGCAGCAAAGGTCAGTTCATGCCGGAGGTGGTGAACAAGAGTTTTGCTTTCAGTGCCACCTTGCCTGATAACTATTTTGAAGCGGCCAGTTCCGACAGCAAAACCTGGCGTTTGAGTTGGACCTCGCGCTGGTGGGAGTTGCTGATTCTGGTGGCGGGCTTAGGCTTGCTGGCCTGGGCACTGGCCAAACCCAAGTGGCTGACCGCCAGCCCACAGCGACTCAACCGCTTTCGTACGGGTTACATGCTGTTCACGCTGTTCTTTATAGGCTGGTACGCGCAGGGGCAGCTTTCGATTGTGAATTTCACCGCCGTGATCCAGTCCGTGCTGGCGCAGCGTAGTCTGGCGTTTTTCCTTTACGACCCTATGACGGTGCTGCTTTGGGTGTTCGTGGCGGTCAGCTTCTTCGTCTGGGGGCGCGGCACCTTTTGTGGCTGGCTGTGTCCGTTTGGTGCCCTGCAAGAACTGATTAGCAAGGTGACCGCGGCCTTGCACATCCGGCAACTGCGGGTGCCCACGGCGTTGGACAAGCAACTCAAGCGCATCAAATACGCGGTGCTGGCGGTGATCCTTTTGTCGGCCTGCATCTCGGTCTCTTGGACGGACCGTCTGGTGGAAGTCGAGCCGTTCAAAACCAGCATCACATTGAACTTCGTGCGGGAGTGGCCCTTTGTGCTGTGGGCTGTGGCTACCGTGCTGCTGAGTTCCTTCTTCTACAAAGGTTATTGCCGCTACCTCTGTCCGCTGGGCGCGGGCATGGGTCTGCTGGGGCGTTTGCGCCGCTTCGACTGGATTGCCCGCCGCAGCGAATGCGGTCAGCCTTGCCAACGCTGCCGCAGTGATTGCGCCTACCAGGCCATTGAAAAGAGCGGCAAGATCGATTACGACGAGTGCTTTCAGTGCATGGACTGTGTCGTGATTTACGAGAGCGAGGCGCTGTGCGTACCCTTGCTGAACAACGCGCGCAGGGCCGCCGGTCAGACCGTGATTCCTATCGTTGCCGTGGGAGAAAACCAATGAAACGCAGAACGGTATTGCAGTGGGGCATGGGACTGGGCGCCGCGGCTGCAGTCGGCTTGGTGGCGTCACGTACGGTGGTTAACGCAACGCAGGAGTTGCAGTGGGCTAGCCGCACCCTGACCGCGATGGGCACCTCCATGAGCATCCAGTTGGCGCATGCCGACGCCAGGCGGGTGGAGGGAGCGCTGGACGCGGCAGTGGCCGAAATCCGCCACATCGAAGACCAGATGAGTCTGTTCCGACCCGATAGCGCAATCTGCCAGCTCAACCGCACCGGCCGGTTGGATGATCCGCATCCCGACATGCTGGAAATATTGCGTGTTGCACAGCAGGTGGCACAGCGCAGTCAGGGCGCTTTTGATGTCACGGTCCAGCCGTTATGGTTGGCTTTTGAAGAAGCCCATCGTCAGGGTCGACTGCCCTCGGAAGAAGTTGTGCTGGCAGCACGCCAGCATGTCGGCTGGCGAGGTCTGCAGGTTTCCGATGCCGTGGTGCGACTGGAGCGTCCCGGTATGGGAATCACCCTCAATGGCATTGCCCAGGGCTATGCGGCTGACAAGGTCAAGGCCCGCCTGCAAAAAATGGGCATTGCCCACGCGCTTATTGATGCGGGAGAGTTTGCCTCGCTCGGACAGCCCGCCCATGCGGGAGACTGGTCGCTGGGCGTGGCTAACCCGCGCGACGCGCAGCACTTTCTAACCGGTATTGCGATGCAGGGCCGCTGCGTCGCCACCTCGGCGGATGACCAGTGCGCCTTCAGCCCTGACTTTGTCAATCACCACATCTTTGATCCGCACACCGGACACTCGCCTTCGGAGCTATCCGGCGTCAGTGTCATTGCTCCTACCTGTGTCATGGCAGATGCGTTGACCAAGGTGTTCTTTATGGCCGGTTATGACCAGGCGCTGCCGCTGGCCAGCAGATGGGGCGTCGATGTGCTGGTGGTGGATAAGCGCGGACACTGGCAGGCCAGCCCGGGTGTTGCACTGCGACAGACTTGAGGCTACGGGTGTGCTGCGTCAAATTGGAACAGTGTCTCATGCTGTAACGCGTGCGCATGACTTGTTATGTGTTCAATCTGCGTGTTTACCCTGAAACAACATTCGTTTTTTTCGCAAAAGTGAACGGCTGAGCGATTGGCATAGTCCTTGCGCATTCGGAACTACGGACACATGCCTTGCACCTTGCAAAGCGGTCCGGAGTCACTTCTTCGGAAGTGGATACCGCCAACAATTCGCCAGGAGACAAACACGTGAAAAAGACACTATTCGCACTACTCATGATGGCCGCCACAGCCCATGTGTCGGCACAGGTTACCGACGCCATGATTGCCAATGACGCTGCCGACAACAGCTCCGTTCTGACCTGGGGTATGGGCACGCAAGGCCAGCGCTACTCGTCTCTGGACGCCGTGAACACCAAGACCGTGAAGAACCTGGTACCCGTGTGGTCCATGTCCTTCGGCGGCGAAAAGCAGCGCGGTCAGGAATCGCAGCCGCTGGTTTACAAGGGCAAGATGTTTGTTACCGCTTCCTACTCGCGCCTGTTCGCAGTGGACGTCAAGACGGGCCAAAAGCTCTGGAAATATGAGCACCGTCTGCCAGAAGGCATCATGCCCTGCTGCGACGTGGTCAACCGCGGTGCTGCCCTGTATGACAACCTCGTGATCTTCGGTACGTTGGATGCTCAACTGGTTGCTCTGGACCAGGAAACTGGCAAAGTGGTCTGGAAAGAAAAGGTAGACGACTATGCAGCCGGCTACAGCATGTCTGCAGCCC
This sequence comes from uncultured beta proteobacterium, assembly GCA_903876045.1. Taxonomy (GTDB): domain Bacteria; phylum Pseudomonadota; class Gammaproteobacteria; order Burkholderiales; family Burkholderiaceae_C; genus Allorhodoferax. The sequence continues at coordinate 1,670 of CAIQYP010000013.1, read as the reverse complement.
CCCTGATTGCTGAAGGCCTGTTGCTGACCGGCGTGTCTGGTGGTGAATTCGGTGTGGTGGGTCGTGTCGAGGCGCGCGATCCCAAGACTGGCAAGATGGTTTGGAGCCGACCCGTGGTTGAAGGCCACATGGGCTATCTGAACGGCAAGGAAAACGGCATCTCCGGTACTACCAACGCCACCTGGCCTGGTGAGACATGGAAGACCGGTGGCGCTGCCACTTGGCTGGGCGGCACGTATGACGCCAAAACCGGCCTGGCTTATTTCGGTACCGGCAACCCCGGCCCCTGGAACAGCCACGTTCGCAAGGGCGACAACCTGTACTCCACCTCCACCGTCGCCATTGATGTCAAGACCGGCAAGATCGTCTGGCACTACCAGGGCACTCCGAACGATGCCTGGGACTTTGACGGCGTCAACGAGTTCATCACCTTCGACATGGACGGCAAGCGCATGGGCGGCAAGGCCGACCGCAATGGTTTCTTCTACGTGATCGACGCCACCAGCGGCAAACTGGCTAACGCCTTCCCGTTTGTCAATGGCATCACTTGGGCCAAGAGCATCGACATTGCCTCCGGTCGCCCGAACTTTGACCCGGCTAATCGCCCTGGCGACCCTGCAGCTTCAGCCGACGGCAAGAAGGGCACCTCTGTATTTGCATCCCCCGGTTTCCTGGGCGGCAAGAACCAGATGCCCATGGCCTACAGCCCCAAGAGCAAGATGTTCTTCGTGCCGTCAAACGAATGGGGTATGGATATCTGGAACGAACCCATCAGCTACAAAAAAGGTGGCGCTTATCTGGGTGCAGGTTTCACCATCCGTCCTTTGTATGAAGACCACATTGGTTCCCTGCGTGCTTATGACCCCAAGACCGGCAAGATGGCTTGGGAAGTCAAGAACGGTGCGCCTCTCTGGGGTGGCGTTCTGGCTACCGGTGGCGACCTGGTGTTCTGGGGTACTCCTGAAGGCTACCTGAAGGCGGCTGATGCCAAAACCGGCAAGGTGCTGTGGCAATTCCAGACTGGCTCTGGCGTAGTGGCTCCTCCCATCACCTGGTCTGAAGGTGGCGAGCAGTACATCAGCGTGGTTTCCGGTTGGGGCGGTGCCGTTCCTCTGTGGGGTGGTGAAGTGGCCAAGAAGGTTAACTTCCTGGAGCAGGGCGGTTCCGTCTGGACCTTCAAGCTGCCTAAATCTTGACCCCCACGCTTGTCGCTGCGCGTACTACGCTGCCCCCCGAGGGGGAGCGTTTAGCCTTGGGGCGGCCCTGCGGCTAAACCCACGTTCTCATTGTTGACCTGAGGGGGTGGGGCCCGGCATGTTCGGCCACCCCCCTTTTTTTGCCAAAAATCACCATGCGTTACCTCATCCTTTCTTTGTTGCTGTTGTCTGGGCTCACGCACGCAGCGGAGTTGACTGAAGCCCAACAGGCCTCTGCCAAGGAATTGGCCCAGACCAGCGGATGCCTGAGTTGCCACGCACTGACCGAAAAAATCGTCGGCCCCGCCTATTCAAGCGTCGCTGAAAAATACCAAGCCGATGCCGACGCTGCGTCTTCGTTGGCGCAATCTATTCAATATGGTTCCAAGGGTAAGTGGGGCCGTATTCCGATGCCGCCGCACGCATCCTTGAGCGCGGATGACATCAAGACCCTCGCGACGTGGGTTATGACGG
>CAIQYP010000012.1 GCA_903876045.1 uncultured beta proteobacterium | reverse complement strand
TGCTCTCTGGCCGCGAGAACACCATAGTGCAAATGCGTCCGCCCGGACGCAGCGCCCGGTGCATGCCATGCAGTCCTTGCAGTGGATCGGGAAAGAACATGAGTCCCAACCGACAGACCACGGCGTCGAAACTGGCGGGCTCCACCTGCAGATCCTCCCCGTCAGCGACGTGGGTTTGAACGTTGTTAAAACCGGCATGGCGGGCATTTTTCTGAGCCAACGCCAAAATGCCCGGAGACAGGTCGGTGGCGAGTACGCGACCTTGGGGGCCAATGCGCCGTGCAATGTCCAACGTTTGGTCACCCGCCCCGGCGGCCACATCCAGCACAGATGCGCCAGGGACGATGCCGGCCATGTCGAGCATGGCGTCGCTTGGTATGCGCAGCCAGGCACGGATTTCCGATGTGTGATCGTTCCAGCCATCTGCCGAACGGTCCCATTGCTCGCGAACGGCGGTCTTGAAAGCTTTTCTATCCTGGGTGGGCAACGCGACAGCAGCAGTTGTCATGACGGGGTCCTCGAAAATATTTATCGTTCCAAATCAGCATTGCCAGTCTAGGCGTCGTGCCTAAGCGCCACAAGCCGCAGGTCTGCATAATGGGGTCGCACAAATGCATAGCTCCACCTCAAATTGCCCGCCCATGTACGACTGGAACGACTTGAAGTACCTGTTGGCGGTGGCGAGCCACCAAAGCACCACCGCGGCCAGTCGCGCGTTGGGGGTCAACCAGTCGACCGTACAGCGTCGGCTGGCCGAGTTGGAGAAATGCTTGGGCCAGGCCCTGGTGCAACGCCATCCCAGCGGGTATCGCCTGACAGCTTTTGGCGAGCAGTTGCTACCCCTTGCACAGCAGGTGGAGCAAGCCGTGGACACTCTGACCCAGCGAGTTCAATCGTTCCAGCGCGAGGTCTCGGGTGTTGTGCGCCTGACCTGTCCAGAGCCGCTGATGTACCGCATCACCCACTCGACGTTGTTGGACCGGTTTCGCGCTCGCTACCCCGGTTTGGAAGTGGAATTCGTGATGAGTGACAAGTACCTCGACTTTTCCAAAGGGGAGGTAGACATCGCCCTGCGCTCGGGTGACACGGAGGACAACACACTTGTCGGACGCAAGGTTGGGGACTCATTGTGGGCGGTCTACGCCAGCCCGAAGTACATTGGACGGCTCGGCCAACCGGAATGCGTGGAAGATCTTGAACGGCATGAATGGGTGGGCTTTGACGAAACCATGCCAAATCACCGCGCAACGCAGTGGCTGCGACAGGTGGCCCCAACTGCACATGTCGTGGCACGCAATAACAGTGTGCTCGGGTTGGTCTATTCAGTCAAAGCTGGTATCGGCCTGGCGCCACTACCGACTGCGCTGGGGGACGCTGAGCTCGACCTGGTGCGCGTGCTGGGCCCAATTCCTGAACTAACACGCATCTGGCGTTTGCTCACCACGCCAGCGCTGAGGCACACGCCACGGGTGGCGGCATTGTTCGATTTTTTGGTGGGCGAGATCGATGCCTTGAGGCCCATTATTACCGGCTAGAACCGCAATTCTTGCAGCTTGGATGCGTGCCACGCGATCAGGCTCGAAACCTCCAAAAGCTGTCCTTCAATCCGCTGACCAATTTTCGATATGCACATTCAAGGTGATAGCCACCTGCGTACTTCGGTTCTGCAGCGATACCGGACAAACCAACTCAAAATATGGCCGAAAACCTTCTTTTTGAAGCTCTGAGAGTTGTCTCGGACGAGCAATTATTTATACGGATTGCAGAGCAACTGGCAGCGTAAGTGTCATCGAAGGTCGAGGTTACGAATAGCAGATATTCTTTCTCAGTTAGAAGGCTATAGTGGAGGTAGCGGATGCGCTCGCGCAGTTGGTCAGGTAACCTTGCAGAGCGCAAAGTAGGTGCAGCGACTTTGTCATTTCCAATATACCTGTACATAAATATATATTGCTGTAAGTCTTTAAAAACAAGAGATTAATTGATGAGCAACGAAACACGTTACCGTACATTCAGCGAGTTCTATCCGTTCTACTTGAGCGAGCACCAGAACCGCATATCGCGCAGGCTTCACTTCATCGGTACGTCAGTTGCTGCAATCCTCCTGTTGCTCACCATCTTCACGCAAAACTGGTGGTTGGCACTTGTCGCCCTGGTCCAGGGCTACGCGTTCGCCTGGTTGGGACACTTCTTCTTTGAACACAACAAGCCCGCAACCTTTCAGTACCCAAGGCTGAGCTTCATTGGTGACTGGCGAATGTGGTGGGAGATACTGATCGGAAAGATTCGATTCTGAGGCGGGCCACCATGGGGTCCCGCTTAACTCGAACGCTAAACTGCCATTTAGGTGTCTGCTTCAGAGTGACGGCAAAGTCGGCTTCCGGCCCGAAGTTGCCCCCCTTCAACGCAACCAGCTTCTCAAAACTTCAACTGAACGCCTTGCCTAAAAGAAAGGCTTTTGACAGGCTCTCATTCACTCAAAATTTTGCGCTCGATGCGGCGGTCTGGCATCAACCACATGCAGGCCACGGCCAGAATCAATAGTCCAGACAAAGCGGGCAGGCCCACCATTGCCAAAGGCACCGCAGCCACATAGGCCGCCAAGGAAATCTTGCCTTTCTTGTCGCGACCTACGGCCTCTGACAACAGCGAGGCCGGCCCCTGCGCTTTGATGATCTGCATCTGCAGGATGGTGTAGCTGATGGCACACAAGCACAGGTCCACCGCGTACAAGGCCATGGGCGTTGCTGCGAAATGGTTTTCACCGACCCAGGCGGTGGCAAATGGCATCAGCGACAACCAGAACAGCAGGTTCAAGTTAGCCAGCAGAATCGGCCCATTCACATGCTTGGTGGCATGCAACAAGTGGTGGTGGTTAGACCAATAGATGCCGACGTTGGCGAAGCTCAGCACATAGCTCAAAAAGATCGGCCACAGCGGTAGCAGGTCCTCCAGGTGTTCGCCATGTGGCACTTTGAACTCCAGCACCATGATGGTGATGATGATGGCGATCACGCCATCGCTAAAGGCTTCGAGTCGGGCTTTGTTCATGGTGTTGTTCCGTTGCTTTGTTGCGAACAGACCCTATGCTGACGCCAGCCAGCAACTTGGGCATCGGGGTTTGTTCGGGGTCTTACCCTCGGCACCTTAAAATTCGCCCATGACCTCTTCCGTATCCGCCCCCCTCACCACCCACGACTCCACCCGCATCGATGACACGCGCATCGGCGCAGTGCGGCCCCTCATCACCCCCGCGCTGCTGGAAGAAAAGCTGCCGGTGCCGCAAGCGGCGCAGGCTTTGGTGGAGAACAGTCGCGCTGCCATATCGCGCGTGCTGCATGGAGCGGACGACCGGTTGATCGTGGTGGTGGGGCCCTGCTCCATCCATGACCACGACCAGGCCATGGACTATGCGCGGCAGTTGAAGGCGCAGGCCGATGTGCTGAGCAAAGATTTGCTGGTGGTGATGCGCGTTTACTTTGAAAAACCACGCACCACCGTGGGCTGGAAGGGCTACATCAATGACCCGCATCTGGACGGCAGCTTTGCAATCAACCAGGGCCTGGAGATGGCGCGCAAGCTGATGCTGGATATTCTGGAACTCGGCCTGCCGGTGGCCACCGAATTTCTGGATCTGCTCAGCCCACAGTTCATCAGCGAGTTGGTGAGCTGGGGCGCCATTGGCGCGCGCACGACGGAGAGCCAGAGCCACCGCCAATTGGCCAGCGGCCTGTCCTGCCCGGTAGGTTTCAAAAACGGCACCGACGGTGGCTTGAAAGTAGCCAGCGACGCGATCCAGGCAGCGCAGGCAGCACACGCTTTTATGGGCATGACAAAAATGGGCCAGGTGGCAATTTTTGAGACGCGTGGCAACAACGATTGCCATGTCATTCTGCGTGGCGGCAAGCAAACCAATTATTCAGCTGCCGATGTAGATGCAGCCTGCGCGTTGCTCAAAAGTGCCGGTCTGCGTGAACAGGTGATGATCGATGTGAGCCATGCCAACAGCAGCAAGCAACACCAGCGCCAGATCACTGTGGCCGCCGATGTGGCGGCGCAGATTGCCGCTGGCGACAAACGCATCACCGGCATGATGATCGAAAGCCATCTGGAAGAAGGGCGCCAGGACATCGTGCCCGGCGTGCCGCTTAAGCATGGTGTGTCGGTCACGGACGCCTGCATCAGCATGGCGCAGACGGCTCCGGTGTTGGAGCAACTGGCGGCTGCGGTGCGCGCGCGCCGGGTCTGACCGATCAAGGCTAAAGGCGGCACTGCGCAAAGTGCGCGCCTTGCTCCAGCACAAAACGTTTGAAGGCGCCGTTGACACCGGACAGCAGCGAGTCGCGTCGCTGCAAAAAGCACCAGTCCAACATCTTTGGCATGCCTTCCAGATGCAGCACGGCCATGCGCGCGGCCTCCAGTTCAATCTGAAAGGTGTGGGCCGACAGAAAGCTGATGCCCATGCCGGCCATGACCGCGTGCTTGATGGTCTCGTTGCCCGACAGTTCCATCGACACCTTCACCTGCAACGACTGCGCTTGCAGCAGGTGCTCAAAGAATTGACGGGTGGCAGAGTTGGGCTCACGGAAGATAAAGGGCTCGTCCTTGAGCGCGTCCCAACTAATTTTGCGTTTTCGTGCCAGCGGATGGTCGGCGGCGGCGACGATGCAATGCGGATGCTGGGCAAAGGTTTCAGCCTCCAGGTCGGCTTCGCTGGGTGGGTAACCGGCAATCGCCACATCAAGTTGGTGATCCTGCAGCATGGCCAAAATGGCATCGCGCCGGTCCACCGTGAGCTTGAACTTCACGCCCGGCCAATTTTCGGCAAACCCCATCAGCAGCTTGGGTGCAAAGTAATGCGCCGTGGGCACCACGCCCACATGCAGTAGTCCACCGCTGGAGCCCGAAGTCTCATGGAAGGCAGTCACCACTTCCTCGGCAATCTGCACCTGATTCAGAATGCGCCGCGTCTGGCGCAACATCTCTTCGCCGACCTGGCTTAGGCTCACCTTTTTGCCCTGCTTGACCAGCAATTGCAGGCCCAAATCAGACTCCAGTTGCTGCAGTTGCATGGAGACCGCCGGTTGCGACACGCTCATCTGCTCGGCCGCACGGGAGTAGTTCAGGTGGCTGGCCACGGCTTCAAACAGGCGCAGCTGGCGCAGGGTCAGGTTCTTCAGTCGGCTTTGCCGCAGGCGCGCCGGTGAATCGGCTGCGGGAGTGGCAACAGGCACGCGCGGCTTGCGGGATTTCCCTGAGCTTGGCAGGCTGGCGGATTTAGCAGGTTGGGCCGGTTTCATCGGTGTTTTCCCTCGGTTTTTTGGTCGCTTTGCGGCCTTGCGACACAGGGGCGGCGGCGCGCCGTGGGCAAGCGCATTGCGCCTCGACAATGTATCAGCAGAACTTATCCATTTCATAAAAATATGTGTGTTGTGCTTGTGGTTGTGCCTCTCTACAGTCGAGCCCACTCAAGCCACCACTGCACCATGACTTCATCCAACGCTCCCGCTCCCTTCCCCCTTTGGAATCAGGACCAAGCTGCATCCCTCGACGCCCCGGGCCTGCTGCTATACCGCTCCAACCTGCTGGGCTCGGACTTGCGCATCACCAACTACGGCGGCGGCAACACCTCAGCCAAGATCGTGCAAAAAGATCCGCTGACCGGCCATGACGTCACCGTGTTGTGGGTCAAGGGCTCGGGGGGCGACGTGGGCTCCATGAAGCTTGATGGTTTTTCCACGCTCTATCTGGACAAGCTCAATGCGCTGCAAGGTATCTATCGCGGCCCGGCGCATGAAGATGAGATGGTGGCCTACCTGCCGCATTGCACCTTCAACCTGAACCCGCGCGCCGCCAGCATCGACACGCCGCTGCATGCCTACCTGCCATTTGCGCATGTGGACCACATGCACCCGGACTCGGTGATCGCCATTGCGGCCATGGCCAACAGCGAGGCGTTGACGCAAAAGATTTTTGATGGTGCCGTGGGCTGGCTGCCCTGGCGCAAGCCTGGCTTTGAGCTCGGTCTGATGTTGCAACGCTATCAGGCCGCTCACCCCGCACAACGCGGTCTGGTGCTGGCGGGTCATGGCCTGTTCACTTGGGGCGCAGATGCCAAGTCCTGCTACGAGAACACCGTAGGCGTGATCGAGCATGCGCAAAACTGGCTGGCCAAAGAAAGTACTGCGCGGGGGGCCGTCAGCTTTGGCGGTGCCGCGCGCACCGCACTTACCGGACAAGAGCAAGACGCTGCATTGGCCAAATTGCTGCCGGTGCTGCGGGGCCTGACCTCCAAGACCGGCCACAAGCTCTTGCATGTGGATCGCCAGGCCACGGTCGTCGAGTTCGTTAACAGCAAAGACCTGGTCGCCCTGGCGGCCCTGGGCACCTCCTGCCCGGACCACTTTCTGCGCACCAAGATTCGCCCCATGATTGTGGAAGAGGCGGTCTACACCTTGTCAGGCAAGGCACTTACTGAAGCCCTGGAAGCCAAACTGGTGGCCTATCGTGCCGACTACGCCGCCTATTACGCGCGCTGCAAGCGCGCCGACAGCCCGGCCATCCGCGATGCGAACCCGGTCATCATTTTGCTACCCGGCATCGGCATGGTGTCGATTGCCAAGGACAAGGCCACCGCCCGCATTGCCGGTGAGTTTTATGTCAACGCCATCAACGTCATGCGCGACGCCAATGCCGTCGACACCTATGTCGGCCTGCCCGAACAGGAGGCCTTTGATATCGAGTATTGGTTGCTTGAAGAAGCCAAGCTGCAGCGCATGCCCAAAGCCAAACCGCTGGTCGGCAAGGTCTCCCTGGTGACCGGTGGCGCCGGTGGGATTGGGCGCGCGATTGTGGAGCGCCAGTTGCAGGAGGGCGCCTGCACCGTGCTGCTGGACATCGATGTCGCCGCGCTGGACAAATCGGTGACCGAGTTGTCCAAAAAATTTGGCAAGGATGTGGTGCGCGGTGTGGTCTGTGATGTGACCAGCGAAGAATCCGTGATGGCGGCCTATGCCACGGCCATCATCGAGTTTGGTGGCGTCGACATTCTGGTGTCCAACGCCGGC
>CAIQYP010000011.1 GCA_903876045.1 uncultured beta proteobacterium | reverse complement strand
TCGCTTTGAATTCAGGCAGGTGCAGGTTGCGTTTCTTCTTCGATTCACTCATTTGGATTTCCCGTTTCTTTCGACAGTGTCCTACTTAAATCACTGTCCCAAATTCCGGGTCCACTTCAACAGGACAAGAAATCCAGCTCCGATAACCGAAGTAAGCCGGCTTTCAGACCATTGAGTTGACCGTGCTTTCGAAAACTTCACGCGTTTCCTTTCAATAGCATTGACTCAAAAATGGCATGGTATTGGAAATACGGCGCCTTAACTCAACAGTTCAATATCTCCCCAAGGATCTCCAGAATTGGGTGGCAAATGCCCTCATTTTCTGGCACCGAGCCACTTCTCAGTCATTCGCCAATCCTGTGCACAATTCTTGCCGAATCGCGAATATTCTCCACACATCCAATCGCACAATGCTTTTCGAAAATGACAAAAATAGAAATGAACAAGGTTGTGCGAAAGTTTTCTGATACTGTGAACTTGGTGCATGGGCTTTATGCATGACCAATAATAATGGGGCAAGTCAATAATGAAAAATGTAAAACTGCCAATTCGTACAACCACGCTACTAGCGGAAGTTGTGCAGGACATGGACCTTCCCGCCATGTCCGACATTGCAGTGCAACTCGTTGCCACCTTGTCCAGGGATGAGGTGGATTTGACCTATCTTCGTGATCTGATTGCAAGAGCACCTTCGCTAACAGCATCCATGCTGCGATGGGCCAACAGTCCCATTCATGGCTATGCACGCAAGATCAATACTTTGGATGGCGCCATTACGGTATTGGGAATCTCCAAGATCAGGGCCAGTGCAATCGCCTTCTTTATTACCAATACTTTTGAGACCCCGCACGGTATCGATCGTGACGCATTTTGGAAGTCCAGCATGCAAAGTGCAGGCTACGCCATGTGGATTGCGCTTGCAGTGGGGCTCAATGAAAGTGAGGCCTGGTTGACCGCCATGATGGTCAGATTGGGTGAACTGGTTATTTTGCAGTTCGACCCGTCGGCACCGGATGTGCCTGCATTGTCGCCACTGCCGGTGCGTCAGCGCTGGGCGCTGCAGCGCGAAAGAATTGGCTTCGATGAAGGTGATGTCGTGTCTGAAGTTGCCAAGCTATGGTTCTTTCCAGAATCGATGGTTGAAGCGTTAAGCAAGTGCGCAAAGCCACTGGATTTCATGGCTTTTTCACCCATGTCTGCTGTTCTGCATTTAGCCTTGATTTTGGGTGATTTTGAATCGATCAATGAAGATACCCTCAAGACCCTTCCAACGGACTTGACCGCCAAACTAGGCATTCAGTTGGATTGGCTTGCGCAACACATTCCCGAACACGTTATTTTTGCAGCGTAATCGGCAATCACCCTGTGGGAATGCAGCCTACTCGGGCGAAGTCCTGACTTTCGCCGATAATTCCCCCTGCTAGAGGTGCCACCGCCGGTGGCTGAGAAATACTCTTCGAACCTGATCTGGGTCATGCCAGCGTAGGGAAGCTCGCTTCGCTGCATCCGCATGGTCCATTTCTAACAACAACAGGACGACCATGACCGATCACCTTTCCCCTTCCGACATCTGGACTGACATCTGCGCTGTGCGTGAGCGCAGCCCGCTGGTGCACAGCATCACCAACTTCGTGGTGATGAACCTGAATGCCAATGTGTTGCTGGCCGCTGGTGCCTCGCCGGTGATGGCCCATGCGCACGAAGAGGTGCAGGCCATGGCTGGCATTGCGCAGTCGCTGGTGCTCAACATCGGCACGTTGGAACCCGCCTGGATTGAGAGCATGCGCCTGGCCCTACTGACCGCAACGCAGCGCGGCATTCCCACGGTGCTGGACCCGGTGGGTGCGGGGGCCACGGCCTACCGCAATGCCAGCATTGAGTTGCTGCTGAACACCGCATCCCCGACAGTGGTCCGCGGCAATGGCTCGGAAATCATGAGCGTCGCCGGTGCCAACGTGCAGACCCGCGGTGTGGACAGTGGTGCCGCCGCCAATGACGCACTGGGCTCGGCCCGCGCCCTGGTGGGTCGCACCGGCGGTGTGGTCTGCGTGAGCGGACAGACTGACCACATTGTGGACGGCACGCGCTGGGCCTTGCTAAGCAACGGCCACCCCTGGATGACGAAAATCACCGGCGTCGGCTGCTCGGCCACGGCGTTGATCGGCGCCTTCTGCGCGGTGCAGCCGGACGCCTGGCGCGCCACGGTCTCGGCCATGGCACTGATGGGTGTGGTGGGCGAAGTGGCGGCCGAAAAAGCCGTGGTGCGCAAGCAGGGTGTTGGCAGCATGCAGGTCTTGATGCTGGACGAACTGCAGTTGCTGGACCAGGCCACGTTCGACGCGCGCCTGAAGATGGAATTCAAGCCTTGGTAAGCCACACGGCAAGCGCCACGCCTTGGAGCAGCGCGCGCCTGCGCGATGCGCTGCGTCTGTATCTGGTAACCGACCAGTCCAGCCTGAAAGGCCGCACCCTGATCGACGTGGTGCAGGCCGCAGTGCAGGGTGGCGTGACCTGTGTGCAGTTGCGCGAGAAGCACGCCAACAGCCGCGACTTTTACGCGCAAGCCGTCGCACTGATGGACTTGCTTAAGCCCCTCAACGTGCCGCTGATCATCAACGACCGCATTGACATCGCGCTGGCCTGCGGTGCACCCGGCGTGCACCTGGGGCAAAGCGATTTGCCGGTGCATGCCGCACGCAAACTGCTGCCGCCCGAGGTGTTTATCGGCTGGTCGGTCGAGACCATGGAAGAAGTAGCCCGCAGCGCCACCTTGCCGGTGGATTACCTGGGTGTGAGCCCGGTGTTTGCCACGCCCACCAAGACCGACACCGCCACGCCCTGGGGGCTGGAAGGCTTGCAGCGTATCCGTGCGCTTACGCGATTGCCGCTTGTGGCTATCGGCGGCATTCAGTTCCAAAACGCCATGCAGGTCATGCAGGCCGGCGCAGACAGTCTGGCCGTGGTCAGCGCCATCTGCTCTGCTGACGATCCGCTCGCAGCCAGCCAACAGTTAAGAGAATTGATCGATGCCCACTGACGCCTTGCCCGTTACTCCAACCCTTGCCTTGCCATTCAGCTACCCCCGCGTGCTCAGCATCGCCGGCTCCGATAGCGGTGGCGGCGCGGGCATTCAGGCCGACCTGAAAACCATGAGCGCGCTGGGTTGCTACGGCATGACGGCCATCACGGCGCTGACCGCGCAAAACACCTGCGGGGTGCGCAGCATTCACGGCGTGCCACCGCAGATGTTGCGCGACCAGATCGATGCGGTGCTGGAAGACATCGGCGTGGACGCGGTCAAGATTGGCATGCTGCACTCTTCTGATATTGTGCAAACCGTGGCCGACGCGATTGAGCGCCACAGGCTGCCCAACGTGGTGTTTGACCCGGTGATGGTGGCCACCAGTGGCGCGGTGCTGATTGATAACAGTGCGGTCGATGTGCTGGTGCGCGAGTTGTTCCCGCGCGCGGTGCTGATCACGCCGAATCTGGATGAGGCCGCCTTTCTGGTGAAGCGTGCGCTGCATACCGAGAGTGATATGGAAGTCGCAGCCACCGACCTGCTGGCCATGGGCGCAGCAGCGGTGCTGGTCAAAGGCGGCCATTTGCAGGGCGAGGTGGTAAGTGACTTGCTGGCATTTGCGTCAGGTGAAAGAGTCTGGATGCGCGACAGCCGTATTCACACACCGAACACGCATGGCACGGGCTGCACCTTATCCTCAGCGATCGCCTCCTATCTGGCGCTGGGGCAAGACTTGTTGGGGGCTGTGCAATCGGCTCGCACCTATATTCGCGGTGCGTTGCAGCACGGTGCGCAAGTGCGAACCGGTAAGGGCGGTGGGCCCTTGAATCACAGTTTCGCGCCGCAGGCTATGGTTCGCAGGGCGCTTTAAGTCGCTTCCGAACTCATGCCCAACCGAAGTGTACATACATGTGTTTACACTTCCAGAATCGGAAGTTAAAATACACACGTAGTACATCCATTATTGGGGTTAAGAATGCAAGCAACCAGAGCCTTCAAAAACGGCAATTCTCAGGCCATTCGCATACCAGCTGAGTTGGCTTACGAGCGCACCGATATCGATCTGGAAATAGAGCGTCAAGGGGATGAAATACGCATTCGCCCGGCGCGCCGGTCGCTCTCTGGCGTGCTGTCCAAGTTCGCAGCATTCTCGTCCGACTTCATGAAAGAGGGTCGTGAAAATCAAGAGCAAGTCGAAAGGGACGCCATTTAATGTCCCAGTACATGCTTGATACAAATATGTGTATCTACCTGATGAAGAATCAACCACCGGAGGTTGCGGATCGATTTTCTCAGTGCCGAGTCGGTGATGTGGTGATGTCAGCAATCACCTATGCAGAACTGGAATATGGGGTGGCTACATCGACCGATCCAAAGCAAGAGGGTGCAAATTTGGCGGGATTGGTATTGGACATCCCAGTGATCGCATTCGACGCTGCCGCCGCCATCGCCTATGGACCTATTCGATTGGCGACCCGTGAGTCAAAAAAAGACCATTTGGACAAGCTGATCGCAGCGCACGCTGTTTCGCTGGGCGCCATTGTTGTAACCAACAACGTCAAAGACTTTGCAAAATATCCTGGCTTGCTGTTTGAAAATTGGCTTGCATCTAGGAGTCTGGGCGGCAGAAACTCCGTGATGAAAAATTAGGCATTTTGGGGGGTACTTCACCCCTTGGCATATCGAAAATAATCGCTCCTGGGCGATTCTGAGAG
>CAIQYP010000010.1 GCA_903876045.1 uncultured beta proteobacterium | reverse complement strand
CAGTGGGTAAAAATCTGCTGAAATATGTTTTGCCGCGCACCAGTCCTGACCCCCACTTCTTCATCGTAAGCCTTGAAGATCATGGACCGGAGGCGCAAAAAATCATAATCAAGCGCCCGGCCCCAGTCAGTGCCGCCGATCTTACGCTTCATTACGGAGATGACTTTGTGGCATGGGAAGTGAAATGGCTCGCGAAGTTGAATCAAACTGCCAGCGGCTTGACCGTCTTGCTGGGACCGCCCGGCTGCGGCAAAACCAGCTATCTGCGAGCCCTGATGTCGAGGCTGCTGAACAAGGCCGTATTTTATTTCGTGCCAAACGATGCGTTGGAAATTTTGACCAGCCCACGCTTCGTTAACTTTTGGGTCAGGCAGACCGACCAGCAAGGCCAGTGCCGGAAAATTGCGATCCTTGAAGATGCCGAAGAGTTGCTGTTGCCGCGTGAATCCGGGAACAAGCAACACGTCAGCAATTTATTAAACATTGCCGACGGATTTCTCGGAGATCATCTGAAGCTGCACGTGTTGGCGACCACCAACGTCGCGATGCGCGAACTTGATCCAGCGATCGTACGTCCGGGACGACTCACAGGCAGCCGCGAGTTCCGCCGCCTCAACCGCCCAGAGGCCGAGCGCATCGCCAAGGCCAAGGGCTTTGAACTGGCGTTGAATCAGCCGGATTACAGTCTGGCGGAAATCTACTGTGGCGCGGCAGACGTGCCGGATTTGGGGAGCAATCGTATGGTTGGCTTCGCGCCGTGAAGGTGGCGGCTATGATCGATTCCAGCCGTTGAAAGAAAATAGTGTGGTCAACGCCAAGTGCGTCGTCACTCGTCGTCACTGTTTACACTGATCTAAAGCCGCCGCTACCAGCTGAACTAGTCGTGTTGTAGAATTTGCTGTCAGTGCCAGACAACTGTATACGGACAAGATACGCCATAGACAGGCCAGCAGGATTGAATGGCAGCCAAGCAGCTGAGAAAGGTCATTGGCCAGTCACACCTTTCCATCCGTCAACGACTCGACTAGGCCGCGCAATATTTTTAGGCGTCCAACGTTGTCCTCAAGAATGGCGATAATGTCTGGTGCTTGGCTCATGTGTAAGGCGATTGCGCCGGTGCTCAGTGATGTCGTTAAGCGAATCTGGCTTTATTCTGCACTGTGCGCTTGCCCGCTCGACGGAAGCCGTCCACAACCCGCTGTTGTCAGGTGTGTGCGCCAATGGCGTTTCTCAACTGTGCGGTAGTTCGGTGCGTCCCGGATGGATAATAGGTAGGTCGCAAGTATGGGCAACTCAGCATCGGTCGGGTCGCCTTCAAACGGCTTAATGCGAATATGATTCCCGTAGTTTCGTTCGAGTTTCTCGGGACTATCGTCAACCATGAGTATCCGCTCCAGACTATAGCCAAGTCGAGCGACCTTCCGAAGGTCCTTCACGGTGTAGCGCTCATGCATCTCATGGTCTGTTCGCTGGGTGCATTTCGCAGACGACCAGACGAAGTTCAGCTGATAATCCGGAAAGACCTGAGCGACGATCTCTGCCGCATGATCGCTGCCAGCTGAAGTCCAAACCGCTAGTTCAAAGTGATCCGCAATTCCGGCTAGGAACTCGGACAAAAACGGACGTCGATAGACCATAGCGTGGCCAATTACAAAGTCGCTCGGCCTGTCCAATGGCGACTTCGTGGCGTGAATCAGTGTCTCGTCGAGATCGAGTATGAGCAATGGTCGGACGATGTTGTCTGGTGCTTGGCACATGGTGACATATATTGCGCCGGTGTTCAGTGACGCCATCAAGCGAATCTGGCCCGTGCCTCCACAATGCGCCTGCCCGCTTGGCGAAAACCGTCAATAACCCGCTGCTGAGTGGCTGTCAGTTCAGGCCCGTGCTCGACCTCGATGGCTTGACTGTCGTCGTCGTACTCGACAATACGCACGAAGCGTAAACGAAACATCTGCCGATAGACGTCAGCGTAGTCAACCGGCACGATGCGACTAGCGTTCAAGTGCTCTAGCCCGATTTCATGGTGGCCGTCGCCGGGCTGGCCTTGCATACGTCGAGTCACAGCACCGTTTGGGGCGAGGTAGTAGCGGTCAGTGGGCATATT
>CAIQYP010000009.1 GCA_903876045.1 uncultured beta proteobacterium | reverse complement strand
TTCCAGTCCGGTTCCGACAAGCCGTGCGGCAAAGAAGCCTCGACCCGTGCCATAAACAGCTCGGCTCTTTGGAGAAAGGCAATTATTTTTTCATCCATATCCATTATCCGAAGCGATAGGTAAATAACTCAGGAACACCGTGGAACCGGCTTTGCCGGGCCACTGGTGTTGCCCCCTGCAAGGGGGGAACAGGCTACACGCAGTGAGCGGGGACGGGGGTGTTCAAGATCTGTAATCGGCGTTGATCGTGACGTATTCGTGGCTAAAGTCGCAAGTCCAGACGGTCTCTTCTGCCGGGCCTCGACCCAACATCACCCGCACCGTAATCTCAGCCTGCTTCATAACGCGCTGGCCATCTTCTTCACGGTAGGACGGGTTGCGCCCACCTTTTGTGGCCACGTGCACGTCATCCAGAAACAGCTCGATGCCTGTCTGGTCAAGATCATCAATGCCGGCATAACCCACGGCAGCCAAAATGCGGCCCAGGTTCGGGTCACTGGCGTAGAAGGCGGTTTTTACGAGGGGGGAGTGAGCAATGGCATAGGCCACCTTGCGACACTCTTCGGCATTGCGTCCGCCCTGCACCACCACACTGATGAACTTGGTAGCGCCTTCACCGTCGCGGACAATGGCTTGGGCCAATTTGCGCGCGACTTCCAGCATCAAAACCTTCAGCGCCTGACCATCGGTCGAAGACAGGGAATCAATCACCGGATTACCGGCCTTGTTGCTGGCAATCACCACCAGGGAGTCGTTGGTGGAGGTGTCGCCATCCACCGTCACGCGGTTAAACGAACCCTCGGCCAATTCCAGCGACAACTGCTTCATCACAGCCTGATCCACGCAGGCATCGGTGGCGATAAAGCCGAGCATGGTAGCCATGTTTGGGCGAATCATGCCCGCGCCCTTGCTGATGCCCGACACGCTCACCAGTTTGCCGCCGACCATGCCCTGGACGCCAAACGCCTTTGGCTGCGTGTCGGTGGTCATGATGCCCTCGGCAGCCTTCAACCAGTTGCTCGCACTGGCGTCCGCAATGGCAGCATCCAGTCCTGCTTCAATTCGGTCTACGGGCAGCGTTTCCATGATTACGCCGGTCGAAAATGGCAGCACTTGCGTGGCATCAATACCCAATCGCTTTGCCAAAGCGATGCAGGTGCTTCGCGCACGATTCAGACCATCCGCACCCGTTCCTGCATTGGCATTGCCGGTGTTGATCACCATGGCGCGCATGACCTGCCCCGTGGCCAGGTGTTCGCGGCAAAGTTGCACGGGCGCGGCGCAAAAGCGGTTCGAGGTGAAGACGCCCGACACGCTGGCGCCTTCGTCCATTAAAACCACAGTCAGGTCTTTTCGGTTGGCTTTGCGAATTCCAGCTTCGACGACACCGATACGCACACCTGCGATGGGGTACAGCGTGGAGATATCAGGCAGAGGCAGATTGACGGGCATGGTCTACTTTCAGGCGAGTTTGCCGTGGCACTGTTTGTACTTTTTACCGCTGCCACAAGGGCAAGGATCATTTCGGCCTACGCGGGCGATGCTGGCGACGGCAGCTGCCGCCGCCTTTGCGGTTGCCGACTTGGCCAAGCCCACAGTTTCTGCATCCACCGTGGTTTCGACTTCACCAGTTTCAGTCGGAGCGCTGTAGGTTACGTTGGCAATGGCTTCGGCGCGCGCTTCCAATTGCTGTGCGGCTTCGTCAATCTGTTCGGCCGACTGAATTTTCACCGTCATCAACACCTTGGTGACATCGTTCTTGACCGAGTCGAGCAGTTGGCCAAACAGTTCAAATGCTTCGCGTTTGTACTCCTGCTTGGGCTGCTTTTGCGCGTAGCCGCGCAGGTGGATGCCCTGGCGCAG
>CAIQYP010000008.1 GCA_903876045.1 uncultured beta proteobacterium | reverse complement strand
TTGAAGCGCGCCGAGTGGGACATTGAAAAATACCTGCAGTCAGGACGGCTGGTACAACTGCTGGGCGACTGGAATACGTCATCGGCTGACATCTACGCCGTTTATCCACAAGCGCTACACCTGTCTGCCCGTATACGCACCTTTGTGGATTTCCTGACCAAGGAATTTGGTCTCAGACATTGATAGGGTGGGTCATTCGTGCTGGGTGGAGTTATGCCTGCAGCCCTCAGGTGCGCGGGTAAGGTAACTGCTTCAATGTCAGGGTCATCACCGCCAGCGTCACCGGGATACTGGCAAAATTGCAGTGCATGGTGCGCCGTACCTCCAGTCCATCCCCACAATCCCAGCCTGTTACCTCCAGCGGCTTGAAACCAGTGAACAACGATCTAACTTCCCATTCCGCACGTGGCCAGGTGACCTTGGTGGGCGCAGGCCCGGGCGACCCGGAGTTGCTGACCATCAAAGCGCTGAAGGCTATACAAGCGGCCACGGTGTTGCTGGTGGATGATTTGGTGAGCGAGCCCATCGTGGCGCTGGCCAATCCGGCGGCCCGCGTGGTCTGGGTGGGTAAGCGCGGTGGCTGCAAGTCGACACCGCAGTCGTTTATCGAAAAACTGATGATCACGGCCGCGCAAGAGGGGGAGCGGGTCGTGCGCCTCAAGGGCGGTGACCCGTTTCTTTTTGGTCGTGGCGGCGAAGAGGTCGAGCACCTGCTGGCCGCAGGGGTGCGCGTCACGGTGCTGAACGGTATCACCTCGGGCCTGGCTGCCGTTACCTCGTTGAACACGCCGTTGACGCACCGAGATTACGCGCATGGTGTGGTGTTTGTCACCGGCCACGCCAAGCCGGGCGACGGTGGCACCGATTGGCGCGCCCTGGCCCACACAGCACGGCAGGCGAAGCTGACTTTGGTGATCTACATGGGTGTGACGGGCGCTGCCCACATCCAAGCTGAGTTGCTGCACGGTTTGGGAGCGGACACGCCCGTGGCCATCATTCAGAACGCCACGCTGCCGCAGCAACGCCACGCCGCTTGCCTGCTGGCCGACTTGGCGGAGACCATTCAACGTGAAGGCTTAAGCAGCCCCGCTGTGATCGTGGTGGGCGATGTGGTGCAGGGCTTGCTGGCAGTGGGCCAGCCTTTGCAGGCAGGCGCAGACGGTTAATCAGTTGCTACCCGTGCTGCAGGTGACGGTGGCACCGACCTTGGTGCAATTGCTCATGAGCGACGGTGTGGCCTGCAGGTGAATCGATTCCAGCAACTGCCGGTCGGCGCTTGACAAAGACTCATTGCCAAACTTGGCCGACAGATCTGCCACGGGCACCGGCTCCTTGAGTTTTTCCAGCATTTGCCGTGCGGAGTCGTGGCCGTAACGGGCCGCCAGATTCAGATAGCGCACACCCTGCGGTCGGTCATGCCGGCATTCGACAGCGATGGCGCCAAACAGGGTCAGCGCATTGGCCGTTCCGCCAATCGTGTTGTGGCTGGCCGCTTCCCTTTCAGCGGAATCGCAATCGCCCGTGCGGGATAGCATGCGTGCGCTCTGGGTGGTTTGGTCGAAGTTGGGGCCGGTTTCGCGCACGTCTGCGCAACTCGCCAGGGCCATGGATAGAAGCGCAAAGAGCGCGCATGCGGCAAGCTTGATCACAAGTCCCCCCGGTAATCGGATGTGGGCGCCACGATAGCATTGAAAGCCTCAGTCTGCTGGCAGCCACCATTTGCTTCACCGGCACAATCGGGTGTTAATGCGAAATAGAAAAATGGAAAATAGAAAATGAATCTGCATACCTGGTGGCTGTTTGTGGCCATGGCCTTTGTGGTGTCGGCTACACCCGGGCCCAACATGCTGCTGGTGATGAGTCACAGTGCGCGCTTTGGTTGGCGCGCCGCCATGGCCACCATGTGCGGTTGCATGACATCGCTATTAACCATGATGTGCATTTCTGCGGCAGGCATGGGGGCGTTGTTGCATGCATTCCCCGCAGTGTTTGATGCCATGCGTCTGGCCGGTGCGGCTTATTTAGCGTACCTGGGCGTGCAGGGTTGGCGTAGCGCGGTGCCACCCGATGCCGATGCTTCCGGCCCGGTGGTGCGTGAGTCGAAACCCGCGTCGCAGCTGTACCGCCAGGGCTTGCTGGTGGCCGCCAGTAACCCGAAAGCCATCCTGTTTGCGGCAGCTTTCTTCCCGCAGTTTTTGGACCCCGCTAGCCCGAAACTACCGCAGTTCGCGATTCTGCTGAGCACCTTTGCCGTGATCGAAGTGAGCTGGTATCTGGTCTATGCACTGAGCGGCCACAAGCTCTCGCACTACCTGCGCCAGGCCCGCGTGATGCGCGTATTCAACCGGGTGACTGGCGGTGTATTTATCGGCTTTGCCGCGCTGATGGCGATAGTGCGCGAATAAGTTGTTCCCCGCCCTGCTTAGGTAGCGTTATGGCGTGGTCGGCTTAATGATGTAACCGTTTCACAATTTACTGGAGCAATTCATGAGCAAGCAACACCGTATCGCCGTCATCGCCGGCGACGGCATCGGCAAAGAGGTCATGCCCGAGGGCATCCGCGTGATGGACGCTGCGGCACGCAAGTTTGGCATTGATCTGCAGTTCGATCACTTCGACTTTTCAAGCTGGGACTATTTTGAAAATCACGGCAAGATGCTTCCGGACAACTGGAAAGACCAGATCGGTAGCCACGATGCTTTGTACTTTGGCGCGGTGGGATGGCCTGAAAAAATTCTGGATCACGTTTCGTTGTGGGGCTCGCTGCTGCTATTTCGCCGCGAATTTGACCAGTACGTCAATTTGCGACCCGCGCGCTTGATGCCAGGCATCATCGCGCCGGTGGTTCGCCGTGATGGCAGCCCGCGGCAACCGGGCGAGATTGACATGTACATCGTGCGAGAGAACACCGAGGGTGAATACTCCAGCATCGGTGGGCGCATGTTCCCCGGCACCGAGCGTGAAATCGTGATGCAAGAAACCGTGATGTCACGGATTGGCGTAGACCGCGTGTTGAAGTATGCATTTGAGTTGGCAATGCGACGTCCCAAAAAGCATTTGACCAGCGCCACTAAATCCAACGGAATCGCCATCACCATGCCGTACTGGGATGAGCGCGTGGCGGAGATGGCCAAGAGCTATCCAGAAGTCAACGTGGACAAATTCCACATCGATATCCTGACCGCCCATTTTGTGCAGCGGCCTGACTTTTTCGATGTCGTTGTTGCCAGCAATTTGTTTGGCGATATCTTGAGTGACTTGGGCCCGGCGTGCACCGGCACGATCGGTATTGCGCCGAGTGCCAACTTGAATCCGGATCGCAAGTTCCCCTCGTTGTTTGAACCCGTGCACGGCTCTGCGCCGGATATCGCAGGGAAGGGCATTGCCAACCCCATTGGCCAGATTTGGTGCGGCGCGATGATGCTGGATTTCCTGGGACACAAAGATGCTCACGATGCGGTGCTGGCTGCTATTGAGAAGGTGCTCGGCGCCAGCAGCGGTGCGCCCAGAACACCGGACATTGGCGGAAGCGCAAACACGACAGATGTCGGCCGTGCCATCGCCGAGGTTTTGTAAATAGGTTCAGGCTCTGCCAAGTCGCCCTTTGGCAACAGGCAAGCGTTCCTATTCGCGCACCTTGTGAAGGCGAATAGGGCACCATTAGCAGGCGCCGCTTCGCACCATCATGAGGCGAATTTGCGGGACGCGACCATGTATGTGCGATTCCCTGTGCACCGGCTGGTCATCTAGCGCGTGGCAAGCGCTTGCATTGAGCCATCCAAAGCGCCCATAAAAAAACCGGACCCAAAGGTCCGGTTTTTCGTTGCGGGCACAACCGGAGTTGTGCGGCAAGCAGGAGGCTTAGTGTCCGGAAGAACTGGAAGCACCCAGGCCGGTTTCGGAACGCACCTGTTGAGCCGGGAAGGCTGCACGTTCTTTGGCGGCGTTGGCGCTACGGTCCAGGACGGAGAACAGCCAGATACCGACGAATGCGATGGTCATGGAGAACAGCGCAGGCGAGGTATAAGGGAACCAGGCCGAGCCCTTGGGGTTACCCATGGTTGCTTCCCAAACGGAAGGTGACACGATGGTCAGGCCAACCGAAGAGATCAGACCCATAAAGCCACCGATCACAGCACCCTTGGTGGTGCAGTCTTTCCACAGCACAGCCATGAACAGCACGGGGAAGTTAGCCGATGCTGCAATAGCGAAGGCCAGCGACACCATGAAGGCGATGTTCTGCTTCTCGAAAGCGATACCCAGCACCACGGCCACAATGCCCAGGGCCACGGTGGTGTAACGCGAGACACGCAACTCGTCAGCGCTTTCAGCCTTGCCCTTCTTGATCAGCGTAGCGTAAATGTCATGCGACACAGCCGATGCGCCAGACAGGGTCAAGCCTGCCACCACAGCCAGAATGGTTGCAAATGCCACCGCGGAGATGAAGCCGAAGAACACATTGCCGCCCACAGCCTTGGCAACCAGAACGGCCGCCATATTGGCCGAGCCGCCGCCGCCCTTGATGACGCCGGTAGCAACGTTGGCAAATTCAGGGTTGGTCAGCACCAGGGTGATAGCACCAAAGCCGATGATGAAAATCAGCACATAGAAGTAGCCGATCCAGGTGGTTGCCCACAGCACGGATTTACGGGCTTGCTTGGCATCAGGCACGGTGAAGAAGCGCATCAGGATGTGGGGCAGACCAGCGGTACCGAACATCAGGGCCATACCGAAGGAGATGGCAGAGATCGGGTCTTTCACGAAACCGCCCGGGCCCATGATGGCCAGGCCAATCTTGGCGGGGTTCATAGCGTCAGCCTTGGCAGTGGCTTCGGCCGCAGCTTTGACCAACTCAGGTGTGGTCGCGGCGGCGGTCAGGGCTGCGGCGGCAGTCACTGCGGCGGCTTGGGCATTGACAGCAATCGCGCTGCGGACTTCGACGCCCTTGGCGAAAAGTGCTTCAGGGCTGAAACCGAACTGGGCCAGCACCATGAAGGCCATGAAGGTCACACCAGCGAGCAACATACAGGCCTTGATGATCTGCACCCAGGTGGTTGCAGTCATACCGCCGAACAGCACGTAAATCATCATCAGCGCGCCGACGATCACCACAGCCATCCAGTAGTCCAGACCAAACAGCAGTTTGATCAGGGAACCGGCACCCACCATCTGGGCGATCAGGTAGAAGGCCACCACCACCAGCGTGCCGGAGGCAGCGAAGGCGCGGATAGGACCCTGTTGGAAGCGGTAACCGGCCACGTCGGCAAAGGTGAACTTGCCCAGGTTACGCAGGCGTTCGGCCATCAGGAAGGTAATCACGGGCCAGCCCACCAGGAAGCCGATCGAATAGATCAGGCCGTCATAACCGGTGGCCATTACCGCAGCGGAAATACCCAGGAAGGAAGCAGCAGACATGTAGTCGCCGGCAATGGCCAGGCCATTCTGGAAACCGGTAATGCCGCCACCGCCGGTGTAGAAGTCAGCAGCC
>CAIQYP010000007.1 GCA_903876045.1 uncultured beta proteobacterium | reverse complement strand
CTTCGTACTTCACTGGGTCAGCATTCATCGGGATTTCGATGATCACATTGAACTCGTCAGGACATTTAGGGCCGGGGGTAACGTTGTCTAAGGACATGGGTGGTCTCTTTAATGATGAAAATCAAAAACTGTCAGGATTAACCCTGATTTTACTGACTCAGCCCTTGCGATCTGCCAGAACTGTCATTTTTTAACGGTACAGTTCGGCCGTTGGCCAATCTTCTCCTCGCCGTTTGTTGACTAGGAGCAATGAGGAAGCAACGCAGCGGGCAAGCGCATGCGTCGGCCCTTTTTTGCGAATCAACAAGGAGATTACATATGACGGGCAACTCGGCGCTGACATTGGCGCTCGTGTGTGGCTTTATCGCCGTGGTTTATGGTGTTTGGGCACGCAGTTGGATTCTTTCTCAGGATGCAGGTAACGCAAGGATGCAGGAAATCGCTGCTGCCATCCAAACCGGTGCAGCAGCCTATCTTTCACGCCAATACAGGACCATTGCTATGGTCGGTGTTGTGCTGGCCATCCTGATTGCGGTGTTTCTGGATACCATGAGTTCCGTGGGCTTCGTACTCGGAGCGGTGCTGTCTGGCGCGTGCGGGTTTATCGGCATGAACGTGTCGGTGCGCGCAAACGTGCGTACTGCGCAGGCGGCCACCAAGGGCATTGGCCCAGCTTTGGACGTGGCCTTCCGTGGCGGTGCCATCACCGGCATGCTGGTTGTGGGCCTGGGCTTGCTCGGCGTGACCGGCTTCTATATGTTTCTGGTGCCAGACGGTGCTGTGACAGCAGCCAAACTCAATCCGCTGATCGGTTTTGCCTTTGGCTCTTCCCTGATTTCCATCTTTGCCCGTCTGGGCGGTGGTATTTTCACCAAGGGCGCTGACGTCGGTGCTGACTTGGTCGGCAAGGTCGAAGCCGGCATTCCGGAAGACGACCCCCGCAACCCTGCCGTCATTGCCGACAACGTAGGCGACAACGTGGGTGACTGCGCTGGCATGGCCGCTGATTTGTTTGAAACCTATGCCGTCACGCTGATCGCCACCATGGTGCTGGGCGCTTTGTTGCTCGGCGCAGGCGGCCCCAATGCGGTGCTTTACCCCTTGAGTCTGGGAGCCGTTTCGATCGTGGCTTCCATCATCGGCTGCTTCTTCGTCAAGGCATCACCTGGCATGAAGAACGTCATGCCAGCCCTATACAAGGGCCTTGCTGTGGCAGGTGTGTTGTCGCTGATTGCCTTCTACTTTGTGACGCAATCGCTGTTCCCGGCCGCATTGACCCTGGCTGACGGACGCATCATCACCTCCAGCGCCCTGTTCGGTGCTTGCGCCGTAGGCCTGATCCTCACCGGTGCACTGGTCTGGATTACCGAGTACTACACGGGTACACAGTACGCCCCCGTGCGCCATATTGCAGAAGCTTCCACCACCGGTCACGGCACCAACATCATTGCCGGTCTTGGCGTATCCATGCGCTCTACTGCCTGGCCTGTGCTCTTTGTTTGTGCCGCCATCTACTTGGCCTATGCCCTTGCTGGCCTTTACGGCATTGCCATTGCGGCCACCTCCATGCTCAGCATGGCCGGCATCGTGGTGGCGCTGGACGCCTACGGTCCCATCACCGATAACGCAGGTGGTATTGCCGAAATGGCCGAACTGCCAGCCAGCGTGCGCGACATCACTGACCCTCTGGACGCAGTGGGCAACACCACCAAGGCTGTGACAAAGGGTTACGCCATCGGTTCTGCCGGCTTGGCAGCTCTGGTTCTGTTTGCCGAT
>CAIQYP010000006.1 GCA_903876045.1 uncultured beta proteobacterium | reverse complement strand
GGTTTGTTGGCCAAGCTCGACAAGAGTCTGTTGCCTAACTTGAAGAACTACGACCCCGCAGTGCAGGCCCAGATTGCTACCATCGATCCAGGCAATGAACACTTGGTGAATTGGCTCTGGGGCTACACCACCATCGGTATTAATACTGCCAAGGTCAAGGCCGCTTTGGGTAACGAGCCTATCCCCGACAACATCTGGGAACTGTTCTTCAACACCAAATACATCAGCAAACTCAAGAGTTGTGGCGTGTCCACGTTGGATGCCGGAAGCGAGGTAATGCCTGCTGCTTTGCATTACCTGCACAAAGATCCTTTCAGTAAAAATCCGGGTGACTACCAAGAGGCTTCTGCACTGTTGAAGTCGGTGCGTCCTTATGTGACTTTGTTCAGTTCATCTGGCTATATCAACGACATGGCGAGCGGTTCTATCTGCTTGTCTCTGGGGTGGAACGGTGACATTAATATCGCACGTGCACGCGCCATTGAGGGGAAAACCGGCCAGGATATCAAAGCCTTTGTGCCCAAAGATGGTGCGATTCTTTTCTTTGACATGATGGCAATTCCAGCGGATGCCGCGCACCCCAAGAATGCGCACCTGTTCATGAACTACATCATGCGTCCAGAAGTTCAAGCGGCCATTACCAACAAAGTGAAGTACGCCAACCTGAATCTGGCAGCGAAGAAGTTGATCAGTCCGGAAATTGCCAACAATCCCTCAAGCTATCCCAGTGCAGCTGAAATGGCACTCATGATTCCCCCGAAGCCTTTGACCAACGATATCCGCCGTCTGGAAAGCCGTGCGCATACCGCGTTCAAGACCGGCCTGTAATCTGATTAGCTAGCCAACTTAACTAGTAATACTACGAAGGATGCATTTTGGCGACCACTTCGAACAACACCCCTAGCCCGGCAAAGACCGGCGGGAAGCCATTCTTGCAAATCAACCGCATTGTCAAGAAATTTGACGACGTGTTTGCAGTGGATGAGGTCACGCTGGATATTCAGCAAGGCGAAATTTTTGCCTTGCTCGGTTCATCCGGCTGTGGCAAATCCACCCTGTTACGCATGCTGGCCGGCTTTGAGAGCCCGACCTCGGGGCAAATCATGCTGGCCGGACAAGACATCGTGGGGCTTGCGCCCTACGAGCGTCCCATCAACATGATGTTCCAAAGCTATGCGCTGTTTCCGCACCTTACGGTCTGGGACAACATTGCTTTTGGCCTGCAGCGCGATGGTATGCCCAAGGAACAAATTGCTGAGCGCGTGGGTCAGATGCTTGACCTGGTGCAACTCAAACAATATTCCAAACGCAAGCCGCACCAACTTTCCGGCGGTCAGCAGCAGCGTGTGGCGCTGGCGCGTAGCCTGGCCAAGCGGCCCAAACTGCTGTTGCTGGACGAGCCCCTAGGCGCGCTGGACGCCAAGTTGCGTCAGCGCACACAACTGGAATTGGTGGACATCATTGAGCAGGTCGGTGTGACCTGCGTCATGGTGACGCACGATCAGGAAGAAGCCATGACCATGGCTACCCGTATTGGCGTCATGAGTGAAGGCAAAATTTTGCAGATTGGTGCACCGGAAGACATTTACGAAACGCCGAACTGCCTGTTTGTTGCCGACTTCATTGGCAGTGTGAATATTTTCAAAGGCGCAGTGGAAGCCGACGCACCTGACCACGTGATTGTCGCCTCGCCAGAGTGCAAACATTACGTGAGTCACGGTATTACGGGCACCGAAGGAATGCCCGTGAGCATTGCCATCCGTCCGGAAAAAATGACTATCCAGTCCACCTTGCCGGCCGACAGCGAACGCGAATCGTTGGCCGAAGTGGGGCGCAACATCGTGCAGGGCGTGATCGATGACCTGGCTTACCTCGGCAGCCTGACAACCTATCACGTCAAGTTGGACAACGGCGTGATCGTCAAGGTCACGCATACCAATGCGGCACGCCATGGCGAGATACAGTTGACCTGGGGTGACAAGGTTTATGTCTGGTGGTGCGGCAGTGATGTCGTGGTCTTGACCCAATAAGCGCCATGGCCACCGCTGCACTCACATCGCATTCGCTGCACACCAAGCTCACGGGAGCGTGGGGACGCAATGTTGTCATCGCCATACCGATGCTGTTCTTGTTGATCGTCTTTATGCTGCCTTTTTTGGTGGTGTTCAAGATCAGTTTGTCCGAGATGGACACTGTCTTCTTCAAGGATGTATTCACCCTGCGTGACGACGTCATTGTTCTCACTTTGAAATTTGGCAACTACATCAGCCTGACGCAAGACTCGCTGTACTTCAATGCCTATTTCAGCTCTCTGAAGATTGCCGGCATCACCACGCTGATCTGTCTGGCGATTGCTTATCCGTTCGCCTATTTTCTGGCGCGTAGCCCGGCGGATCGGCGTCCTGCATTGCTAATGCTGGTGATGTTGCCGTTCTGGACTTCATTTTTGCTGCGGGTCTATGCCTGGAAGATGCTGCTTGCAGACTCTGGTGTGTTCAATAACGCGGCCATTGCGCTGGGGCTGATTTCCGAGCCGGTCAAGATGATGAACACGCCGTTTTCGTTGGTGCTGGGCATGGTCTACACCTATGTACCCTTCATGATTTTGCCGCTCTATGCCAACCTGGTGAAGATGGACTTGCGCCTGCTCGAAGCAGCCCTGGACCTGGGAGCCACCCCATGGCAAGCCTTCTGGCGCATCACGGTGCCGCTGTCCAAGAGCGGCATCATCGCCGGTTCCATGCTGGTGTTTATCCCCTGCGTTGGTGAGTTTGTGATTCCCGATTTGCTGGGAGGTCCTGAGACGCTGATGATCGGTCACGTGCTGTGGGACGAGTTCTTCAGCAACAACGATTGGCCCATGGCAGCTAGCGTGGCCGTTGTGATGGTCGGGCTGATCATTATTCCGCTGGCCATGTTCAACAAGTATCAGGCTGAAAGCACGGGAGGTCGCGCATGAGATTCAATGCCGGTCGCCTGACCTCCAATACCTGGATGGTCGCAGTGTTTGTGTTCCTCTACCTGCCCATTCTCACGCTGATAGTGTTCAGCTTTAACGCCAGCCCCATGGTGACCAACTGGGGCGGCATTTCACTCCGCTGGTATACCGCCCTTGCGGAAGACCGCGAAATCATCGACGGCTTCAAGTTATCACTGCGTATTGCTTTTTCTACCGGGTGCTCGTCCGTGGTTCTAGGCACTCTGGCGGCCTTGACCTTGCACCGTTTTAAACGCTTCCCCGGTCGCACGCTGTTTGCTGGCATGGTGAACTCTCCATTGGTCATGCCCGAGGTGATTATTGGTCTGTCACTACTGCTGATGCTGGTGTCGGTTCAACGCCTTTTCGGCTTCCCGGAGCGTGGCTTTAGCACCATTTGGTTGGGCCACACGTTGCTCGGCATGGCCTATGCAACAGTCATTGTTTTGTCGCGACTGCAGGAAATGAGTCCCTCGCTGGAAGAAGCGGCCCAGGATTTGGGAGCACGGCCTTTGCAAGTGTTCTTCCTGATTACC
>CAIQYP010000005.1 GCA_903876045.1 uncultured beta proteobacterium | reverse complement strand
CTGCGCCCAGAACGGCGCACCATCGGCCTTGACCATGCGTATCTCTGCAGTCTGTGCCGGAGCATTCAACGCAGAACTCCTTCGCAGCAAGTAAAAGCCGTCCTGCTCACCGGCAGCAACGAAGTCGGAAAGGGGGCGTTGCAGCAGAGCGTCGCGCACCAGACCCAGCAAAGAGCAGGCCTCCAGATTGGCCTGTTCGATAACGCCCGCGCCATCCAGGCTGAGATAGCCCACCGGTGCCTGGTCGTACAAGTCCGCATAGCGAGCCTGCGAAGCCAGTAGTGCCACCTGGCTTTGGCGCAGCTGCTCGTTCTGCAACTCCAGCTCGATCTGGTAGACGCGCAGTTCGTGCTCCGTACGCTGCAGGGTCGTCGTGAGAGGCAACACACGGGACACTTCTACTGCCAGCGCTTCTTCTGCCTTCAGACGCAGCGATGGGTCAACCAAGGGTTTCTGCGTGCGCTTGCTCATGACTTGGTGGCAATATTCAAGCGCTCGGTGGTGGAAACGGCGTACATCAGGCCCTGCTTGTCGAGCAGGGCCGTGGCAGTAATCCAGACCTCGACAGATGCACCGCTTTGGGTCAGACGCTGGGTGCAATAGGGTTCAAGCGTCTCGGAGTGGCTGAGCTGCAGCAAGCGTTCGATTGCCCGGGGGCGCAGTGCCGGGGGAATGCGCGTCTGCACGTTCATGGTCAGTGCCTGGGCCTCACTCCAGCCATACATGCGGGTGGCAGCGGGATTCCAGGCCAGGGTCTGGCCCTGCAGGTCTTGCACCGTGATGGCATCGTGCGCGTCGCGCACCACCACCGCCAAGCGCGCGAGATTGCTGGCCGCCTCGAGCGCAGCCTCCATGCGCTTGATCTCTGAGATGTCGCTAAAGGTAATCACCGCGCCTTCAATCACATTGTCAATCGTGCGGTAGGGGTGAATGCGCAGCGTAAACCACGCACCCTGGAGAGTTTGAACCTGCTGCACCTTGGAGACCAAGGTGTCGAGCACAGCCTGCGTATCGGCCACCAGGCGGCTGTAGTCCACGAGGTTGCAAACAATATGGGCCACCGGGCGCCCTATGTCGCTGGCAATCAGGTTGATGATCGGTACCGCGCTCGGCGTGAAACGCAGGATGCGCAGCTGGTGGTCCAGAAACAGGGTGGCAATCCCGGTGCCCGCCAGCAGGTTGTTCATGTCGTTGTTCAGCCGCGTAACCGTATCGACCTTAAGGGAGAGCTCGCTGTTGACCGTGACCAACTCTTCGTTGACCGACTGCAGCTCTTCTTTCGAAGTTTCCAGTTCCTCGTTGGTGCTTTGCAGCTCTTCGTTGACCGACTGCATTTCCTCATTGGACGACTTCAGCTCTTCATTGGCCCCTTCGAGCTCTTCCTGCGTGCTGCGCAAGTAGTCGTCCTTGGCTTGCAACTCATCGGTAAGCGCGGCAAACTGTTCGTGCGAAAAGGTGTCCGCTGCCAAGGCGTTATCAACGCTGGTTTTGCGCGTGCCGGGCGTGGGTGGCACCTCAAGCGCATCCTCGAGCAGCACCAGGTACATGGGCTGTACGATGCCCGGACTGTGTGCGACCGGGCGCACCAACAGGTTGACCCGGGTGAAGTGTCCATTGGTCTTGACACTGACCGCTGGCTTGCGCACCAGGGCTTGGGTGGCATCGCACTCGCGCAGGGCACTGGACAGCGCAGGGCGCAAACCCTCACGTGCCATGGCCAGCATATTGGCCACACCCGGCTCGCCTGGGGCGTGCTCCAGGTACATGCCGGTGCTCCCGTAAAGGTAATGGATTTCGCCCGCGGCGGACACCAGCGCCGCGGCGGGGGCCAGCTGACTCAGCAATGCCTGTTCAATGACCTCGCGCAGTGGCACCCCGCGGGGGAATACCTTCTTGAGCGCTGCGCGTGGCAGCGCAACATCCACTGCCGATAGCGCGGGAACAAAGGGGGTTGACCCACGGCGAGCGGGCCCTACTTGCACGTTGCTCCGCTCAAACAGCTTGGCCTTGCTCTCCACGGGGCTGAACAGATCGGTAAACTCGCCCACCCCTTCGGAGCTGCCCAGAAACAACTTGCCATGCGGCGTGAGCGCATAGTGAAAGAGTGGCATGAGGCGCCTCTGCAGCTCAGGGCCGAAGTAGATCAGGAGGTTGCGGCAGCTAATGAGATCGAGCTTGGAAAATGGCGGATCCTTGATCAGGTTCTGCTCTGAAAAAACCAGCATGTCGCGTATGCCTTTATGCACCCGATAGCCCGCTCCACCGGGCAGGGTGCTGAAAAAACGCGACAGCCGCAAGGCAGACACATCGGCAGCAATGCCCACCGGGTAAATACCGCTGCGTGCGGTGGCAATGGCCCTGCAGTCAATGTCTGTGGCGAATATCTGCACGACATAGCTTTGCTGCAGCGCCTCCATACGCTCTTGCAGCAGAATGGCAATCGAGTAGGCCTCTTCGCCGGTGGAACAGCCCGCCACCCATACCCGCACCACGCCATTGACGGTGGACTTGCCGGTAAACAACGCGGGTACTACCTTGGCTTCAAACGCCTCAAAAGCGGCGGTGTCGCGGAAGAACTGTGTCACGCCAATCAGCAAATCATCGAACAGCGCCTGGGCCTCGGTGGTGTCCCGTTGCAGCAGCTTGACATAAGTGTCGCCCTCGTCGATTCCGTTGAGCGCCATGCGCCGCTCGACGCGTCGCTGAATCGTGCCCGGCTTGTAGAGTGAAAAATCGTGCCGGGTTTGGGCACGCAGTACGACGAAGATTTTGTTCATCGCCGAATCACTCAGTGGCAACGTCGCATCAGGCAGGCGGCGCCGGTCGACGTGGACTTGTGCGACGTAGCTGGCGAGTTGTGCTGGCATCTGGGCGGGTTCGCCCTCAAAGTCCGCCACACCACAATCGAGGGCGGCGCGCGGCATGCCGTCAAACTCGGCACTGGCGGGACTTTGCACCATGACCATGCCGCCAGCCTCACGGATGGCACGCACGCCCAGGGCGCCATCACTGCCGCTGCCCGAGAGCACGATAGCTATGGCCCTGGCTCCGAGATCCAGCGCCAGTGAGCGAAAGAAAAAGTCAATGGGCAAGTGTTGTCCACGCGGTGCCGTGAACGCAAGCAGGTGCAGCGTGCCGTTGAGCAGCGCCATGTCGTAGCCGGGTCTGATGACGTAGATGCTGTTGACTTGCACCACCATGCCATCGTCTACGTCCAGGACTTGTAAGTGAGTGAAGCGCCGGATCAGTTCCGACAGCATGCTCTGGTGGTTCGGTGACAGGTGCTGTACCAGCACAAAGGCCATGCCGGTCGGAGCGTCTGCGGGCAAGGCCGCAAAGAACGCTTCAAACGCCGCCAGGCCGCCGGCCGAGGCACCGATGCCAACAATGGGGAAGGTTCCCGGGCTATCGACGGGCAAGACCAACACGGGCGCTTTTGCGGTACGGGGCTTCTTGGTGCCTGTCATGTTTTTGCCTCGGCGCCACAGAGGCGCATTGACCCGAATGCTACTCCAACGCTTTGCAGATTGGACCTGGCTTGCGGTGTGCGCGCCGGGGCGTTCAAGCGACGCCCCATTCAACCTGCAGACCGAGTTCGCTCATGGCCTCGTGAAGTGGACGCGTGATGCGTACCAAGCGCAAGAATGCCGCTTGCGGGCTGCCTGCGGACCGCTTGCGATTCGACAAATTGACACCCGCCGTTCACTCGGTGTATTCTGAACTACAAGGCAAGACCTTTGTTCAGAAGCCATGAGCGCGTTGCGTGTGAAATGATGACGCTTCCAGGCGAACTGTGGAGTTTGTTCCATGACAACTGAAGGCTCGCGGGGCCTCGTGGCTGCACCCTATCTGGCCGTGCCCCTGGCGGGGGCGCTGGCCCTGCTGACAGGCGCCATGGTCCTGGTGGGCTGGGCGCTAGATATCACTGTGCTCAAGAGTATCCTGCCCGGTTGGGTTTCGGTGAAGCCGAACACCGCCCTGTGCTTCATCCTGACAGGCCTCTCGCTACTGCCCCAGCCTGTCACGCAAACCCCCGGCCTCACAAGACTCATCTCGCACCTGGCCCGGCTTTGCGGCCTGCTGGCCGGGCTGATCGGTGTGCTGACGATGATGGAGTACGGCTTTACTTTGGACCTTGGCATCGACCAGCGGCTGTTCCCCGAGCTTACCGGCACGGTGGGCACATCGGTTCCGGGCCGCATGGCGCCGGACTCTGCGCTGTGCTTCGTGATGCTGGCGGCGACCCGGGAAATTCTTTGCGAGTTGCGCAAGACCAAGACTACTTTGCTCGCAGCGCTGATTCTGTGCGCGCTGGTGCAAATCATCGCGCTATCGGATATCTTGACCTACTTCACGCCGGCGCTTGGAACCCTTGGCTGGTGGGGCGCAACCATCATGGCGGTTCCGACGGCGGCCGTATTTGTGGTTCTGGGCGCGCTGATGTTATGGGAAACATGGCGCCAGGACGTTTCGATGTGGTCGCTCAGCGCAGCTGTCACCTCAGGGTTTGCCATTGGCATCTGCCTGCTGGTGGTGGTTGGCCTTAGCGCAAGCCGGATCCAGGTTCGACTGCACGTTGCCAACGAGCAGGTGGATCACGACGAGACGGTACTGCGCCAGCTTGCGCGGATCGAGGCCGAAGTAGCCGCTGCCCAGAACCACACGCGCGGCTACCTCTTGACCGGCTCAGAACAGATGTTGCAGTCCCATGCTTCTGCTGAGGCCAGCGCCAACAGCGCATTGGCTGCGCTGCGCCGAAGCTACCCGGACAGCGTGCCGCAGCAGTTGCGCTTCGCCCAGGTCGAGGCGCGGGCCAACGAAGCGCTGCAGTGGTTTAACCAGGTCATCGAATCGCGCCGAAGCGGGGCCGGCGTTTATCCCGATCAAGTAAGGCACGGGGAGGGCCTGATGCAGGCTTTCCGTTCGGCGATCGACGAGGCCGAGCGCGCGCAGGACGCGCGCCTGCAGCAATCCAAGCTGCAATCGCAAGAAGCGACCAGGTTCACTTACGCGACCATTTCTGGCGGCATGGTTCTGAGTCTGGTCTTTCTTGCGGCCGCGCTGCTTTGGTTGAACCACGCCGAGGCCGAACGCATCCGAACGCATGCTCAGTTGGAAATCACGCAAAGAGCCAAGGCGGCAGGGGTGTACGCAAGAAGCTTGCTGGAAGCCAGCCTCGACCCGCTGCTGACGATCAGCGCCGGGGGCAAGATCACCGACGTCAACAAGGCCACCGAACAGGCCACCGGCTTGGCGCGTGTTGATCTGATTGGCACCGATTTCGCCAGCTACTTCACCGACCCGGATCAAGCCCGCGAAGGCTACCAGCGGGTCTTTGCCCGGAGCTTTGTGACCGACTACCCGCTGGCCATCCGTCATACCTCGGGCCGGGTCACCGACGTGCTCTACAACGCCAGCGTCTACCGCGATGAGGCGGGCAAGGTGCTGGGCGTCTTCGCTGCCGCGCGCGACGTGACCGAGCGCAAGAAGGCCGAGGAGTCGCTGAGGTTGACCGAGCAACGGCTCAATCTGGGGCTGCAGTACGCCGAGATGGGCGTCTGGGATCTCGATCTGATACACGACACGGCCTGGCGTTCACTGCAGCACGACCGGATTTTCGGCTACGCGTCAGCGCCTGCCCGGTGGGGCCGGGAGATCGCCATGCGCCACCTCGTGCCTGAAGATCGCGAAGGCTTTGCTCATGCTTTCGAGCAGGCATTTCTCAGCGGACGGTTCTTTGTCGAATGCCGGGTGCGCCATCCAGACCAGAGCCTCCACTGGATTCAAGCACAGGGCAATGTCATTGGCTATGAAGCCGGTCGACCGGCGCGCATGCTGGGCACCGTGATAGACATCACCAAGCAGCGCCACACCAGTGAAGCGCTGCAGACCTTGTCCCAGGCGCTGACGCGCTCCAACACGGAACTCGAGCAGTTCGCCAATGTCGCCTCGCACGACCTGCAGGAGCCCTTGCGCATGGTGGTCGGCTACGTGCAATTGCTCGAGAAGCGCCTGGCTGGCAAACTCGATTCCGATAGCCGCGAATTCATGGCTTTCGCGATGGACGGCGCCATGCGCATGCAGGGCATGATCGAGGACATCCTGGCCTATTCGCGCGTCACCACCAAGGCGCAACCTCTGGCACCTGTGGACAGTGCGGCGGCCCTGCAGCAGGCGCTGGATCGACTGGCCAGTAGTATCAAGGAGAGTGGCGCCGAGGTCGATGTTCAGCCCTTGCCAACCGTCATGGCGGACCGCTTGCAGTTGGTGCAGTTGTTTCAGAATGTGATCAGCAATTCGATCAAGTTCTGCAAGGATCGTGCACCGCACGTGCGCGTGCAGGCCGCACATGAGGCAGGGCGATGGCGTTTCTCAGTCGCCGACAACGGCATCGGCATCGCGCCCGAATACCGCGCCCAGTTGTTCGTCATTTTCAAACGCCTGCACACGCAGCGTGAATACCCCGGCTCCGGCATCGGTCTGGCGATCTGCAAACGCATCATCGAGCGCCATGGCGGCGAGATCGGGATCGACTCCGCTGACGGCGGTGGCACGGTTTTCTGGTTCACTCTTCCTGAGGAGCATGACCTATGAGCACAGCGGACAAAGAGTCCAGGCAGATCGAAATTCTGCTGGTCGAGGACAACCCCGGTGATGCCCGCCTGACGCAGGAGGCGATGCGCGCGGCCAAGATGACCAACATCTTGCACGTCGTCGAGGACGGCGAGCAGGCCATGGAATTCTTGCGCCGGCGCAGCCGTTTCAAAGATGCGCCGCGGCCGGACCTGATTCTGCTGGATCTGAACCTGCCAAAGAAGGACGGACGCTCGGTGCTCGCCGAGGTCAAGACCGATCCCGACCTCAGGCGCATCCCGGTGGTGGTTCTGACCACCTCGCGCTCCGAGGAGGACGTGATGCAGGCCTATGACATGCACGCCAACGCCTATGTCACCAAGCCGGTGAATCTGGAGCAGTTCATGAGAATCGTGGGCTTGATTGATGAGTTCTGGCTCAAGGTCGTGACCTTGCCGGGCAAGTGATCCCATGAACGCGACACCGATCCAAGTGCTGTTGCTTGAGGACAATCCGGGAGACGCGCGCCTGGTGCAGGAGGCGTTCGCTGAGTACGCGCCGGGCGAGTTCGTCGTCACCTGGGTCGAGCGCCTGGCTGACGCGCTGGCGCGCCTGGCGACTGAGCCCTTTGACGCCATGCTGTGCGATCTCAACCTGCCTGACAGTTCGGGCATGGTGGGGCCGCGCTCCATTACCGGGCGTTTCCCCGCACTGCCCCTGGTCGTGCTGACCGGCTCGCATGCCCCGAACATGAGCCGCGACGCGATCCAGCGGGGCTTGCAGGATTTTCTCGTCAAGGGGAAATCAGACCCGGAGGTGATCGTGCGAACGCTGCGCTATGCGATTGAGCGCAAAGGCCTCGAGAACGCGCTGATCACCGCAAACTCGGCGCTGGAACAGCGTGTTGCCGAACGCACCGCTGACCTCGAAGTGAGCAATCGTGTCCTGCGCAGCAGCCTTGAGCGCTACCAGGCAGTGACCCATACCGCTACCGACGCCATCATCAGCGCCGATGACCAGGGCCTGATCGAAGACTGGAACGCGGGCGCCACACGCCTGTTCGGATATGAGCAAGCCGCGGCGGTCGGGCAGCCCCTGACGATGCTGATACCGCAAAGATTCCGCGACGGGCATCTCGGTGGAATGAAGCGGGTGCTGTCCGGCGGCGAGCACCATGTCCTTGGCAGAACGGTTGAACTGGCGGGGCAGAGAAAGGACGCCAGTGAATTTCCGCTTGAACTTTCGCTGTCCGAATGGACGGTGGCCGGTCGCTGGCATTTCACTGGCATCGTTCGCGATATCAGCGAGCGCAAACTGTCCGAAGAGGCTTTGTTGAACCAGAGCATGCGCAACCAGGCCTTTTTGCACAATGCCAGTGATGGCGTGCATATCCTCGACGCCAAGGGCAAAGTGCAGGAGGTCAGCGATTCCTTTTGCAAGATGCTCGGGTACACGCGGGAAGAGCTTATGGGTGCCCATGTTTCGCTCTGGGATGCACAGTGGAGCCCGTTAGAGTTGCAGTCAATTCTTGGGGAACTGGCCGCAAAGGCAGATCGCTCGGAGTTCGAAACCCGGCATCGGCGCAAGGACGGAACTATTTTCGATGTTGAAGTCAGCGGCCAGCGACTGGAACTAAGAGGCCAGACGCTGCTGTACTTCTCGGCGCGCGACGTCACCGAAAAGAAGCGCTCTGATCGTCAGATTCTGGACCAAATTGAACAACTCAAGACCGCGGTGATGAGCACCGTGGAGGTGGCCACTGTCTTGAACCAGATGCGCGACCCCTACACCGCCGGCCACCAGCGGCGCGTAGCGGCGATTGCCGTTGCCATCGGGGCCCATCTCGGGTTTGACGAGAATCGCCAGGAGGGCTTGCGCGTTGCCGGCCACCTGCACGACGTCGGCAAGGTCATTGTTCCGTCAGAAATCCTCTCCAAGCCCGGCAAGCTTGGCGCGCTCGAATATCAGATGATCCAGGGACATGCCCAGGCAGGCTTCGATGTGCTGAAGAACGTCAAGTTTCCCTGGCCAGTGGCTGAGGTCGCTCTGCAGCACCACGAACGCTTGGACGGTGGTGGCTATCCACAGGGCCTCAAAGGCGAGGCGATCCTGCTCGAGGCGCGCATCATGGCGGTGGCAGACGTGGTTGAGGCGATTTCTTCGCACCGGCCCTATCGCTCGGGTTTGGGCATCGAAAAAGCGCTGGCGGAAGTCGAGAGCGGGGGCGGAACAAAGTATGACCGCGCCGTCGTTGAAGCATGCCTGACGCTGTTTCGGGAAATGGGCTATTCGATTCCCGAGTAGGGACGCCATCCTGTGGCAGCTTCAAGCTGTATCTCGGTTTCGCTGAATGCAGACGCTCAAAGCGTCATCTTCCCCTTTCATGCGTGCGCGTCTCAACTAATCATTCTTGCGTGGCATTGTGCTGCTTTCTCCACCGCTCTTTTTGAATGACGGATGCTGGTAGGTACAACGCATTTGACCTCTTGACCCGTCGCTACACAGAGGGCCATTAGCGCAGGCCGGCATGGGGTGCGCGTCAGGTGATGGAAAATACGTCTTTCCAGTTGGCTTCGGCCCAATAAGAAGTATCCAATGAACACAATACGCGTCTCAGGTGCACATGCCGCCTCCACACAATCGGCAAGGTCAATCACCCTATGTTGACCTTGATCTGCCTGGCGGGCATCTGGGCTGGACTTCAGAATTCACTGGCGGGAGGCGGCTCTTTTGTTACCTTGCCCATGCTCATTCTTTCGGGCATGTCTCCTCTGGCTGCCAACATTACCTCTACCGTCGCGCTGTTTCCCGGACAAGTGACTTCGGGCTTTGCCGGTAGAAAACTCGTGACCGGCGCTGCAATGCTCCCGTTCAAGGTGCTGTTCATGCTGAGCGTGTTGGGCGGCGCACTGGGTGGTTTGCTGCTTTTGAACACGCCGTCCACCGTATTCGCCAATCTGGTGCCGTGGCTAGTGCTGTTTGCAACGGTGGTTTTTGCATGGGGCAGCTTCTTTCGACGCAGCGGTGATGCCACGGTTCAGCTGGGCGCGAATAGTGCGGCTGCTGCGCAATTTTGCATTGCGATTTACGGCGGCTACTTTGGCGGCGGCATTGGCATACTCATGATGGCTGCGCTGACCATGGCGGGTCTATCCCCACGTAACGCAGGTGCTACCAAGAACGTTCTCAGTGGCGTGATGAATGCCTCTGCTGTGTTGCTGTTTGTCACTTCACCCGAGGTGCACTGGCTGGAGGCAGTGGTACTGGGTTCCGGGGCCATAGTCGGCGGGCTCATGGGATCCTGGGCACTGCACCGTATCAATGAAAAAATGCTGCGTCTGGCCATCGTCGCCATCGGGTTGTGCCTGACGGTGGGCTTATTTGTAAAGCCAATTTAATTTTTCTCTATGGCGGTTTCAAACCCCTTATTTCGGGGTGCAGTTAGTTATGCTGCACCCCGCAATGGCCATGAATTGCCCGGAGAGTAGACGGGGATCACCCGCTTAAACCGGGACCCACAACTTAGGCAAACCCGACATATTGCGCACCACGCTGGCCACCGTGCCGTCGCGCACCATCGTGGTGGCGTGCGCCATGTCAGGAGCCAGATAGCGGTCTACGTTGTGCGCCGGCACATCTTTGCGCAACAACGCATGCACGGCTTCCAGTGCGGCAGAACTTTTCAAGGGGCGCAAAAACTCGATGCCTTGTGCCGCGGCCAGCAGTTCGATGCCCAGAATGTTGGCGGTGTTGCTGATCATGCCCTGCAGGCGGCGCGCGGCAAAGGTGGCCATGGACACATGGTCTTCCTGGTTGGCGCTGGTGGGCAGGCTGTCCACACTGGCCGGATGCGCCATAGATTTGTTTTCCGAAGCCAGCGAGGCGGCGGTGACGTGGGCAATCATGAAGCCACTGTTCAGACCCGCATCGGGCGTGAGGAATGGCGGCAGGCGCGACACGCTGGAATCGATCAACATGGCAATGCGGCGCTCGGCAATCGCGCCCACTTCGGCAATCGCCAGGGCCATGCCATCGGCGGCGAGTGCCACGGGTTCGGCGTGAAAGTTGCCGCCGCTGATCATGGCGCCGTTGTCTGAAAACACCAGCGGGTTGTCCGTCACGGCATTGGCCTCGATCAATAAGATCCGTGCCGCGTGGCGCAACTGGTCCAGGCAAGCGCCCACCACCTGCGGCTGGCAGCGCAGGCAATAGGGGTCCTGTACGCGGTCGTCACCCTCGGCATGCGACTGGCGAATGGCGCTGCCCTTAAGCAGCTCGCGGTAGTACTGCGCTACGTCAATCTGCCCGGGCTGGCCGCGCACGGCATGGATGCGCGGATCAAACGGCCCATCGCTGCCGCGTGCAGCGTCCAGTGTGAGTGCGCCAATCACCAATGCCGCTTCCAGTACCGGCTCAAAACTCAGCAAGGCATGCAGCGCGAGCGCGGTGGAAGTCTGTGTGCCGTTGATCAGCGCCAGGCCTTCCTTGGCTTCGAGTTGCAGCGGCGCGATACCCGCCTTTTGCAGCGCCGCTAACGCTGGCACCCGCACACCGTCAACCATCATGTCGCCCTCGCCCATCAGGGCCAGCGTCATGTGCGCGAGTGGCGCCAGATCACCCGACGCCCCCACAGAACCTTGCGATGGCACACAGGGCACCAGCCCCGCGTTATGCACCGCCAGCAAGGTGTCGATGACGATTTCGCGGCAGCCGGAGTAACCACGCGCCAGGCTCGCAGCCTTGGTGGCCATCATCAACCGCATGATGGGTGCCGCCAGCGGCTCGCCCACGCCCACGCTGTGCGAGCGAATCAGGTTGCGCTGCAGCGTAGCGAGTTGGTCTTTGTCGATGCGCTTGTTGGCCAGTTTGCCAAAGCCGGTGTTCACGCCATACACCGGCGCGTCGCCCTCGGCTGCGGCCTTGACCATTGCATAGGAGGCGCGCACACCACCCCGCGCAGACTCTGGCAGCACCAGTTGGCAAACACCGGAGTGGATGGCGTTTAAATGGTCCAGCGTCAGGTGGCCGGGGTTGAGATTGATGGTTGTCATGGGTATTTTGTTTACTTATTTGGAAAGCATGGGCATGTTCATGCCTTGCTCTTTGGCGCAGGCAATGGCGATGTCGTAGCCTGCGTCGGCATGGCGCATGACGCCGGTGCCGGGGTCGTTCCACAACACCCGCTCCAGGCGTTTGGCCGCAGCGTCCGTGCCATCGGCCACGATAACCACGCCGCTGTGTTGCGAGTAGCCCATGCCGACACCACCACCGTGGTGCAGGCTGACCCAGGTGGCGCCGCCGGCAGTATTCAGCAGCGCGTTGAGCAGCGGCCAGTCGGACACGGCATCCGAGCCGTCTTGCATGCTCTCGGTTTCACGATTCGGCGAGGCCACCGAACCGCTGTCCAAATGGTCGCGGCCGATGACGATGGGCGCCTTGAGTTCACCGCTTTTCACCATCTCGTTAAAGGCCAGGCCCGCGCGATGGCGCTCACCCAAACCGATCCAGCAAATGCGGGCCGGCAAACCCTGAAAGGCAATCCGCTCGGATGCCATGTCCAGCCAGCGATGCAAATGCGCGTCCTCGGGGAACAGCTCTTTCATCTTGGCG
This sequence comes from uncultured beta proteobacterium, assembly GCA_903876045.1. Taxonomy (GTDB): domain Bacteria; phylum Pseudomonadota; class Gammaproteobacteria; order Burkholderiales; family Burkholderiaceae_C; genus Allorhodoferax. The sequence continues at coordinate 1,253 of CAIQYP010000005.1, read as the reverse complement.
TCGGTCTTACGGATATCTTCCGGATCGCCCGACAGCGCCACCCAACGGAACGGGCCCTTGCCGCGGCAGAACAGCGGCCGCACGTAGGCCGGCACAAAACCGGGGAAGTCAAAAGCATTTTTGACGCCCTGATCGAGTGCCACTTGACGGATGTTGTTGCCGTAGTCCACCGTGGGCACACCCATGCTTTGAAAGTCCAGCATGGCTTGCACATGCACGGCACAGCTCTTGGCGGCAGCGATGCGCAGGGCAGCGTGTTGCGTGTCGTCCGCTTGGGCGAAACGCCACTGCTCCACCGTCCAGCCGCTGGGCAGGTAGCCATTGACCAGGTCATGGGCCGAGGTTTGGTCGGTCACGATATCGGGGCGAATGGACCCGGCATTGGCCCGTTTTACCAACTCGGGCAGGATGTCGGCGGCGTTGCCCAGCAGGGCAATCGACACGGCTTTTTTCTCGGCGCTGTACTTCGCCAGACGGGCCAGTGCGTCGTCCAGGTCGGTGGCCTGCTCGTCCACGTAGCGGGTCTTGAGGCGGAAATCGATACGGCTTTGCTGGCATTCGATATTCAGTGATGAAGCACCGGCAAACGTGGCAGCCAAGGGCTGTGCGCCACCCATGCCGCCCAAGCCTGCGGTGAGAATCCAGCGCCCGGCCAAGCTGCCGTTGAAGTGCTGGCGACCGGCCTCGACAAAGGTTTCATACGTGCCTTGCACAATGCCCTGGCTACCAATGTAAATCCAGCTACCGGCCGTCATCTGGCCGTACATCATCAAACCTTTTTTATCCAGCTCGTGGAAGTGCTCCCAGGTGGCCCACTTCGGCACCAGGTTGGAGTTGGCAATCAGCACGCGGGGGGCATCGGCGTGGCTGCGAAACACACCCACTGGCTTGCCGGACTGGATCAGCAGCGTCTCGTCTTCATTCAGTTTTTCCAGGGCCTTCAGGATGGCCTCGTAGCAATCCCAATTGCGCGCGGCCTTGCCAATGCCGCCATACACCACCAGTGCGTCAGGGTTCTCGGCCACCTCTGGATCCAGGTTGTTCTGGATCATGCGGTAGGCCGCTTCGATCAGCCAGTTCTTGCAGGTGATGGCCGTGCCGCGCGGGGCGCGTACCGGGTGGGGTTGGGCAGTTTGCTGGATAGCGGACAGGTTGGACATGGCGGCTCCGTTAAAAGTGCGTTGATGACGCATCCTGCGGTTATTGAATGTGCCGTGACAGGAGCTCCCGACGAGATAAGAGGTCAGGTTGTG
>CAIQYP010000004.1 GCA_903876045.1 uncultured beta proteobacterium | reverse complement strand
CGGACGTCGCCATCAATCCGGGTAACTCGGGCGGTCCCTTGATCAATATGCGCGGTGAAGTGGTGGGTATCAATAGCCAAATTTATTCGCGCTCGGGTGGTTATATGGGCATCTCGTTTTCCATTCCAATGGACGAGGCAATACGTGTCAGTGATCAGCTTAGATCTAGTGGACGCGTGTCGCGCGGTCGCATGGGGGTGCAGATTGACCAGGTCAGCAAGGATGTGGCGGAATCAATTGGATTGGGCAAGCCAGTTGGCGCTCTGGTGCGCAGCGTAGAAGCCGGGTCGCCAGCCGAAAAGGGTGGAGTGGAAGCGGGGGACATCATCACCAAATTCGATGGCAAGGCGATTGATAAGTCCAGTGATTTGCCGCGCATTGTGGGAGCTACCAAGCCTGGAACAAAAAGTACGGTCAGCGTCTTCCGACGAGGTGCAACAAAAGATTTAAGCGTGGTTATTGCGGAAGTGGAGTCAGACAAGCCGGCAGCCAAATCGCCCCCCAAAGAAGAGAAGCCGAAGGCATCCAGCGTGGCACAGGTGTTTGGTCTGGTTGTCGCTGATCTAACCGAAGCACAGAAGAAGGAGTCAGGTCTCAAAGGTGGCGTTCGTGTGGAAACTGCGACTGAGGCAGCGGCGAGGGCCGGTCTGCGAGAGGGTGATTTGATCCTGCAAGTTGGCAATGTGGAGGTCTCGACCGTTAAGGAGTTCGAGGCAGTAATTTCCAAGTTTGATAAGGCCAAGCCACTGAGCGTGCTGTTTCGACGTGGTGAATGGACGCAATATGCGATCCTGAAAGTGTCAAAATAAGTCCGAATCAGGCTGCTACGACCCCATTCCATAGCTGGATATGGGGTTGTTTTTCGGGGGTGGAGTGATTTTTCTAAGGCCCCGGACAGTACCGTGCTATGTCGGTGGCCGCTAACTTGCGAGAGGGGTTAGTTTGATTTGGTTAGAATAGAGGCCCTGTCCAGGTCAAATTAGCTATAACGCGTAGTCAAAAGTCCATGATATGGGATGCTTTTGTGGATCCCACAGGCGATCCACAGTTCACCCACATGTTGTCCTTTATGTTAGATCTCATTTTGTTAATAAGTTGTGCATAAGTTTTTTGTTGTGGACTCGCAACTCTCTTTTTGTTCAAATTTTTTGGCTGTGAAATCTGTAGTTTTTGCCTACAATGAAGTTCCAACTTTCGCAGTTGCCAAAAGATGGTTGGTTCAGGGCGCGTCCATACTGGTCGCGCCCTTTTTTCTTGCTTGACCGTTTTAATTCAATCACTTGAAGCTCTCCCTTGATGAATCACATCAGAAATTTTTCGATCATTGCTCACATTGATCACGGCAAATCCACTCTCGCTGACCGCTTGATTCAACGTTGTGGAGGGTTGGAGGCGCGTGAAATGGAGGCGCAGGTTCTGGACTCGATGGACATCGAAAAAGAGCGTGGGATAACCATCAAGGCGCAAACTGCATCGCTTAAATACAAGGCACTCGATGGGCAGGTCTACAACCTCAATTTGATTGATACGCCAGGGCATGTCGACTTCTCCTATGAAGTGAGTCGTTCGCTGTCAGCATGCGAGGGTGCGTTGTTGGTTGTGGATGCGAGCCAAGGGGTTGAAGCACAAACCGTTGCGAACTGTTACACCGCGTTGGACTTGGGCGTTGAAGTGGTGCCTGTGTTGAACAAGATCGATTTGCCGAATGCCGATCTCGAAAATGCGCGCAGTGAAATTGAAGACGTGATTGGCATCGACGCCACTGAAGCCATTCCGTGTTCAGCAAAGACCGGCATTGGCATTGACGAAATTCTGGAAGCCATCATTGCGCGCATACCGGCTCCTAGAGGAAATGCGGATGGTCCATTGCGCGCCATGATTATTGATAGCTGGTTCGACAGCTACGTGGGTGTGGTGATGCTGGTGCGTGTCGTGGACGGTCGCCTCGCAAAGGGCGAGCGCATCAAGATGATGGCATCGGGTGCGACGTACAACGCTGACAACCTGGGCGTGTTCACGCCTGCCAATGAGCCTCGCCAGTCGCTGGAAGCGGGCGAGGTGGGCTACATCATTGCTGGTATCAAAGAATTGCAGGCGGCCAAGGTGGGCGATACCGTCACGTTGATCAAGATCGGATCAGGTGGCGCTGCATTCACCGCGACCGAGGCACTGCCAGGGTTCAAGGAAATACAGCCGCAGGTTTTTGCCGGTCTGTATCCAACGGAAGCCAGTGAATATGACTCGCTGCGCGATGCGCTGGAAAAGCTGAAGCTGAACGACGCATCATTGCACTACGAACCTGAAGTGTCGCAGGCGCTGGGCTTTGGTTTTCGATGCGGCTTCCTGGGGTTGCTGCACATGGAAATTGTGCAGGAGCGGTTGGAGCGCGAGTTCGACCAGGACCTGATCACCACTGCACCGAGCGTCGTTTATCAGGTGATGAAAAACGACGGCGAAGTGATCACGGTGGAGAACCCCTCCAAGATGCCCGAGGTTGGTAAAACTGCAGAAATCCGCGAGCCCATCGTTACCGTGCACCTCTACATGCCGCAGGAATATGTGGGCGTGGTGATGACGTTGGCTAACCAAAAGCGCGGCGTTCAGATGAACATGGCATACAAGGGACGGCAGGTAGTGCTGACTTACGAAATGCCACTTGCAGAGATCGTGCTCGATTTCTTCGACAAGCTTAAGAGCGTAAGCCGGGGCTATGCCTCCATGGACTATGAGTTCAAGGAATATCGGGCTGCTGACGTCGTCAAGGTGGACATCCTGCTCAACTCTGAAAAAGTGGATGCGCTGTCCATCATGCTGCACCGCTCGCAGTCGGCATATCGTGGACGTGCCGTGGTCGCCAAAATGCGCGAGATCATTTCGCGCCAGATGTTCGACGTCGCCATCCAAGCCGCCATCGGTGCCAACATCATTGCCCGTGAGACAATCAAGGCGCTGCGAAAGAACGTGCTCGCCAAGTGTTATGGCGGCGACATTTCGCGCAAAAAGAAGCTCCTTGAGAAACAAAAAGCAGGCAAGAAACGCATGAAGCAAATCGGTTCGGTTGAAGTTCCCCAGGAAGCCTTCCTGGCCATTTTGCAGGTGGAAGATTGATGCAAGCCCTAACATCCACCATTCTGGGCGCTTTTGTGCTGTATGCGGCATCCTGGTATCTCGGGTATGTCGATGGCAATTTTGCACTGTTGCTTTTTTTGGCGTCGGTTGTTACTGGCGTCTATTGGTTGGCAGAGCGCTTTTATTTTTTGCCGCAGCGTGTGGCTGCGGTGGTCGCGCTAGAGGCGAATGACGCCAAGCGCCGTGCTGATCTCGCCTCTATGGGCATTGCACAGGTCGACGGCGATATCGCTGAAGCCAAGGTCAAACTGTTCATGCAGCCCTGGTGGTTGGATTGGACGGCTGGCCTATTCCCCGTAATCATTACTGTCTTTCTGCTGCGGTCTTTTCTTTTTGAGCCGTTCAAGATTCCATCGGGCTCCATGATTCCCACGCTGTTAGTGGGCGACCTGATTCTGGTGAATAAGTTCACGTACGGAATTAGGCTGCCAGTCATTAATCTTAAGGTTACTGAGGGCAACAAACCCCAGCGAGGCGACGTCATGGTTTTCCGCTACCCACCCAAGCCAAGTCTGGACTACATCAAGCGCGTGGTGGGTGTGCCCGGTGATACCGTGGCGTATCTGAACAAGCGTTTGACTATCAATGGTCAGGTGCAACCCACAACCGCGGTGCCGGAGTTTTTTGATGAAGATGCCATGCGCTACTTCAAGCAATACGAAGAGGTGCTAGGCGAGAAGAAGCACCGGTTGCTTAACGATGATGGTCGGCCTGCCTTTGTACCTGGCGCGGACAAATTTGAAGGCCATGAGGGTTGCAGCTACACCATAGAGGGTGTGACTTGTAAAGTGCCTGAGGGCCAGTACTTCATGATGGGCGACAATCGTGATAATTCCATGGATTCCCGGTATTGGGGATTTGTACCGGAGCGCAACATCGTGGGTAAAGCGATATTTGTGTGGATGAACTTTAGCAATCCCAAGCGGATTGGATTCTTCAATTGAAATCGACGGGGGAAATACACATGTTTGTTCAACGCAAGTCCCGGCAGCGCGGCATCTCGTTCATCGGTTTGGTGTTTGTTGCGTCAATACTCGCCATGGCTGGTGTGGTGGCAGCACAGGTGTTTCCTACCGCGATCGAGTTTCTCGCCGTGCAGAAGGCTGCACAGAAGGCAGCTAACGAAGGCCAGACGCCTGCCGAGATCCGATCCATATTTGACAAAGCTACCCAAATCGACGACATCAAATCTATTTCCAGCAAAGACCTCGAAATTAGCAAGCAAGGTGACAAAGTGGTGGTTGGGTTCAGTTATGTACGCGAAATTCATTTGGTGGGCCCAGCCTTCCTGACCTTGAAGTACGAAGGTCGATCCAAATAAGGTGGCCGATAGTCTTCAGGAGTTGCAACGACGCTTGCAACACGAATTTGCCGAT
>CAIQYP010000003.1 GCA_903876045.1 uncultured beta proteobacterium | reverse complement strand
CTCCTGAACAGATTCGCCAATGGAAGAAAGCCTTGGCTGCAGTGGACGAAAAGATGGCGACGCTCAATGCCGAGGGCACCGCCCTGGAAGACAAGCTCTCGACCAATCCACACCCTTCAGTGATTGCCGAAACAGGCAAGCGACTGAAACTGGTCAATCAAGAGTTGAAGTTGCTTGAAGACCAGTGGCTGGAATACACCACCCTGCTCGAGCTGTGATTGAGAGGCCGGCCTGATATCCAATTCCCGGCCCATCTCCGGCACCGACAGACCAGTTTCAAACCACTAACTCGGCTCTAGGCTAAGATTACAAGAGGTAAAAGAATCACTCCGATGTGGGATGACTGAATGGTACGCAAGAGAATCTCCAAGTTCGTAACGACCTTCGCGGGACTGCTGAGTGCGGCAGATATGACCGTTGACGTCAGTGCACAACTCGAAGATATCCGGCATGCAATGCTGGCTTGCCTGTCAGATATTCCGGTCGGTAGTTCAGGACTAGACAAAACCTGGGGCGCGATAGCCCGTGCTGGCGCTGCACAAAGTCTCTGGTACTTGAGAAGTGATCTTCTGGCACTGCTTGCCGACCACCGCGGTGAAGTCGATGCTCGCAAAGAGCTCGAAGACATTACTCAAATGTTTCGTGGCGTAGTCCCGGAAAGTTTACTGAACTCCGGCCGAAAACCAAAAAGGTAAACCCGCCGGATACCGTCCTTGAATTAGACGGTTTTATTTATCAATTGGCCCTTTTCAAATCGATCCAATGCCTTGGAAATTTGAATGGCTGCTGCAGTAGGAAATTGTTGAATAACCTCTTTGGTGTCCCGGTCAGTCAGTTGAATCAACGCCCTTCCCGTACTTTGATCCAACACGAATGCCAGCGCCGGGTTTAGCTTGTTCATTTTGATCTGCAAATCGTGCACCTGAATAGCCAACTCAGCCTTGGATATAGCTTTAACAGGTACTTTGGCCCCTGCTAAGCCAGCGCCTTGTGGCGCCGCCAGTTTGACATCATCGTTTATTGGCGAACTGCTTTTCGCTGTCGCACCAGACCCTTCACCCGCACGTGCACCTGTGGACAGGGTCACTTGATTCGGGTTATACGACGGTGCTGTGAACGAAACTGCAGTCATTTCATCGATTTGGTCATATTGAATACCTGCCAGCACTGGCCGGCGGGGCGTCATGGGGTAACCGCAATACGATTCAACCCCACTTGCCTATTATTCGGACGTTCCAAAGAGAACTTGAGGCATTTTTTTCCAAAATGCAAAAAACATGCCCCAATCGCTGATCAGCTTCTGTTTTCCCTCTGGAAGTCAGCCATAAATTCCAGTAGTTGATCTACCGCCGAAAGACTCAATGCGTTGTACATGGAGGCACGTATTCCGCCGATGGCGCGGTGCCCCCCGAGGCCGGAGAACCCAGCATGGCTGGATTCCGCGAGGAACTTCGCCTCCAACTCCGGCGTAGGTAATGCAAATACTGCATTCATCAGCGAACGATCACTTTGGCTGGCGCGGCCCCTATAGAAGCCATCACTGGCGTCCAGAAATTGATACATTTTCCCCGATTTATGCTGGTTGATCGCGTCCATGCGTTCTAGCCCACCAATTTGCTGCAACAGCCAGCGCGTGACCAATAAGGTTACGTATATCGAAAATACGGGTGGCGTATTGAAGTTGGAATGGCTGTTGATCTGGGTTCGGTAGTTCAGGAAGTCTGGCAAATCGGAGTTGGCCTGCGCCAGCACGTCATCCCGAATCAGCACCATGGTTACTCCGGCAGGGCCAATATTCTTTTGAGCATGGGCATAAATGATCGAAAAGCGCTCTGCTTCGCAGGGTCGCGATAGAAAGTCCGATGACATATCGCACACACGTGGCACGTCGTCGCGCCCCAAAACCCGACGAAACTGAAGTCCCTCCACCGTCTCGTTAGACACGTAATGCAGGTAACTGGCATCCTCCGAAAACACCAGTTCATCGTCGTGCGGCAGACGACTGTAGCCACATTCACTTCCGGTCCACAAAACCCGTACCGGACCTTCGCGCTGGGCTTCCACAATCGGTTTGGAACTCCAGTAACCGGTTTGCACATACTCCGCTGGCTTTGACTGACCCCGCAGAAGCGTCATGGGCACCATCGAGAACTGTTGCGTGGCACCACCCTGCAACATCAACACGTGGTAATTCGGGCCAAGGCCCAGAAGCGTGCGAACGTTGTCCTCAAGTTCAGTGAGTACCGACGAAAACCAGTCCGTGCGATGACTGATGCCCAGCAACGATAACCGCGTCCCGGGGACCTCCAAAATGGCCTGCTGGATGTCTGCCAGCACGCTGACTGGCAAAACACCGGGTCCACCCGAAAAATTCAGCTGGTTTGCTGAACTCACAACGCGCTGCGCCGTTACCTTTGCTGGCGCTTGTGTAACCTCGGGATGCATCAGGCGACGTAACAACGCGTGAAAGGCTTGTTGTGCCTTGTTGATATGCTCATTCTTGTAGGGAAAAACACTTTCCACGTCCATGGCGTGCACCACGCCGCCATGGTCGATTTCAAACACGAGCAGTTCTCCCGCGCGTGTTTGCGCACAGTCCATCACCAGATACTCCAGTTTCATGCGGTGGCTGATTGCAGCCAAGGCAGTTTTGTGCTTTTGCACAAAATCCTGGAAATCGTTCATGAACTTTGCTTCTTCACGTCGCTTCCAGTCTTCCTCATACATGCCGGCATTGACGTAGTGAATCATCCAGTTTGACGACACTGCCATGTGACATACAAAGGGCTCGCCATCTATAAGTGCAAGCCGGATTTTTCTGAATTGCCCCTTCGCGTCGCTGTAGTCAATAAACGGCGCAATAAAAAATTCAGCATCGGGCACTTCAGCAAGGTAAGCGTTAACGTCCTCAGAGCTTTCAATTTTTTGGAGATTCAAACCGGCTTGCGAGCCCACGGGACGCAAAATAACAGGGAAATCAAAACCCTGCACCAAATTCGCGAGGATGATGTCCTTGGCAGCAAGTGCAGCCAACTGCGCCCGCGTCACGCGTTGCGTCACGGGTGCCAAGAGGTTGGGAATGCCTTGCAACAGGTGGCTCGCTGCGTCCCTCCCCGTCAATGGCAGATATTGGGGTGCGTTCAATACAGGCTTGGGCCAATTTTTGAGCTGCGTAGCCAGCGCCTCTAGCAGGGATCGATTTTCGTCCGAATCTGAAACACCTACAAATAGCAAGTCGTGCGCAGGCACGGATGCAAGCAGGTTGTCGCCTTCATAGACGTAATGAAAAATCAAATCAACGTCAGACTCTTCCAGTAAACACTCCAAAGGCGTATTCGATTGGATAGTTCCCTCTGCAACCAATATGAGCAAGCGTATCCGTGCCGGTTGCACGCTTGCAGATACGATGTAGGTCTGCTGCATCGCCAGTGCCTCTTTTTGGAACTCCAAACCGAGTTCGCTCTGATTTAGGCACTGGGCTGCGATAGAAAGATTCATCAACAGTTGTGGGTTGCGATTGTCGTCAGCCAAACTTTGCAGCATCTGGCTGGTCGACTGTCGCAGGTCTTTTCCGGCAATACTTGCACGCAAAAACGGCGCAAGACCCATATATTCATGTCCCCGATGTTCACCCAATACCGCATCAATATCACTCATTGAGTTCTCCGAATTTTCGCCATTTTGTGCCGAAAAACCATCCGAATGGACGTTTCCCACAAAGGATTGTCCCGCTAGTGCGAGGCAACAAAAGCGAAAATAACAAGCTCAATAGGTGCCTTTAGGTCAGCTACCAATGCGGGCGGATAGCACTGACTCATTGCGCACTGGTCAATGGACCCAGCTAGCGCCTGCTAATGAGTTGACCATGCTGGTGAACTTGAGACAGTAGACAGACTGTTACGCACCATACAGACAACCTTTACAGTCACGGATTATCTTCAACATGTGGCGAATAGCCACCCCTGCTCACTCCCGGCAGGCCATCAACACGATGGCTTAGACCCAGCCCTAGTTCTGGGTTTTTTTAGGGGCTAGTGTTTACCCTGAATCGCACAAAATTCACCCGGACGGGGGATGTTGCGCGGCCCATATATCGCCAAAATCTTTCATATAAATAGTGCGATCGGGGAGGAAACATGCCACGCGAAAAGCCACGAAAGCGGCGAGCTAAGGCCACAACACAGAGTACCGAGCGCGTGCGGATTATCTGCATTCGCAACGTCGATTTTTGTGTCTGCGATGGCTTGTGGAACTGCCTCATAAGTCCGTGCGCGTCAGCATTGATGGTGAGCATGGTGAACGAAAGCACGTAATCGCCCTTGGGCGACTTCCACGAGGCCCAGAGCCCCGCGATGCCCATCGGGTCCCCGTCTGCTCTCATGATTTTTGCGGGTACGGCCTTCCCCGAGCGCCAATCGGGCTCGAAGATGGCGTCGGCAGGAATGATGCACCGCTGTCCGCGCTTCCATACATCCCGAAAACTCGGCTTCTCGGCCACGGTTTCTGACCTGGCGTTGTACGTCGACCTGGTTATTTTGGTGTCCTGGGACCAGTGCGGGACCAATCCAAAGAGCCCATTGAGGGCCTCGGCAGCCGGCACCGCTTCGTCGCCGACATCGGCATGTGGGTGCCGGCGGATGAAGTTGCCCACGTAGCCGGGCCACATATCCAGTTTTCCGGACTCAGGCGGCGGCTCGACTCCGAACACCTTGCGGAATTTCTCGGACTCTTTCAGGGCTTGGTAGTGACTGCACATTGCACTAATGCTTCCAGGATGGCTCGCGCAAGTCCCAGGTCATTTGCGACCCTTTGTTACCGAGTCGAACCGAAATCGTAAGAATCTGCTCATGGCTAATGTCCTTCATGGTTGCAGATTGTTCGATTCGGTATGGGGTATCCGCAGCATACATAAACGTTAGGATATCGTTTTCGTACGACGCGGCCTGAACCTTCAGCAAGGGCCTGAACCACAGTTTGCCTAGATGGTCGAGGTATGAGCAGCTGACCACCATAACGGACGGTCCTGACATAGCCGGAATTGCGACGGGTTTCGTTTTTTCGCTGCGAACCAAATGCTTGGCCTTTTCAATTTGCACCTCCTGAATTTTCCAGGCCAAGTTTTGGTGGTAACCGAGTGGCAGCACCGTTATGACCTCGCCGGTTTGGGTATCCCGAACGGCAACGAAGCAGCAATCATCAAGTTGGCTGTAGAAGAGCAAGTGCTCTCGGTTTAGACCCGGTTCGCATCCAGTGTTATCCAACTGCCCGACAAGCACCAATCCATGCGGGGTCCAGCCCAGTTTGCCCTCCGTAATCCATTTAATACAAGGTAGTCCCAGGAGCCCAGAGACATGCAGCTACTCGTGGTTCTTGGCTTGCGTGGAGTTGCTCAATATGGTTCATCCGGAGCACTTCCTCTAGATTCGTGAAGCTTTATCCTGCGGATGAACCTGGCTCCTCAGCATGCAATTGTTCCCTTGTTCTGGTGTATAGCTCGACAGTGATTAGCGCATCGTTTTGTTTTGGATGTGGCGTAGTGCTGCTTTTCGGGCGGGTGTGGAGCCTTGTCTCTGGGTTTGCGAGGGGCGTTTTAGCTGGCCAGTTAGAAGTTCTCTATGGAATTTCGTGTCGGAAGGACTGTGGAGGCCTGGGAAATGGAAGGCTGAACAGCCGGAATACCACGACCAAGCTTGGGCAGCAGGAGCGTGCCGCATTGCGAATACCAAGCCCCCGAACACCAAAAACTCGCCGCTACCGCGTGCCTACTCCCTGCCGATACCTTCGCCCCCTGCACCACAAAGCCCTACGCGAATCCGCCCTTCCCTGGTTGTGGACCCTGCCTCCCACTGGTGCGCCCTCCCCGCTCCGACGCGGACATGGAAACGGCCCTTGGCAAGCCATATAAAGGCGCTCCAAGCTAGGTAAAAAGTGTTACGCCAACTCCAAAAATGGAGGCGATACGCAAACCCAAAGCCCCACAAGTGCCGCACATTTCTTACGCTGGCACAGCAATATTCACCAGTAAAAATAGACCCGTCCAAGCAAGGCAAAAGAGGGACTAGGCTGCCGCTATGAGAAAATCACTACGCTGCGGAGCCCGGATTATCCGCAGGATAGTGGCGACGCTGACCAGGCCGCGGTAACTGTTTCGGATAATCCAGATTGACAACACCCCACACAAGCAAAAATGCACGCTTGCGCAAGTTCACTGGCGCACGGATGAGCAAGTGGCGATTGAAGGCTGGCGGACGGCGCAGTCGTTCGTCCAGCCTGAAGTGCCCCTTGCGAAGACACTGCGGTTAGAGCTCTACACAAGAACCCATGGGAGCGTTCCTTTCAACCGAGAGGTGGGCGGCTCGAAAAAAGGCAGATTGCAAACCAATGTTGCACAGCCCAAACCGGGCAATTTAGCCTCCCTGGAGGTGCGCGAAAAAGAACTAAGCGCGGCAAACCCGGAATTATCCAAAACGTAAGAGCGTCACGCATTGACAGATGCTATGGATAATCCAAGCCAAATCGCCATACGCATGCAAAAAAAGGCTTGCTTTAAAGCGTATTCACCAGCGTCAGGTCGAGTGCAAATGGCAATTGGGAGAGCGCGAAGCGGTCGTTCAGCTTCCAAAGCTCCCGATGTCACAAGACCCAAGCGATTAACACTCTACGCAACTTTGGAGAGCAATTACGGCAGGAGATGTGAGACATATCGACGCGATATATACGTTAAAACCCTTAGAGACATCTAATGCAATCTAGCGCATCTCATTTACATTGGCAAATAACCAAAAAACAAGGACAACGTACCGATAAAACAAGGACAGCGTACCGAATAATAAAGATACCGTACATCTATTAATGGGATACCGTACACATCAGTTCGTGTACCGAATATGACGCAGTTTACACTTCATGCAAGGTCAGTATTCAACTGAGCACTGCACCCAAATGTCCACGGGGACTGCGAACGAAGGAAGGCCATGACAACAATTACAACGCCACCCGGAAAAAAACCAATAAGCCAGAGTGCCGCTCGCAAAATTGAGGATATGAGAGCTAAGGGTCGTCGTGCTTGTGAGGCAGCATTGTCAATCCCAAATGGGAATGACGAAGCTGTCCAAGTGGCAGCCAAATTCCTTTTCGACTCTGCTGACAGGCTGGAACAGCGAGAATTCGCGGCGGCAAATCCACCCGAATCTTTACCAGCAATTCTTGTCATACCGGATAACGCAACCCCCAACGAGCTCGCTGACGCGCGCCGCCGGCAGTCAGTAAAACGGGGGAACGATGTGTTCCTTCCCTCATGGGGGGGAACGACAATCGCACTCCCTTATGCATTTGTCCGGTCCGCGCTTTTTTCTGCGCGACGCAGCATTCAAACTGGCAACAAATTGCTTTTGACCGAAAGTACCCCTACGCCTATTGAGAACAAAGAGGTCGCAACTTTCAACGACTTAACGCTAAGGCTGAGCGGTCTCGACCTATGTCAATTTGACAGGCAGGTTTACGTGACTTGTCTGGACTACTACCGAGAAGTACCACTCGCTTCGGAAACTGGGGATGAACGAATCCAAACCAAGTTTTCCGAGTTTGCAAAGCGCATGGGCAGCAAGTACAGCACGAGGTTGCACGCATCACTGTGCGCGAGTCTGACTCGACTGAGCTTGGCCGGAATTTCAATGCGATTCAAAGGCGAAGATTTTGCTGTTTCAAAGCTGATATTTTTCGATTTTGAGAAAGATGAGGACCTTGCCGGCAAGGTGAAAGGCAGTGACGTCTTGTCATTGTGCGTCACGGTCGCCGTTGCTGAATTGTTTGGCCCCAAGTTATGGACGGCTGTTGACAAGACGGTTATTGGCTATGACGGGCTCAAGGGCTGGGTTGCAAATTTTTACGCGAGCCACTCGGGACCACGATGGCTACCGTTAACGACCTTGTACCGGATGTCAGGGTATGGGTCGACCATAAACGATTTCAAGAAGCGATTACCCCAGGCTTTGGAACAGCTTACCGATATGGCGACACCAAACTCATGCCGAGTATCTTCATACGGGGTTACTTCTGACAAAACAAGTATTTTGGTGATGCGTGCCGCTTGGGCGGGCCAAAAGCCACCGGTAGTCCCCAAGGATTAGCTGCTGGTTTTACTGTGCAGCGATAAATGGACGCGCAACCGGTCTGTCCGTGCATGAGCACCACTTGGTAGCAATTTGGATGGCTTGACCGTCAATTTGTATCGACTCAACAACAGTCGCCCTTCTTCAGTGCCTGAATGGCCAATGCCTGAGCCCCCGTCTGAAGTCCCCTCGTAACATTGCGGCAAATGAAACTTGATTTGGACAGTATTGACCTGACGTCGCTTACCAAAGCCGATTTGGGAGCAGTGCTGTTTGACCAGCTCGGGGTGAATAAGCGTGAGGCCGGCGACCTGGTAGACGCCTTCTTTGAAATAATCACGAACAGGCTTGCCGCCGGCGAGGAAGTGAAGCTGGCGGATTTCGCAGGATTTCAGGTACGGGTCAAAGCCCCCAGACCCGGCCGCAACCCCAGGACCGGCGAGGAAGTTCAAATCGCAGGCCGACGTGTCGTCACCTTTCAGACTGGCCCAAAGTTGAAGGCAAGACTGAAAAATGGCACCGAACCGGCCCCAGACTAGGCCACTCGTTCTTCAATCCAGTGTGACCCGTCTTCGTAGGCCTCGTTTCCAGATTCGGCAATGATTTCCAGCTCGCGGCGGTTCGCTTCGTTATCGGGAAACCACAAGCCAGCCTGAATTGGCTCGTCGATGGTGTTTTCTCTACCGACGACGTTCCAACGAAGTCTGATTTCCCTCATGGCACTTCTCTCCTATCGCTTGCAAATTGCGAAATTGGCTCAGCCTTTCACTGGTGGCTTTGCGCGGGACTGACCTTGCCGTTCCAGCATCCACCCCGGATATTCTGGCGCAAGCTTGCTCACGTCCTCCAAAGTTTGCAAGTCCTCTGCAACGAGTTCCAGCCCCGAAGCCCCCAGGTTGTCTTTGAGTTGTTCCGGCGTCTTGGCGCCGATGATGACGGTGCTCACCTGCTTGCGGCTCAGCAGCCAGGCCAGGGCAACCTGGGCCACAGAGGCCTGGTGGCGCTCGGCGATAGGCCTCATCGCATCGACCACCCGAAACGCGCGCGGCTTGTCGACCACCGGGAAATCGAAGCTGGCACGGCGGGTGCCTTCGGGCCCCTTGCCATCCGCCGAAAACTTACCACTCAACAGGCCTCCTGCCAATGGACTCCAGACCATCAGTCCAAGCTGCTGGTCCTTCAACAGAGGTATGACTTCGCGCTCCAGGTCGCGGCCGGCAACCGTGTAATAGGCTTGCACACTCTCGAACCGTGACCAGTTCCGCTTCTCGGAGATGGCCAGACCCTTCATGATTTGCCAGGCCGCCATGTTGCACAGGCCAACGTGGCGAACCTTGCCTGAGCGCACCATATCGTTGAGCGTGGACAACACATCCTCCAGCGGCGTGACAGGGTCGAAGCCATGGAGCTGGTAGAGGTCGATGTGGTCAAGCTGCAGGCGCTTCAAGCTGCCATCGAGCTCATTCATCAGGTGATACCTTGATTGGCCACAGCCATTGATTTTTGTCTCATCCATGACGCCAAACGCTTTGGTCGCAATGACCAGCTCATCGCGCGGCAGTCCCAGGCTCTTGATGGCGGCGCCCGTAAGGGTCTCGGATACGCCCAGGGAATAGACATTGGCCGTATCAATGAAATTCACGCCGGCATCAAAGGATTGCTTTACAAGCGTATTGACCGCCTCTTGCCCAAGTCCTCCCATGACTTTCCAGAAACCCTGGTCACCAAATGTCATGGTTCCAAGACAGAGTTCGGAAACGTACAGGCCGGTGCGGCCCAGAAGGCGGTATTTCATGGGAAATCCTCAGTGATTGAAATCAATCGGCAAGGCTAGCAGCTTTCAAGGGTCCATGAGTTACGAACGGTCAGCACGTAGGTGGCCGTCATGCCGACGTTTGCGACAAGTGAAGTGGCAAACAGATGGTGAGGAAATGAGTCAGATTGCGGTCAGCGCGAATCAATATGCTGCACTGCAACATGACGCATTCCATCGACATTCAGCTAGGGCTTGAAGACTTGCTCGGTGACTTGCGCTTTGCGCGCAAAAGCGACAATCTCGGGCGTATGGCACTGCTTGCGTATTGCGATGCCAAGGGATGGGCGCGCCGAGCAGGAAAGTCAGATGTGGCTGACACGGCATTGCGAATGTTCGCCGAAAATCCTTGCCAAAGCAAAGTTGAATTCCTTGCCGGCATCGACAACCTGATTGCGACGCTGGAGTTACACGACCGAGAGTACCAGCGAACCACCACGCGCAATTCCGGGAGTGCTTTGGCCGTTCCCACCATTTATGACTACCACTGAACCGGCACGACTT
>CAIQYP010000002.1 GCA_903876045.1 uncultured beta proteobacterium | reverse complement strand
CCGCCTTCGAAGGCTGCGAATTCAAATACACCGACCGGACCATTCCAGACAATGGTGCCCGCTGATTTCAGTTGGGTCGCCAGGGTTTGGGCCGTCACCGGGCCAATGTCCAGGATCAGGTCATCGTCTTCCACCTCGGTGGCCAGTTTGGTGGTGGCGACTGCATCTGCGGAGAAACTCTTGGCCGTCACCACGTCGGTAGGGATAGGAACGGCGGCACCACGGGCGCGCATGGCTTCGATCACCGCCACGGCTTGGTCCAACAGGTCTGGCTCAGCCAGGCTCTTGCCGATCTTCAAACCGGCAGCCAGCATGAAGGTGTTGGCAATGCCGCCGCCCACAATCAGTTGGTCCACATTCGCCGCCAGGCTCTTCAAAATGGTGAGCTTGGTAGAGACTTTGGAACCCGCCACGATGGCCACCAGCGGACGCTTGGGCGCCAACAGCGCCTTGGAGATGGCATCCATCTCGGCCGCAAGTAACGGGCCTGCACAGGCGATGGGCGCAAACTGGGCGATGCCATAGGTGCTGGCCTCGGCGCGGTGAGCGGTGCCAAAGGCATCGTGCACAAAGATGTCACACAGGGCTGCCATCTTCTTGGCGAGTTCTTCGTTGTTCTTTTTCTCGCCCTTATTAACGCGACAGTTTTCAAGCATCACCAATTGGCCTGGCGCCACGGTCACGCCGTCGACCCAGTTGGCAACAACCGGTATTTCGCGACCCATCAGCTCACCCATGCGGCGTGCCACGGGCGCCAGAGAATCTTCCGGAGTAAAGGCACCTTCCGTGGGTCGACCCAGATGCGAGGTGACCATGACAGCAGCACCGGCCTTAAGCGCCATTTCGATACAGGGCACGCTGGCACGCACACGCGTGTCTTCAGTGATGTTGCCCGCATCATCTTGCGGGACATTCAGGTCGGCGCGGATAAACACGCGTTTACCAGCCACTTTGCCTTGGGCGCACAGATCAGAAAAACGGATAACGTTCATGGAATCACCTTAGTTGGAAGAGCAAAAGAGTACTCTGGATTGTAGGAGTCGACGCCAGATCTGAACACTGATGCCGATCAACTCACGTACGTACGTAACCGGCAGACGAGTTACCAGCCCAGACCGATATGCAAAGGCAGGTAAACCGCCATGCCGCAGACAATGGCGCCCAACACGACCTGCCCGACCCCGCGGCGAATAAAGAAAAAAGCCATCGCCGCGGCCACGCCGTAAAGCCGTGCGTCTTGCAGGCTGTGTATCAAATGGCCCTGGCTCATCACCACTTCCGGTGCAATCACCGCGCAGATGGCTGCCATGGGCGCATAGCGCAAGCCGCGTTGAGCCCAGTCGGGCAAAGTCCACTCGCTGCTTGAGATAAAAAATAGACAGCGCGCAAGCACCGAGACACAGGCCATTGCGGCAATCGTCACCATGTGGACCAGGTTCACTTCGCCGCTAAACATGTCTGGCATATCAGCGCGCCGCTTCGGGCCGTGGTGCACCGCCCCAAGGGGTTTTCTCCAGTAGCAGGCACAGGGCCACCGCTGCGGCGATAGCCACCAGAATGTTCAACTTCATGGGCAACGCAAAGGCCGCCACCCCGGCACAGGCAGCCACGCCACCGGCGACCCAGCGCAGGCGGCTTGAGGCCAGCGAGCAGGTCATTCCCACCAGCGCCAGAATGCCGGCAAAGCCCAAGCCCCAACTGGTAGGAATGAAGTTGGCCAACACCACCCCGAGCAGGCTGCTGCTGGTCCAGCTGAACCAATTGATGCTGCCATTGCCCAGCAGGTAGGCTATTTGCCCGATACGACCCGCCTCGTCAGTGGCAGGTTGTGGATGCTGCTTGATAAACAGCACATACGTCAGATCCCCGGTGAGGTAGCCCGTGAGCAAACGCATGCGCAGCCCTAGGTGCATGACGTAGGAACGCATATGGGCACTGAACACCACAAAACGCAAGTTGACGCAAAACGCGGTAGCCAGAATCACCCACACCGGCGCCCCGGCCAGCATCAGCGGAATGGCCGCCAATTGGGCGCTGCCCGCGAATACGGTGGCCGCCATAAACAGCGCCTCCACCGTGCCCATGCCGGACTTGACCATGGCCACGCCGGTCATCAGACCCCAGGCGGCAATACCCGGCGCCACAGCGGACATCTCGGAAAAACCCAGGCGAAATTCAGGGTGGCGGATGAGCGTGCGCAAATAGCCCATCAAAGGCCCGATGCGTCGCGGGAGGGCACGGTTAAGTCGAACTGCATGCCAACTTGCATTTCAAAGCCGCGCAAAAAGTCTGCTGCCGGCAGACGCTTGCCGCCGGGGCGTTGCAACTCCTGCAACAGCACACTGGAATTTTGCGCGGCCACAGTAATTCCGGTGGTACCCACATCCATCACCGTTCCCGCGTGAGCATCCACCACCGGACCAGGCTCAGCCCGCCAGATCTTGATGGTTTCGCCATTCAGTACTGCACTGGCACCGGGAAAAGGATTGAACGCACGAACCCTGCGGCAGATGGACGAGGCGTCCTCTGTCCAATCGATAGCAGCCTCATGCTTTTCGATCTTGTGTGCGTAATTCACACCCTCTTCGGGTTGCTTGCGGGCCGTTAGCGCATCTTGAGCCGCCATAGCCAGCGCCTGCACCACCAAATCAGCACCCAAGTCCGCCACCTTGTCGTGCAAGGTAGCCGTCGTGTCGTCGGCGGCTATGGGTAGAGCCTGTTGCAACAACATGTCACCGGTGTCCAACCCCACGTCCATTTGCATGATGGTGACGCCCGAGTGGGTATCACCGGCTTCGATAGCTCGGTGAATGGGCGCTGCACCACGCCAACGTGGCAATAAGGAGCCATGGATATTCAGACAGCCCAAACGTGGGCTGCCATCGGCGTGCGGCGCCTCCATGGCATCCAGCACCCACTGCGGCAAGATTAGTCCGTAAGCCGCCACCACCATGACATCGGCGTCCGCTGCCAGGATGGCTTCACGTGCGGCTGCGGCGTCAGCAGCGTATTTACCGTCGAGGCGTAACCCCTGGGGTTGAGACACGGGGATTCCGTGCTGCAGGGCATATTGTTTGACGCTAGAGGCTTGCAACTTCATGCCACGCCCGGCTGGTCGATCCGGCTGACTCATCACCAACACAATTTGTGCACCGGCGGTGTGGATGCGCTCCAGCGCAACTCGGGCAAATTCAGGCGTCCCGGCAAAAATGACTTTGAGCGGTTTTTCCGCCAGTGGCTTCAACGGGCATCCTCGCGTTGCAGCTTGAGCATCTTGGTCTTGATGCGGTTGCGTTTCAGCGGCGACAAGTACTCCACAAACACTTTGCCGAGCAGATGGTCCATCTCATGCTGGATACAGACGGCCAAAATCTCTTCGGCTTCGATTTTTCGGCTGTTGCCCGTTTCATCCAGCGCAGTGACGTGCACGGCATCATGGCGCAATACACCGTCATAAACGCCTGGCACCGAAAGACAGCCTTCCTCATTTATATGGGTGCCTTCGCTTCTCCAGGTAATTTCGGGATTGATCAGCACCAAAGGTTGGTTGCGCTCTTCCGAGGTATCAATCACGATCACGCGTTGATGTACATCGACCTGTGTGGCTGCCAGACCAATGCCCTTGGCCTCGTACATGGTCTCCAGCATGTCGGATACCAGTTTCTGGATGCTCGCATCCACAGCCGCCACTGGCTTGGCTACTTGGTGCAACTTCGGGTCGGGATAGCAAAGAATGGAGAGTAAGGCCATGGTTTTCATAGAAAGATGTCGCTATTTTCGCCACTTTTGCCCCCACCTGTTTGATGGCACTCCCAAAAACGTTGCCGAATCAAGGGCTTGAGCGCAAAATCGTGCGTAAACTATCAAGTTACACCCGGGACGGCAGCACGATATGACGATACACCTGATGGCGAAATCCAAAGCGGCACTGGCCGTACTTGCTGCATTTTCCAGCGCTTGGCTGATTACGCCGACTTTTGCGCAAAACCTTCCCATTACCAACGGGCAACAGGCTACGGCAAAGGATGTGGCGCAAAAAGGCGTGCCTTTGAGCGAACTGGCTCCCGGTGCCCCGGAGCGCTACACCGTTGTCAGTGGCGACACACTTTGGGCGATTTCGCAGCTCTATCTCAAGACCCCCTGGCGCTGGCCGGAACTCTGGGGCATGAATCTCGAACAAATCAAGAATCCGCACCGCATCTATCCGGGTCAGGTTTTGCTTCTGCTGCGCAGCAATGGCGTGGCCACGTTGCGCATGGATGATGGGACCGGAACCGACAACGTCACTGCATCTGCTTTGAACACGGTTCGGGTATCGCCCAAGAACCGCTATGAGACGCTTGCGGATAACGCGCTTCCCACACTCAAGTCCAGCGCGATAGAGCCGTTCTTGGCCGAGCCCATCATCGTTGACGCAGCAGAATTTGCTGCAGCTCCGCGCATTGTTTCAGCGCAGGAGGGTCGGGTTCTTCTCACGCGTGGCGACCGTGCCTATGCACGCGGGCAGGCCGGCGAACCGCTGGTGGACGACCAGAGCAAAGAAAAAATCTACCGCGTGTTTCGCACCGCGAAGCCCTTGAAGGACCCCTTTACCGGGCTGGTTCTGGGCTACGAAGCTGTCTACGCCGGCAAGGCTCGACTGATGGGCAGCGAAACCACCTCAGAAGAGACCGATGCCGACGGCAAAGTTAGCACCGCCATTGTTCCGGCGCGCATTGACATCATTCTTGCCAAGGAAGAGATACGGGTTGGTGACCGCTTGCTGCCGGAACCTCCCCGCCAGATAAAGACCTACACACCGCACGCGCCGCAAGGCGCATTCAACGGGCTCATTGTTTCGGTCTATGGCAGCGCAGTCGAGAACGCTGCGCAGAACCGGGTGGTGGTGATCAACAAGGGCACGCTCGATGGTGTGGACTCCGGAACGGTACTGGCTATTCTGAAAAATGGAGCTCGCATCATTGACAAGGAGGACGTGACCCGCCCCCTGCTCAAGCTACCCGACGAACGCAACGGCCTGCTGATGGTGTTCCGTACTTTTGACCGGTTGTCTTACGCGCTGATTTTGGACATAACCGACGGCGTGCGCGTCGGCGATCGCCTCGCATCCCCAAAATAGTGCGAATGGAGGCACAATGCCTCCCATGGATCGACAAGAACTTGCAGCGTGGCTGAGGCTATCGCTTACCCCTGGTGTGGGAAACAGCAGTGCCCGTAAATTGCTGGCGGCCTTTGGTTTGCCTGCAGACATTTTCGCGCAATCCCAAAGCACATTGGCCACCGTGGTAAGCATGACCCAGGCCACTGCGCTGATGCGCGAACCACCCGAAACGGCTGAATTATTGGCTACCACTTGGGACTGGCTGCAGGCTGAACCTGAGTCGCACCGCGTGCTGACATTGGGCGACCCGCTTTACCCACAATGCCTGCTTAATATCGAAGATCCGCCCCTGCTCCTCTACGGCAAGGGCATGCCCCGGGCCTGGCAACTCAATCTGCTCAATGCCAAGGGCACCCACGTCTTCGCTGTGGTCGGTAGTCGCAACCCCACTCCGCAAGGTGCGGCCAATGCGCACCAGTTCTCTCAGGCCCTGGCAGAAGCCGGCCTGTGCATCGTGTCGGGATTGGCCTTGGGTGTTGACGGAGCAGCCCACGAAGGGGCGCTAGCCGGCGCAACTGAAGGCGCACTAGCGACCGTGGCGGTTGTTGGCACCGGACTCGACCGTGTCTATCCCGCCAAGCACCGTGAACTGGCGCACCGAAT
>CAIQYP010000001.1 GCA_903876045.1 uncultured beta proteobacterium | reverse complement strand
TTTGATGGTGGCTGCGGATTGCGCCACTGATGAAACCAGTGACAGCCAGGAGCTGCTCTTCATCCTCACGGAAGAGCGCAGTGCCTTGATGGACCAGATCCGGGATGAGTTGCTCGGCAGCAGCGACACCCACATGGCGGGGCGCGAAGCCTTGCTCTCTGCGACCTTGACGTTCGAGCGGGTCATCTGGCTGCTTCGAAGGTTGTAGCCGCCTGCCGCCCGCTAAAAACGGACTATCGCGTGGTGGCCACGGTCGTCGCGCGTAAAAACAAGCGTGCCCGCCATACGGGTGACGATTTGCCGAACAATCGACAAACCCAAACCGCTGCCCGGCCGGCCCCTGCTCGGGTCGCCGCGGGCGAAGGCCTGTAGCAGAGCGCCTTCCTGCCCTTCAGGCAGGCCGATTCCTGCGTCGCACACATCAATCTGTACCGTGCCCCTGCCTGTTTGGTCGCGCCCAGCAGACACAGTGACCACGACGGGCGCTTTGCCGTGCATGAGTCCGTTGTCAATCAGGTTAAAGACGAGGCGCTCTATCAGCAGTCCATTCGCACGGCCCAGCAGAACGCCCTCGGGTGCCACTGTCATGCTGAGCAATTCGGGGGAGCAACCGAAGCGTGCAACGACCGAGGCTGCCACTGCGGCCACATCCACGGTTTCGTCCATCACCAAAGAACCCGCACGAACAAAGTCGAGAAAACTGCCGATCAATTTGTCTGCATGGTCGACGTTGCGGGTAATGATCTCAATGTGTGGTTTGGGATCGGTGAGTTCCGGTAACAGTTCGGCAGCCAAACGGATGCGCGATAGCGGACTGCGCAAGTCGTGTGAGACTCCGGCCAGCAGCAGCCCACGCTCGATTTCAGCGATTTGCAGCCGGTCAAGCAGCTGCTGGTAATCGTTGTAAATAAGGCGGATTTCACCGGAGGCGCCTTGGATGATCGATTCCTGTGGGGCCACTGCGCCGCCCTTTGAGTTGATTCCCAGCACATCGCCGCGCATGCGGCGGCTCAATTGCTGCAGCGGACGCGTTACATGCCGTGTAAACCACCAACTCAAGCCCACAAAAACGACAGCCATCAAAGGCTCCAAGGGCGCACCGTGAACGCTCAAAAAGGACAACAAAGGCGGTGCAGGCAGCCCGAGCCAGACCGGATCAAAACCCGGCTGCACGGCATGGAACCAAAATTGCATTCCGCTCGCGCTGTGCACCGCGCGTATGTCGTCCATCGCCAGGCCGCGCAGGGCGAATTCCGATTGCCAACTGGCAAAGCCCGGGCCCATGGTCAGGTTATGGCTCTTGAAGCCACCGGGCAACACAGCTTGCCGTTGCACCGGGTAACCAGGGGAAGCTGGCAACAACGCGGCGCCTGCTGGTTGACGCACGACCTGCATCAGATTGGCGGCCCACAGCTGTGCATAGGGTGCGGCAGTCACATGCGACCGCGTGGCCATAAACATCATCGCCACCAACACCATCAGAATAGTCTGCGCCAGCATCAGGCGTGCAAACAGGGAGTCGAAAGGACGGCTGGTCATGGATCAGTCAGGTCGATTCTTCGAGTTCACCAGCGGACAGCGCATAGCCCTGACCGCGGACGGTGACGATCCATTCGCACCCGGGGTCAGCATCCAGCAGCTTGTTGCGAAGACGATAGATTTGTGTATCTACCGTGCGGTCTTGGGGACGGTACGCGCCAAGCTGCATGGCCGCGTTCAGTGCCTCCCGCGACAAGGTCACACCGGGTTCGCGCGCGAGTGCCTCCAATAGCTTGAACTCCGCCTCGGTCAGCGCCACGCGCTGGCCGTTCAGCACGACCTGCCGGAGCAGCCGGTCCAAATGCAGTCCACGCACAGCAAATTGGGGGGTTGACTGGCGCTCCACCTGCCGGCGCCGGCGCAGCAAGGCCCTGACCCTGGACACGAGCTCGTCCTTGACAAAGGGCTTGGGCAAGTAGTCGTCTGCGCCCAGATCAAGGCCGCGCACCCGATCCTGTGGTTCACCATTGGCCGAAAGCATCATGATGGCGGTCTCCGGGTATTCAAGGCGCCAACTCCTGAGCAAGTCCAGTCCATTGCCGTCGGTCAGCATGATGTCCAACACGACCACCTGCGGGCGGTGCTGCGCCATCAGACGCGCGGCAGTTTGGGCCGTTAGAGCGCCATAGACGAGCCAACCCTCCTGCTTAAGCGTTATTGAAATAAGCGCCTGTAATTCTGCATCGTCATCCACGATGAGCACTCTGGAAGACTGCATTTTTTGGGAAACCTCCTGAGCCATGGATTGGTGTGTGATGGCAACTTCACGCACTATTCGCGCCATCCATTTCTCACCTCACCCAGCGTGGTGATTATGGAAGAAATGTGATATTCAAATTGGCAAATTGTTGGGGATACTCTTGCCTCTGTGACAGCAAATTGATTCTAGCGATAAACCTTTTTGTTGGAGCGTAACAACGACTGACAAGCACGAGTGAAGAGGCGACTGGTCTTTTCGCAAAGCTGGCTTTCGCTGATCGCAACATTTTTTAAGGCATTGCACTACATGGTTTTTTCCCCTGTTGAGTCTTGGGCTGCGGAGAACATTGACTCTGCGGTGTCTCTGATCAGCCAGGTGGCCGAAGAGCTTGCTTTTGTGGTGCCCGGACAGGACTCCGGCCTGCTTGCCATCAACGCCTTGGCGATGGATCTGGAACAACTTGCCGAGTCAACTGCACCCACCGGATTCGTCACCGGTGTCAAGGTGCTGCGGCTCTGGATGGATGCGATCCTGGATGGCCCGGTGAGCTTCAGTGCCGAGATGATCGAACAGCTCGCCGACTGGCACGGCTGGATGAGCGCCCTGCTCGTGGCGCTAGACCAGAACGTCGCGGCCCAGGCCCCGCCTGCAGCCTGGACTGGACTGCTTACGGGTGAGACCCCGCATCCGGCATCCAACGCTGCACTTTCACAAGCGTCGAACCCTGCGCAGACAGCATATGCGCAAGACACTGAGCCGGCCACGTCCTTCACGTTGGACTTGGGCGAAGACCAGGAGCTGCTGCGCGAGTTTTACAGCGAGTCAGTCGAACTGTTGCAGGACATCGAACAGGGCGTGCTCGTTCTGGAAGAAAAGCCCAGCGACAAGGACACCCTCGATTCCATCTTCAGGGCCTTTCACACCTTCAAGGGCGGCGCCGGCTTCCTGCATCTCACCGTGCTGGGTGAACTGGCGCATGAGCTGGAGACACTGCTCGACCTGGTGAGGAAAGGCGAACTCCCCGTCAATCGCGAGATCATCGAATCGATTCTCGCCGGTGGCGATGCGTTGAAATTGTTCACGCGCGAGATCGGTGATCAGCTCGATGGCATCCATCCTGGCACACCCATTTCGGTGCCCACACAACATATCCTGAAGCGCGTACGTGCGGCCTTGCGCGGCGAAGCCCCGACACCTGCAGTGGCACCGGCTGCCAAGGTGGCGGAGGTGATCCTGCCCGCTGCAGTGCCGCAAGTGGTGACGCCGCAGGCCGCTGCTGCCGTCGCCCCGCCGCCGGTGGTACCGCCCGTAAGCGCGTCTGCGATGCCCACGGCTGATGTCCAAGCCGGCGCCAACCAGCACCAAGAAAGTGCGCGCGAGCAGTTGGCTGTGGCGGCTGCCACGCCGGCCCCTGCGGAGGCGGCGCCAGAGCAGGCAGCCAGGCCAGCACGCGAAGGGGGCGGTTCCGCGGGCGGGTTCGTCAAACTCGACACGGAGAAGCTCGACAACCTGGTCAACCTCGTGGGCGAGATGGTGATTGCCCAGTCGATGGTGGTGCAAAACCCCGATGTGCAGAGCATCAACAGCGTGCAACTGCTGGGCTGCCTCAGGCAGTTGAGCCGTGTGACGACCGAGCTACAGCGCAACGCGATGTCATTGCGCATGGTGCCCATACGCAGCATGTTCCAGAAAATGGGCCGCCTGGTCCGCGACCTTGGCACCAGCCAGAACAAGCAGGTCCAGTTGGTGCTCGAGGGCGAAGACACCGAGCTGGACCGCAACATCGTCGAGAAGATCGGGGACCCCCTGATCCACATGATCCGCAACTCGATAGACCATGGTCTGGAAAGTCCCCAGGAGCGTATCGCCAACGGCAAGTCGGCCGTCGGCACGGTGCGACTTTCGGCGGCGCATCAGCGCGGCGGCATCGTCATCCGCATCCGGGACGATGGCCGCGGGCTGGACACGAATCGCATCCTGAACAAGGCGATCGAGCGTGGCATGGTCAGGCCCCAGGCCGGCTTGAGCGACTCTGAAATTCACGCGCTGATTTTTCAGCCCGGCTTCTCCACCGCAGAAACCATCACCGATCTGTCGGGCCGCGGCGTCGGCATGGACGTCGTACGTCGCAACATCGAGAGCCTGCGCGGCAGGGTCGAGATCGAATCCGTAGCCGGTGAGGGCACCACTTTCACCGTCCTTCTGCCGCTCACGCTGGCCATCATCGACGGCTTGCTCGTCGGTGTCGGTGAGGAGCGCTACATCATCCCCACGCTGTCGGTGCGCGAGTCGTTCCGGCCCCGCCCGGGCATGGTCAGCACGGTCCATGAGCGTGGCGAGATGGTGACCGTGCGCGGTCGCCAGACGCCCGTGCTCCGGCTAGGCCGCTTCCTGGGCTCAAGCTCCAAGATTACCCGTCCGGAAGACGGAATCATCGTTGTCGTCGAGTCTGGCGACACCGCACGCGGCCTGCTGGTTGACGAGTTGCTTGGCAAGCAGGAAGTCGTCATCAAGAGCCTTGGCCCCGCCTTCGAGCACCAGAACCTGGCGGCCGGCGGAGCCGTGTTGGGTGATGGCTGGGTGGCGCTGATCCTGGACGTCGACACCCTGGTCAAGTTGCCGCTCGATAACCGCGAAAGCGTCATTCATTCACAGACAGGTACCCATTCATGAGCACGAGCAAAGTTGTAAGCACGCTGTCCGACAGCAGGAGTCTGGCGGGGCGCTACCTCACCTTCTCTCTGGGCCAGGATTCCTACGGGGTGCCGGTGCTCAATGTGCGCGAGATCATCCGCCTGTGCCCCATCACACCCGTTCCGCGCATGCCGGTTTACGTTAAGGGCGTGATCAACCTGCGTGGCACCGTCATCGCCGTGCTCGACCTGCGTGCCAAGTTTGAGATGCCCACCGTGCCCGGTGGTGATCGCACCTGCATCATCGTCGTGCAGATCAAGGCACCCGGCGGCGGCAACACGCTCATGGGCGCCATTGTCGACACGGTGGAGGAG
Organism: uncultured beta proteobacterium; assembly: GCA_903876045.1. Classification (GTDB taxonomy): domain Bacteria; phylum Pseudomonadota; class Gammaproteobacteria; order Burkholderiales; family Burkholderiaceae_C; genus Allorhodoferax. The sequence goes on along the minus strand of CAIQYP010000001.1, from coordinate 17,100 downwards.
GTGGTGAACCTTGCTGCCGGCGACGTGGAGCCCACACCGGACTTTGGCGGTTCGCCCGACATCCAGTACATGCTGGGTGTGGCCACCATCCGGGGCGGCGTCAAGACGCTGCTCAACATCGACAAGATATTCCAAGAAGATGGAAGTCTGTCACTGCCCCCACTTTCCAAATCCTCCTCTCTTACTGAAGCTTGAATAACATGAACATGAAAAATTGGACCATCGGGGCCCGGATCATCACGGGCTTTGCGATCATCGTGCTATTGAGCCTTTTTCTGGGCGGCTTCTCGCTGATGCGTTTCTCCGGCATGCGGGCAGCGCTGGAAGACGTGGCCGACAACACCGTGCCCAGCCTGGTACTGCTGGGCGAGATAGGCAGTCGTACGCGGGAAGGCGCCATCTTCCGCCTGAAGATTTCCACGGTCGCCGATGCGGAGAAGCCTGCCTTGCGACAGTCGCTTGAGGAAGGACAGAAGGCGACGGAAGGGCTGTTCAAGAAATACGAGGCGCTGATCTCCGATGCGGAAGACCGCCGCCTGTTCGAGGAGATCAAGCGCAGCCAAGAAGTGGTCACAGCGACGGCCGTGCGCATTGATTCGCTGGAGCGCGAAGGCAAGGCCGAGGATGCGCACAAGCTCTTCCATGACGTGCAGTTTCGCAATTTCGAAAAGCTCGACGCTGCCGTAGACGCCAACTTCAACTACAACGTCAAGCTGGGCACCACCTCCGGCGAGGCCGGCAAAAAGATGGCCGAATCGGGTGTTCTGCTGCTGCAGATCGTGATCGCGGTGTCCCTGCTGATCGCCATCTTGGTGGCCTGGTTGATCATCCGCGGGACCAACGCGGCACTGCGCGACATCACCGAGAGCCTGGAGTCCGGCGCAAGCCAAACGGCATCGGCCGCCCAGGATGTGTCCTCTGCCAGCCAGGTGCTGTCCTCAGGCGCTACCGAGCAGGCTTCTTCGATCGAAGAAACCAGTACCGCCCTCGAAGAGATGTCGAGCATGATTCGCTCGACCGCCGACAATGCGCAAAAGGCCAAGGGCCTGGCGTCCGAGGCACGCGCGGTGGCGGACAGTGGCACCAAGACCATGACCGAGATGAACCAGGCCATGGCGGCGATCGATACCTCCAGCGCCGAGGTGGCCAAGATCGTCAAGAACATCGACGAGATTGCCTTCCAGACCAACATCCTGGCGCTCAACGCAGCCGTTGAGGCAGCGCGCGCCGGTGAAGCCGGGGCTGGCTTTGCCGTGGTGGCCGACGAGGTGCGTTCACTCGCCCAGCGCAGTGCTGCCGCAGCCAAGGAAACGGCTGACAAGATTGACACAGCCATCGCCAACAGCCGACGCGGTGCCGAGTGCACGGCGCAGGTGGGCCGCTCGCTGCTGCTTATCGCCGAGAAGGTTTCCGCAACGGATGCCCTGGTCGGTCAGATTGCAAGCGCCGCCGGTGAGCAGGCGCAGGGCATCACCCAGATCGGCGTGGCCATCAACCAGATGGAAAGCGTCTCGCAAAGCAATTCGACCAGCGCCGAGCAGAGTGCGAGCGCGGCTGAGCAGCTCGACGCCCAGGCCAAAACGATGCAGAACCTGGTGATCCGCCTGAGTGAACTGATAGGCGGTGCTGGTACGCAAGCGGCCACTGTCTCCGCCGGCATGGCGGCAGGCTACAAGCGGACGACCAAACCTGCGGCACGCCGTGCGCGCCCGGCGGCCGCGCCTGTGGCGCCGCGGGTTGCAGCAGCTGCCATGTCCGGTTTGGCTGGTGGGCCGCGCCGCGTCCTGGGAAACATCCCCATGCCACTGGAGTCGGGCGAGTATGAAACCGAGCCGGATGACAGCAGCTTTCGGAAGTTTTGATGCCTCACCCGGCAATTAACCGCAGAACGTGAGCGCCCACGCAAACAGCCTGTCGGATCATGCGTACCGTCAGTTGGTCCATCTGGTTTACAAGCACAGCCGCATCCGCATCGGTCAGGACAAACAACTGATGCTTGCCAACAGGCTGCGGCGGCGGGTGCAGCTGCTGGGGATGGACAGCCTGGACGACTACGCCAGCTTCCTGACCACAAGCCGTGATGAGAATGAACTGGAAGAGTTGGTGGATATGCTGTCCACCAACCACACCCACTTCTACCGGGAGGGCGACCATTTTGCGTTCTTGACGCAGACCGCGCTGCCGGAGTTACTTCCCGGGTTGAAGCTCACGGGTGCGCCATTGCGCATCTGGTCAGCCGCTTCCTCCTCTGGCGAGGAACCCTACACGCTGGCGGTCGTGCTCGCCGATTACCTTTTGGCCCACGTTGGCGTTGACTGGAAGATCCTGGCATCCGACGTCTCCAATCGCATGCTGGAGCGTGGCAGGCAGGCTGTGTACCGGATGGAATCGGTGGCTCCGGTACCCACGGAACTGCTGCAGCGCTACTTCCTGCGCGGGGTGGACGCATGGGAGGGCATTTGCCGTGTCGGGCCTGAGCTGCGCCGACGGGTCCAGTTCGATCGCATCAACCTGTTCCAGCCTGTTTATCCGATTTCTGCGCCCCAGCATGTCATCTTCTGCCGCAACGTCATGATCTACTTCGACCTCGAGTCGCGTGCCCTGGCTGTCGAGCGCATGGTGCGGCATCTGGTGCCCGGGGGCTACCTGATCATCGGCTATTCGGAAAGTCTGATGGGCATAGACCACGGCTTGCAGCAGGTCCAGCAGGGCGTATTCAGGTTGCCTTGAAGGCAAACTGCCAACCCCATCGAACCCAACCTCCGAGCCTTACACCTTGATCCCAAAAAAGAAAATTCGCGTAGTGGTGGTGGACGACTCGGCGCTCGCGCGCCGTTCCATCATCGAGGCCCTGGCGCGCGATGCCTCGATCGAGGTTGTGGGTGCCGCGCCCGATCCCTACTCTGCGCGGGACATGATCCTCGAGCTTGAGCCTGATGTCATCACGCTGGATCTGGAAATGCCGCGCATGGACGGGCTGACCTTCCTGAAGATACTGCAGGAGCACCACCCGATACCGGTTGTTGTCGTGAGTTCCCTGACCCAGGCCGGCTCCGCGAAGGCGCTGGAGGCGCTGGCCGCCGGTGCGGTTGATGTGGTGGGCAAGCCCGATGGCAGCCAGTCGATCGGCGAGGTGGCACGCAACCTAGCGTATCTGGTCAAGGCGGCGGCCCGCTCGCAGCCGGGATCGCGGATGACCGAGGCACACCACCGGGCGCCGGCCACCGAGCGCTCCCTCAAAAAATATTCCTCCCGCAGCGTCATCGCCATCGGTGCCTCCACCGGCGGGGTCGAGGCCCTGCGCTACCTGCTGCCGCATTTGCCGGCCGGCTTGCCGCCCATCCTGGTGGTGCAACACATACCGCCCAACTTTTCACGCACCATGGCGGCCCATCTTGATGCCTTGTGCACATTCCCTGTGCGTGAGGCGGTCGATGGCGAGATGCTGGAACCCAGCACCTGCCTGATCGCCCCTGGCAACTTCCACCTGGCATTGATTCCGACGCGTGGCGGCTACATGACCCGTTTGACCCAATCGCCACCCGTGCACCACTGCCGTCCAGCGGTGGACATCCTGTTCCGTTCCGTGGCCGATCTGGTGGGCAAAGATGCCGTCGCTGCGCTGCTGACCGGGATGGGCGTGGATGGCGCCCGCGGCCTGCTGGCTTTGCGTTCCATGGGCGCGCGCACTCTGGCGCAGGATGAGCAAAGCAGTGTGGTGTTTGGCATGCCGCAGGCCGCCATCAAGATGGGCGCGGCTGAAAAAGTGGTCTCCCTCAAGCGCATGCCCCATGCCATCGTCCAAGCCCTTTCTGAAACCAGCTCCGCGTGAACAGCATGCCCACACCCATTCTTGCGCCCATCGTCTCTGCCGCCGTGCGCAACGTGCTGCAGACCCAATTCAGCCTGCCTACCGAGCCGCTTGACCAGTTGCCGAGTGTGGCCACGGGCTATGCCGCCACGCTGTACGGGAGCGTTGTGCTGTTTGGCTCCAGAGTCCGGGGCGATATCTGCCTGTCGCTGCCGGACGCTTTGGCCGACACCCTGGTGGCGCGGATGCTGGGGCTGCCAGACAGCAGCGCCGCGTCGGACGCCGACAAGCGCGATCTGGCGGGCGAGTTCTGCAACATGCTGTCCGGCCAGATTGGCGCTGCGCTGACCGACAGCGGTTACCTCAATGATCTGGGCACACCGCAGGTGACGCGGGAACGCGCAGATCTCGCCGATGCCGGGCCTTCTGAGTCCCGATTCGAGGGTGGCTGGGCCTGTGCCGGTCACCCCTTTTCCCTATCCCTCTCGTTAAGGTTTGAACCCCATGAATCCCAAAATCCTCAGCGTTGACGACAGCAGCCTGGTGCGCCGGGCAGTGGCGCGTGCCTTCGCGCGCTTCGAGTGCACCATCATCGAAGCGGAGAACGGTGAAGTGGGGCTTCAACAGGTACGGGAGCACCGCCCCGATCTGGTCGTGCTGGACTACAACATGCCGGTGATGGATGGCGTCGAGATGCTCAAGCAACTGCGCGCTGACGATGCCCTCAAAGGCACCAAGGTGATCATGCTGACAGCCAATTCCAACCCCGAAACCGTCACTGCCGTGGCGCGCCTGGGGGTTCGCGAATACATCACCAAGCCCTTTCAGGAAGACCAGTTGTTGTCCAAGGCGATACGGCTTGTGGCGCTGGTGCCCAGGGCTGCAACTTAAGGCGTCCCGGGTGAACCGGCCGGTTCCCAGCGCAGCACTTCCCTTCATTGACCGATTGAATTCCATGAGCACTCCCAGTATCCCCACCACGCCCAATGCGGCACCGTTATCGCCGCCCTTGACCGGCAATTTGTTGCAGGATGCGCGCGTGCTGGTGGTCGACGACAGCCGGTTGATGCGCATGGCCTTGATACGTGCGCTGAACAGTCTGGGGCTGCAGCACATTGTCGAGGCCAAGGATGGCCAGGATGCGCTGGAAAAGATCCGCGAGGCCGCGTTCGATCTGATGTTGCTCGACATGGAAATGCCGAAGATGACCGGCATTGAACTGCTGCTTGCGATCAAGGCAGACGCTGAACTTCGCGCCCCGCCGGTGATCGTGATCTCCAGCACCGATCAGATCGAAAGCGCGGTCCAGTGCATCGAGGCCGGTGCCGAAGACTATCTTCCCAAGACCTTCAACCCGACCCTGCTGCGCGCGCGTGTCACCTCATCGCTTGAGAAAAAGCGCCTGCGCGACATCGAGCGCCTGCAACACGCCCAACTGGAGGCGGAAAAGGAGCGACTCGAGCGCACCCAGCGCCGCCTGGACGAAGAGCTGAACGAGGCCTTGAAGTACGTGCGCTCGATTTTTCCGGAGCCGACGGACCTGCCCCTCAAGATCGATTGGTTTTACCAGCCCTCGGCCGAACTCGGGGGAGATTCCTTTGGCTACCACTGGATCGACGAGGAGCACTTCGCCATCTATTTGCTCGATGTGTGTGGCCACGGTGTGGGCCCCGCGCTGCTGTCGGTGACTGCCATCAACCAGATCCGCTCGGGTTCCATCCCGAATGTGGACATGAAGGACCCGGGCGCCGTGCTGTCAGCGCTCAACAACATCTACCTGATGTCCAAGCAGAACGACATGTACTTCACGCTGTGGTACGGGGTATTCCACACACCCACGCGCACCCTGCGCCACTCCAGCGGTGGCCATCCTGCAGCCCTGCTGTTGATGCCGGGCGCGGATGGCCGCAACACCGGCGAGAGGCTGCTGTCCACCAACCTGATCATCGGCGCCTTCGAGGATGTGCCCTACGAGTCGGGCTCCCATGTGATTCCGCCGGGCGCCCAGCTGGTGGTCCTGTGCGACGGTTGCTTCGAGATCCAGGACACCGAGGGCAACGAACTCGCCTACGAGGACTTTGAGGACTTCATGCTGGAGCACGGCAGCGAGCCCGATGCGCTGGAGTCGCTTTTCCGGTGGGCGCAGATGAAGCATGGCCCCGGCCCGCTCGATGACGATTTTTCCATCGTGCGCGTGCAACTCTGAGCAACCTCAGACTGAATTGCCCGCAGCCCTCACATATCTGCTGCGAGTGACTGGGAATACTGATCGCCCAAAGTTCGCTTGAATGGTGAATTCGAATTCTTCAATACCGACTCATTAACTTCAGCATGCGCGACAGTTCGCTGCTCTGTAAGGTGTTGATCATGCTGGCGAAAGGTAAAGCGCCGAAGGTTTACACCTCCATTGCGAAAGCAGTGGGAGCCTGTCATTGACATTGTCGAGGGAAGCTTGAGCAACTTGCGAGGGAGTCCACCTTGTTGCTCGACGTCACAAGGCCTTTACGGGCAGAGCCTCCTCAGGAGGTCCATAAGGGTGGAAAGCCCTGTTTTATTAACGAAGCAGATTAAGAAAGGATAGCGGGAAAATGGTCGCATTAAAGATGTGACGCACTCTGCCTCATCGGCTTAAAAGTCCGATGTTTTCCGCGCATTTTGATGAAAACCGATACCGTTGAAATTTCCGCTGTGCGCTCTGCTGCAGCAACTGCCAAATCTAAATCAAGCTTGAGTATTGCTCAACTGGATTTATTTCGAAACTTCCGCGGGGGTTTTGTTACGTTTCTCAGTAGCCTTTACATCATCATTTTAATTCCGGCCATGCTGAATATGGCTGGACAAGGTGAGGTAACTTCTGTTGCTGCCACTGCTTTTGCGTGCACGGTTGGCACGTTGATTTTTGCACTGGGCACCCGATTGCCGTTTGCTGTTGGCCCGGGCATTGTTCCAACCTCCATCATCGCATCTCTCATGGCCAGCGGCATGCCATTCAGCACCATCATGGGCATTGAGTTTTTTGCTGGTGTGATCTTCATGAGCTTGGCCATTTCTGGTGGCATCAAGGCCATGGTCGGCAAGATGTCTCCTCTTCTGAAGATGGCTGGTTCTGTTGCCATTGGTGTGTATTTGCTGCTGGCCGCGTTCAAAGCTTCTGGCATCGTTAATGGCAACATGGCTGGTCTTCGTTTTCACATGGACATGCAAGGTGCTGTGTTTTTGGCGGGCTTTGCTGCTGTGTTCATTGTGAGTCAATCAAAGCGCTTTGGCGGTTACGCCATCCTGGGTGGAATCATCTTGGCCGCTATCGGTTCTGCGGTGTTTAATCTGGATCACATGCCCACGTCGGCGTTTGCTATGCCCAGCTTGAAAGTTCATGCTCCCGATTTGTATGACGCCTTCAGCTACAAAAACATTGGTCGTGTTCTGATTCTGTTGTACGTGGTTGTTGTCGATGTGGTGGCTACTCTGGAAACGATGGCATCTGTGTCTCCTGTGATGCAAGATTACAGCGGTCGCCCTAAGAACTTTGATCGCAGCATCACGATGAGTGCAGTGGTCTTCATGATCAGCCCGTTCCTGGGTGCAGCTCCCATGCTCGTATTCTTTGAAAGCTTGGGTGGTGTGTTTTCTGGTGCCCGTGGCTTGAAGGCTTCGGCAATCATTGTGGTTGGTTTTGCCATCATGATTTTCTTGTCGCCTTTGGCGCAGATCCTCCCGGCCTTTGCTTGTGCTGTGGGCCTGGGTTACATCGGTTATGTCATCACCAAGTTTGCTTTGACGGGTGCACAAAAAGATGCGACCACATCTAAGCTGTCTCGTTTGTCGTTGGTGATGATCACTGTAGCTATGGGCTCCGTCTTGCTGACGCACAGACTCTCTATCTCGATCTTTGCCATCTTTGCCCTGTATCCGCTGTGTGCATTCGTTAGCTCACATCAAGTCAAGCGTGCTGATTTGATTGCTTCCGCGGCTTGCATTTTGCTCGCCTACAGCCTGTTCTTCAACTGATGCCCAGTTGAATAAAAAAGGCATTTTCATGAAAAACGTTATTGATCTCAATTGCAAAATCGGAAAGCGCATCCAGCGCGAACTGAACACTGCACAGCGTGTGTTAGACGCACTGCCTCCTGCTGTGTCCATCTATGGTGGAACCCGCATTAAAACGGATGATCCGTATTACCAGCACGCATTCAACCTTGCCAAATCCATTTCTGACGCCGGCATTCCGGTGATCTCTGGTGGTGGCCCTGGCATCATGGAAGCAGCCAACAAGGGAGCTCGTGATGGTGAAAATGGAACCAGCGTGGGCTTGGCCATCATGCTTCCATTCGAAACCCCGAATGAACACCATGACATCTCTTTGATGTTTGAACATTTTGCATCCCGCAAGATCACGTTTTGCCGTCACTCGCGTGCCTTTGTCTGCATGCCTGGCGGTGTGGGTACGCTGGATGAACTGTTTGAAGTGGTAACCCTGGTGCAAACCGGCAAGATGGGTGAGATCCCGGTGATCCTTTTCGGTAGCGAATTCTGGGGTGGCTTGCTGTCCTGGTTGCATAACACCGTGCTGGCGCGTGGTCTGATTGCAAAGAAGGATCTGGAACAACGCATTCGCGTGGTTGACACTGTGGAAGAGGCAATGGCCATCATCCTTTCTACGGATGGTGAAACCATTCCTGATTCTGATCACACGCCTTCAGTCGCATGAGCGCCGTTATGCAAAAGCGTGAGCTGGGGCTCACGCTGGTTGACATTATTGAGGAAATCAAAGCACCCCTCACATAGCGTGCAAATCAAGCCATCAAACATATTGCTCGCGCTCATATGGCAGGGTTGAGCACCGCTGTAAACAGGTTTGGAGCAGGCCAACAGTCTATCGGCTGACGGTCACAGCAACTTAGCCGTCGTATCCAAGCTGATGTGCCGGGCATCGATCCAAAAGGCAGCTTTGCGGCCATTTCAGCATCAACAATCAGTGGTGCATCAACTGAAATACGTCTAATACATAAGGAATACCAGCTACTGCTTGAGCGGCTGCGAACTGCTGAACTCGAGCGTGCGCTCCTTCTGGCCGGCGTATCGCATGAATTGCACAGTCCGCTATCGCGTATCCGTTTGGCGGCCGAACTGTTACCGGAACTCACCGATCCAAAACCACACATTGAGATCATTACCCGCAACGTCGACCATGCAGACAAATTGATCGGCAGTTTTCTCGACTTTGTTCGTGCGGGTTCTTTGGTGATGGACGAAACGGTCGATGTGGTAGCGTTGGCGCGTTTCGTGATGGCAAGCTTCGAATGCTCACCAGAGGTGCTCTGCATGGCTCCGGCACAGGAGCGTGTGTTACTTGGACAGGCAAACGGACTACTTATAAACCGACTGATTTTCAATCTGATTGACAACGGGCTCGTGCATGGAAAAGCGCCTGTGGCGATAAGTATATCGGCTGAGCACAGCCCTGAAAGTAAGAACACTGTGCAGATTGACGTCTGTGATGCGGGAACTGGCTTGCCCGCGGGCCAAGAGTCGATACTGCAAAAGGCCTTTGCCCGTGGCGATGCGAGCCGAGGACCAGGCAGCGGCTTGGGTCTGTATATCGTTCGACAGATTGTTGCCCGAATGGTTGGCAGGCTCGTTTTCACACATGATGACCACGGACTCCATGCCATAGTACGTTTTGAGCGCACGGATGGCAGTCACTGACTGCCATCCAGCCGTCGACGACGTTCGAACTCACCGCTCTCCAATTTTCGATAACGGGTGACCAATGGACAACCAGGGAAGTTTCTGTTCCAGCGGTCCGCCCTTAGTGAAATACGGCAATTGAGAATGAACTTGAAATAGAGCGTTGCACTCGCGTCGATCAGTATGTCTGCTTCCGAGAAGTGCCATTGAGACAGGCAATGACGGCAATAGAGCAGCAAACATTTTTGGCTAGATTTTCCGTATGGCATCTAACGCTAAGGTTTGCCGTTGGAGATGCTAGCAAGCCCTTGAGTCCACCATCTTTTGCACAATACTGAGGATAAGTGCTTCAATCAATTCAACCTCAGATTGCACGCCACGGAGGGAGTCGCTAGATTGCAAATAGCCGTTAAGCCCTTGCGCGTGCGCCCAGCGTGAGCAACCCCGTGGACAACGTGGTGCCGGCAATGATCACCAGCGCACAGATCACCATCCAGGGCGTGATGCTCTCGCCCAGCAACAGCACACCGTAGAACACGGCAAAGGCGGGAATAGCAAACGTCACCGCCAGCGCGCGCGCCGGGCCGGCACGCTCAATCAGGCGAAAGTACAGGATGTAGGCCAGGCCGGTGCAGACCACGCCCAGCACCAGCACAGAGCCCCATGCCTGCAGGCTGGGAGCCTGCGCCGGCCAATACAGCAAGGTCAGCGGCATCAGGGCAATGCTGGCCCCGATCTGGCTACCGGTGGCTGACACCAGCGAGGGCAACCCGGCCATGTAGCGCTTGGCCACACTGGCGGCCGTGCCGTAGCACAGGCAGGCCAGCAAGCAGGCCAGCACGGCCCAGCCGGTGGACAGGCCGTTGGCATCGGGCTTGAAGCTGGCCTTGTCCCAGGCCAGCATGGTTACGCCGATAAAGCCCACTGCAAGACCAAGCATGCGCGAGCCACTGGGCCGGTCTTTGAGCCAGAGCCAGGCAACCAGCGCGCCAAACAAAGGCACGGTGGCATTGAGAATCGCAGATAAGCCCGTGGTGATGGACAGCAGCGCATAGGTAAAGCAAACGAAGGGCAGGGCGGAGTTCAGCACGCCCACCGACAGAGTGATTTTCCAATGCTTGCGCAGGGCTCCACCCAGGCCCTTGAACCAGAGAATAGGCAGGAGGAACAGCGCCGCAATGATCACTCGCATTCCGGCAGAGGCCAGCGGCCCCATCTCTTGTGAGGCCGTGCGCATAAACATAAAGGATGCGCCCCAGATTGCCGCCAGCATTACGAAATCGACGAGCCAGGCCTGCTTTGTTGTTTGTGTCATGCCGTGATTGTCGACTGCGTTGAAGCTTCCAGATGCAGCAAGGCTGTTTTGCGCTCCAGCCCACCGGCATAACCGGTGAGGGCGCCGTTTGCACCGAGCACGCGGTGGCAGGGCACCACGATGCTGAGGGGGTTGCGCCCCACCGCCGCACCGACCGCCCGCACGGCTGCCGAGCGACCAATGCGCGTGCCCAAGGTGCCGTAGGAAATGGTCTGGCCCGCTGGAATGCCCAGCAGCCCCCGCCAAACCTGCTGCTGAAATTCCGTGCCACGGCTGGTGTCCAGTGGCACATCAAATTGTTGGCGTTCGCCGGCGAAGTACTGTGCCAATTCGCGGCGTGCCTGTTGCAGCACAGGGTGCTCGGGCTGCTCGGGCCAGCCACGGGCGTCGGGCATGTGCTTTTGGCCGTCAAACCAGACACCTGCCAGAGCTTTGTCAGTGGCAGCCAGTGTCATGGGGCCTAACGGGCTGTCATAGCGGCAGCGCACCAGGGCTTCTTTGGTTTTAATGGTTTTCATGTGTTTCTACCTTCTTGGGAACAAGGGAATGCCAGGCGCGCACCACGGCGTAGCTACGCCACGGGCGCCAGGCTTGTGACAAACGCTCGGCCTCGGCCGCCGGTGTTTTGTGCTGGCGCACGCCTAGCGCCGACTGCAGCGCCACATCGCCCGCCGGGAATGCATCAGGCCAGCGCAGCGCCCGCATGGCGATGTAGTTGGCAGTCCAGGGGCCAATGCCAGGCAACTCTTGCAGGGCCGCGGTGGTTTGGGCCACATCGCCACCGGGGCGCAGGCTGATGCGGCCTGACACCAGTGCTTGCGCCAGGGCGAGGATGGCGGCTTGGCGCTGCTTGACGATGCCTAGTTCACCCAGTTGGTCGGCAGAGGTGTAGGCCAACTGCGCCGCCGAAGGAAACAAATGCGTTAGGGCCGGGTAGGGCGTGGGGTTGGGTAAGGCGGTGGCGACTGCGAGCGGTTGACCCAGCGTTTGCACCAGGCGGCTGGCCAATGTGCGCGCTGCTGCCACCGTAATTTGCTGGCCCAGAATGCCGCGGACGGCCAACTCAAATCCATCCAGCGTGCCGGGCACGCGCAGGCCTTCAAGCCCCGCAAAGCGTTCACCCAGGCAGGCGGCGATGGGCGCGGGGTCGGCGTCCAGGTCCAGCAGGTGGTGCAGGTCGGCCATCAGGCGTGGCAGGGCCGGGGTCAGGCTCTCGCTGATCAAAAATTCCACCGCGCATTGGGCGGGCACAAAGCGGGCATGCACCCAGCCGCACAGGGTTTGCCCATTCCACTCGAGTGCCAAAGTGCGCTGGTAGCTCAGTTGTTGCAGGTCCACTGACTCGACCAGTGGCACGGCTCGCTGGCTCAAAAATGACAACATGGCTGCCACGTCATAGGGTGGACGGTAGCTGGCCTTCAGGCGAATACCGTGAGCCGTCTGCCTGGCCGGTTGGGCTGCGCCGCCGGCACCGTCGCGCCGCAGCGCGCGGGGTTGCAGTCGGTAATGCTGCAAAAAGGCGGCATTGAAACGCCGCAAGCTGGCAAAGCCGCTCAAGGTGGCAACCTGGGTTATGGGCAACTGCGTGTCAGTCAGCAGGTGCTTGGCACTGAGCAGGCGCCGCGTCTGCAGATATTGCAGGGGCGACACGCCCCACTGGGCCTCAAATATGCGCCGCAGGTGGCGTTCACTCACACCCAGTTTGGCTGCAATTGCAACCATGCCACTGGATGTTTCGCCTGTTTGCAACAAGGCATCCAGTAACTGTGCGGCCTGCTGCGCCAGGATGCCCGAGGCGTCCTGGATGGACCAGACGGCGCCGCTGGCAGGCGCTATCTCAGGGCGGCAGCGCAGACAGGGCCGAAACCCCTGCGATTCCGCTTGGGCCGCCAGGCTGAAGAAGCAGCAGTTTTCCTGCTTCGGTGTGCGCACCTTGCAGACCGGCCGGCAGTAAATACCGGTGCTCGTCACGCCCGTGAAAAAGCGGCCGTCAAAGCGGGCATCACGCGTTTTAAGGGCAAGATAGCAAGCGTCGGAATCAAGGTTCGTGGCAGAGGCGGACATGGCTGGATGATACGCAGACCCACCGCTAAAACTAGCCGTTTCCGGACATCTGCCTGATCAGGCCAGCACCTACAATGGGGCGCAATATCAAGAAGTCGCCTGCGCGGCACAGCAACAAGGATTCGCATGCAACTCAACGCTGGCATTTTTAAGGCCTACGACATCCGGGGCATCGTCCCCTCCACCCTGAATGAAGACATCGCGCTCGGCCTGGGCCGTGCCTTTGGCAGCGTCGCCGTGGCGCAGGGGCAGACCACCGTGGCGGTGGGGCGTGATGGCCGCCTGAGTGGCCCTTCGTTATCCACCGCGCTGATTCGCGGCTTGATGGATGTGGGCGTGCAGGTGATCGATGTGGGCATGGTCACCACACCCATGCTGTACTTTGCGGCCAATACGCTGTGCGCCAGCGGCATCCAACTCACCGGTAGCCACAACCCGCGCGATTACAACGGCTTCAAGATGGTGATGGGCGGACGGGCCATTTACGGCGACGACATCCAGGGCCTGCGCCGCATGATGGAGACCGATAGCTGGACCAAAAAGAGCGGCGGCAGTTGCAGGCAGGAGGACGTGCTGGCCGCCTACACGGCGCGCATTGTGGGCGACATCAAACTGGCACGCCCCATGAAGATCGTGGTGGACTCGGGCAATGGCGTGGCCGGTGCGTCGGCACCCGCCATCCTGCGCGCCATCGGCTGTGAAGTGACCGAGCTATTCAGCGAAGTGGATGGCAACTTCCCCAACCACCACCCGGACCCCAGCAAGCCGGAAAACCTGCGCGACCTGATGGCCGCGCTGAAGAACAGCGATGCGGAACTCGGCCTGGCCTTTGACGGTGACGGCGACCGCCTAGGGATAGTCACCAAACAGGGCAACAACATTTACCCCGACCGTCAGATGATGCTGTTCGCGCGCGACGTGTTGTCACGCGTGCCGGGTGGCACCATTATTTTTGATGTGAAGTGTTCGCAGCGTCTGGCACCAGCCATCGAAGCGGCCGGTGGCGTGCCCATGATGTTCAAGACCGGGCACTCGCTGATCAAGGCCAAGATGCGCGAGATAGATTCGCCCCTGGGCGGCGAGATGAGCGGCCACATCTTCTTCAAAGAGCGTTGGTTCGGTTTTGATGACGGCACCTATTCGGGTTGCCGTCTGCTCGAAATTGTCAGCCGCGCACCCGATGCCGGGGTGGTGCTGGATGCACTACCCTCCAGCTTTTCTACGCCGGAACTCAACGTGGTCTGTGCCGAAGGCCAGGCCCACGGGTTGGTCGATCAACTGGTGGCCAAGGTGGACTTTGCCGCTCCCGCCGTCATCAACACCATCGATGGATTGCGCGTGGACTGGCCGGACGGCTTTGGCCTGGTGCGCGCCTCCAACACCACACCGGTGCTGGTGCTGCGCTTTGAAGGCCATACGCCCGAGGCGCTGGAGCGCATCCAGACGGCCATGCTGGCCCTGCTGCGCACCGTCAAACCCGACGCCAAGTTTGAGGAAGCCGCGCATTGAGCTTGGCGACACCCCAAGTTCCGCGGGTACTCATCGTCAAGCTGTCATCGCTGGGCGATGTGGTGCATGCGATGGCTGCTGTGCAGGACATCCGCCGCGCCTACCCCACGGCCCAGATTGACTGGGTGGTGGAGCGTGCCTTTGCGCCGCTGGTAGCACGCTGCGAAGGTGTGCAGCGTGTTATTCCCTGCGAATTGAGACGCTGGCGTAAAGGCTATTTTTCGGCACAGAACCGCAAAGAGTGGTTTGCATTTAAGGCCAAATTGCAGGCCCACGCCTATGACGCGGTGATCGACCTGCAGGGCCTGACCAAGTCGGCTTTGCTGGCGTGGCTGGCGCAGACCAAGGTCGGTGGCCTGCGCTACGGCATGGCCAATCAGACAGAAGGTTCCAGCTACGAGGCACCGACACGCTGGCTGGCTGATGTGGCCATTCGGCTGGAGCCGCACGTGCATGCGGTGGCACGTTCCCGCATCTTTTGTGCCGAGGCGCTGGGTTATTCCGTCGAAGGTGAGCCCCGGTTCGGGCTGCAAGCCGGTGGCATGGCTGTCGCGCAACCGCAGGCGCGCCCCGGTCACAAATTACTGGCCAATCCGGGCGCAGCGGCTAACCCTTTTGCGCCGCGCAAGCCGGTGGTGGCCCTGGTGCATGGCACTTCACGACAAGACAAGGAGTGGCCCCTGACCTCCTGGATCGCGCTGGGCCAACGCCTGAACCACAGCGGCTTTTGTGTCGCGCTGGCACATGGCAGCGAAGCCGAAAAAGCGGTCAGTGAAAGAATAGCCGCAGAACTGGCGGACGCCTGGGTCTGGCCGGGCATGGCCTTGGACGCGCTGACCGACACCATGGCGCAATGCGCTGGCGTCATCGGTGTGGATAGCGGCCTTTCCCATATCGCCGTGGCACTGGGCTTGCCGCACGTGCAGATCTATAACTTTGATACCGCGTGGCGCACCGGTGTGCACAACGCGCACCAGATTTGCGTTTTCGCCAATCCCACGCCGGATGTGGACAGTGTCTGGCAGGCTTGGGACAGTCTGGCGACACCGGTGCTGTGCACGTAAAACCATGATGCGCGCCCTGTATTCTTTTGGCATGTGGCTAGCGCAGCCATTGGTGCGTGCCAAGTTGCAACGCCGCGCGGTGAACGAGCCGCTCTATGCACACGCCATTGAACAGCGCTTCGGTCATTACGAGGTGCCGCCGTCTGTGCCTGGAAGTACCCATCGTTTCGTTTGGCTGCATGCAGTTTCCTTGGGCGAAACCCGCGCCGCTGCTGTCCTGGTGGCCGGCCTGCGTGAGCGCTATCACGGCATGCGCCTGTTGCTGACGCATGGCACGGCCACCGGCTGGGAGCAAGGCACGGCGCTCTTGAAAGAGGGTGATGTGCAAGTCTGGCAGCCCTGGGACACGCCCGGTGCGGTGCAGAAATTTCTACGGCACTTTCAGCCACGCATGGGTCTGCTCATGGAAACCGAGGTCTGGCCGAACATGGTCGCCGGGTGCAAGCAGGCGGGTGTGCCCTTGTGCCTCGTGAATGCGCGCATGAGTGAGAAGTCAGAGGAGCAGGCTTTGCGTTTGCGCTGGCTGTCCCGACCGGCCTATGCCGGCTTGCATACCGTGCTGGCACAAACCGAAGACGACGCGAAGCGTCTGCGCACGCTGGGTGCAACGGTGCTGGCGGTGACGGGTAATTTGAAATTCGACGCCACGCCTGATGCGGCTTTATTGACCAGGGGCCGCGCGTGGCGTGCCACTAGTGTCCGCCCGGTGCTGATGTTTACCAGCTCGCGCGAGGGCGAGGAGC
Organism: uncultured beta proteobacterium; assembly: GCA_903876045.1. GTDB lineage: Bacteria > Pseudomonadota > Gammaproteobacteria > Burkholderiales > Burkholderiaceae_C > Allorhodoferax. The sequence continues at coordinate 906 of CAIQYP010000001.1, read as the reverse complement.
AAATGCTCATCGATGCGCTCAGGGCCAGGCCGATGGCTGGTGTGCAATGGCTGATCGTGCCGCGCCATCCGCAACGCTTTGATGCGGTGGCCGAACTGTTTCAGGCTGCAGGTTTCAGCGTGTCGAGCCGCTCTGCCTGGCAGGGGGCACCGCAGGAAGCCGATGTCTGGCTCGGAGATTCATTGGGCGAAATGGCGCTGTATTACGGGCTTGCCGATATGGCGTTGCTCGGTGGCAGCTTTGCGCCGCTGGGTGGGCAAAACCTGATTGAGGCCGCTGCTTGCGGATGCCCGGTGCTAATGGGCCCGCACACCTTTAACTTTGCGCAGGCGGCAGAGATGGCAGTTGAAGCAGGTGCCGCATTTCGCTGCGCCGACATGGTAGATGCCCTTAACCAAAGTGGCGAACTCGCTGCAGATCCCCCAAGCCTTGCCCGAACACGCCAGGCTTCGCTGGCCTGGAGCGTGGCCCACCAGGGCGCTACGCGCCGGACCCTGGAGGCGTTGGATTCCGTGCAGGTCTGAGCGCGGGTTGCCCGGCCGCGGGGTGAGTGAGTCGGGCGTAGGTTTGCCTCAATTCAAAAGCCACTGCGTACGTTGGATGTGTCGACCGGCAAGGTATGAACGCTTCTGATGGGCTGAAACTGGAAATTGAGGTTTACGAATAGGGCGCCGAAAACCGGCCATTCGGACCGTCTTTAGATCAAAAAATGAAACTAACCTTTCATTTTTTTTGTGTTGTTGACCATTCTGATACTAAGGAACATTCTGAACCACAACCAAAGTGGAGAATAAAATGAAAATATGTAAAAAATTAGTTGATATTTCGAGTGCTGGACGAAAGCTTCGACTGTCTGCTGAGATTTATGAGGATGCAAATGCAAGGCTCCAGAAGTCGCTTCTGAGT